>CAZOTB010000189.1:0-11424 GCA_964582645.1 uncultured Verrucomicrobiota bacterium | reverse complement strand
CGGCAAGCCGGGAGGGAACGCGTGAACCATTCTGTCAATTGTCAAGGACTGACCCAGGACTGACCTGATTGTCAAGGACTGACCCAGGACTGACCCTGATGATTGAGCCAAATTCCGTTCTGAGTCATTTTTCACATCCGTAAAATCGCTTCCGTCATGGTCTCACGTCCGCTTAACAGAGCAGATGGTCTTCTTGGGACGGCCCGGCAATCGCCGCGCTTTGGGCTACTTCGATGGCCGCCATATGTACTCGCCACGGTTGTTGATGTAGCCCGTCGCAAAATCATGCTCAATGATGTTACCGAGGTCTACCCGGGCAACACCGTTACAGAAGTATTGTGTGTCGTCAAAGCTCGGTTTGATCTCCAAGGCTCCTCGCTTGTCAATGTATCCCCACTTGCCGCCCGAGACTAAGCGATCCTCATTGAGTGTGCCACCTATATAGACCGCCGCCAGTCCCTCCGAAAACCCGTAGGCTGCTGTGTAGCGCGGAGGGATGACCGTCGCTCCGGCTGTGTTAATGAACCCCATTTTCTTGGAGGATGGATCAGAGGAAACAGCTAGTCCTTCGTGGAAGTCATCTGCGCAGGTGGATCGCGGCGTGATCTGAAAGCTACCATTCCTTCGAATGAACCCAGCTAATCCATTCAACAAAACCCACGCCAAACCTTCGGAAAACGGTCTCGCTTGATCGAATTGAGCAGGGATAGCAAACCGTCCAGCGCGATCAATGAACCCGTATTTGCCCCTGAAGCTCACGGTCGCGAGTTCTTCAGAAAAGCGAGAACAATAATCGAAATCTGTTGGGATGACGACATTACCTTGTCGGTCGATGAAACCCCACTTGCCACTGATTCGAACGTTGGCTAGCCTTTCTCGAAATGGAAAAGCAGTCTGAAGGTGCGGCTCGATTGCGACGTTGCCCTCTTTGTCTATGTACCCGAATTCTCCTGAAACTGGTGACTCGTAACAGAAATGGGCTAATCCCTCGCTAAAACGGCCCAAGTAGCCGAATTTATATGGGATCTCCAACTGTCCGTTCTTTGATATGGCACCGTACTTTTCACCGTTCGTTACGACAGCCAACCCTTCAAAAAAGTGTTGTCCTCCGGCAAACGACGGTGGGATAATGACTCGGCCGGAAGTATCCACGTAACCGGTCAACCCACGTAGCCTCACAGGGACCGGTAGCTCAAATGGATCATTCACAGGTCAATGCTATCTGGTAGTTTCGTAAGACTGACCCTCAAGATTTTTATCATACTCCAGGTAGGGTGTCAGGTTCAAGCCCGGATGCAGACTGCGATATTTGGATCCCATCTCGTCCAACCACTCACTACCTATCCGACTTCCGGCATCCCACGATTGTATGATTTGCTCCTGATTCAGTGGTAGCGGATTCGACGCTTCGGTGAACGCAGTCTCCGTCCGCTCCGCCAAGCCTGCTTCCGCGTTGGGAGGCACGGCAAACACCCATATGAACGTAATCGCCATTCCCCATGGGCCAGCTTTCTTAACAACGAATTTGATTTTGTCAGCAGGCATCAGGGGCAGTCCTTGACAATTGACAGAATGGTTCACGCGTTCCCGACCGGCTTGCCGGTTCCGGCCCCATAGCCATCCCATCCCTGATCAATTGATTCCTGTTCGCATTCCGCTGCCCGCCCCCGGCTCGCCACGAAGCTCGATTTCAAGGGACAGAAGACCGAACTCACGTACGACACGCTCGGGCGTGTGGAAACGAAGAAGCTGTACGCAACAGGAGCCGGTTCGCCGTCGAAGGTCTATTGCTACTCGTACGATGAACTGGGTCGGCAGAACAAGATCGTGGAATTGCAGGGCACCGGGTTGAGTCAGAGTTGCGCGACAGCGGTGGCAATGGGCATCGTTCCCCCGCCGAGCCAGAGCCTGGGCGCTGTGGCAGTACGCTGGGTCGCGAAACATTCGTTTGCTCTGTCGCTGAATCTCGGCGCTCTGTGCGCCCTTCTGTTCCTGATTCTTCTTGCCCGCGAGAGAACGCGAGGAACGCAGAGATGTTATTCACCGCAGATGGCGGATGCCGCTGATAATCCCCGGAGTCCAATTCTCGTTGGTCATCTGGCCGGCAGAGTTGTAACCGAGATTCACAGTGTTTGTGCCCCAAGTTACGGAAGTTCTGGGCCCACGACGATCCAAGGTGTACGAGACGTCGGGTGTTGATTCGGAATAATCTACAGCGGTCGGATCACCGGCATTGTTGAAACCGTGCGTGGTCGTGACTCCACGCGCGCAGGTTCGCTGCAGAATTCTGCCAGTCAGCGAGTGGCTCACCGTGGTGCCGTTGGCGCACCTTCGGTGAGGCGACAGGTCGGGATGAAGCTCGGCGCGCGCTCATAGGTCAACTCGCGTGCATTCACCGGCGGGATCGCGCTCGCCGCTCGCCACTGCAATCGGGAAGGCTGAGAGACTGGAACTTTGAAATGGGGTTGTGCGCAGGTCGCCGCTGCGATATGCCCAGGTAGGGCTGGTGTGTGTGGCCGGAATTCGAGTGGTACCCTCATCACAATCATTGCTGTTCCCGGAGTTGATTCCTTGGCCGCTGTCTGTTTTGCAGTTTAGTTGCGAGGTGGCCTGGAGCAAGCGAATTTGCGGGTCGGTCCCGACAAGGGCCGTCGTAACCAACATGTTCGTTGAGCATCCCGACATCCGAACCTTTTTAATTCCAAGCTGCCACAAGACCTGTCACCATCGCATTCTATGATCGTTCTGATGTGCGCGTTGCGCCAGGAAGCAAAGCATCTCCGCCGCGTTCCAGCCGTCCAGTCTGGCCAAGCCCATCTGATCGTAAGCGGCGTCGGACCGCGGAACGCAGAACGCACCGGGAGGGATTTGCTTCGGACAACGAAGCCATCCCTCGTCATCTCCACTGGTGTCGCTGGCGCGCTTGCTCCTGCTCTGAAGGTAGGCGATGTGATTGTTGCTTCGGAGGTAGTGGAAGAAGTCAGTGCGCAACGACTCGGTTGCCATTCTCTATCCTCCATCGTCCATCCTCGATGCTCGCTTCTCTCCGTTGGTCGCATGATCACCAGCGCGCGGGACAAAGCCGCGCTTGCCTCCCGGTTCGCCGCCGTCGCGGTGGATATGGAATCTGCCGCCCTGGCGCACGTGTGCGCCGAACACAGCATTCCGTTCGCAGCCATTCGCGCCATCAGCGACATGGCTGATGAGTCGTTGCCGGCCGCCATCGGTGGATTCTTCCATGCCGAAGGACGGCTGCGTTTTGGTGCCGTCATCGGCGCGATACTCCGCGACCCCTTGCTGATCAGGAGACTCCGGCAGTTGCAGCGGCAGACCGAAAGGGCTTGCGTGGCGCTCACGGAGTTCCTTGCCACGAATCCGCCGTCGGTGTAATCGAACCTCATGAAGCATTCCGAAATCACCCGCCACCTGCGAGCCGCACGCGTACGGATCCACGAGGTCGCGTGCGACGGCGGCGGGCGCGCTGCGGTGTGCGCGTTGGCGGGACGCGTGATCAGCCTGCGGTTTCCCGGCCTGGACGAAAACATCTTCTGGTCGTCGCCCGAACTGCACAGACACAGCGTCTGGCGCAAGAATATGTGGGGCATCACCGGCGGCATTGGCGGACTGCGCGTCTGGTTTGCGCCGGAGTACGCCTATCATTGGATGGGCAAGCCCGATCTGGTTCGCTACTCGAACTACAAGGTGCCGGGCGCGATTGACCCGGGCAGCTACGATTGGGGCCAATGCACGTCCGCCTCAGCGAGTCTGGATGCGCAGCTCACATTGCGCGACCACCGCGACGGTTCGAAGGTTGCATTCCGCGTCGATAGAACCATTGCTTCGACGCCGAGTCCGATCGCGACACGCGGCTTGCGGTACGTTGGCATTCGGCTACAGCACCGGCTGGAGTTGCTGCGCGCGAAGAAACATCAGCGCGTGGATATGTGGCATCTGATCCAAATGCCCGTGGGCGGACGCCTGCTCATTCCAACCTTGGGCCGGGCCAGGCCGTTGGTGTACTTCAACTCGCTCGGACGCGGCAGTTGGAAGAGCGCGCAGGACCGGCTGACGTGGCGATACACCGGCGACCAGTGCGCCAAGATCGGGCTCGATACCGCGCAGGTAACCGGTCGCGCGGGAGTTTTGCGTCGGATGACCAACGGCGAATGGGCGGCGCTGATCTGGCAGTTTCCCTCGATGCCGGGCGCAGACTATTGCGACGGGCCTGATGCGCGGCGCGCCCGGCAACAGGTCGCGCAGGCGTGGGACGGTTTTGGGTTCGGCGAGATCGAATATCACAGCCCTGGCGTGAGCCTCGCCGATCCGACGTATGCCGACAGTTCGCTGTTATGGTGTTTCGCAGGCTCGATGCGAGACGTGAACGATGTCTCCGGGGAACTGCTCGATCGCCGCTGGTAACCGAGCGCGGTTACCCTCCATCAGCCAGCGGCAGCGAGTTACCGGCCGCGCGAACCAATTACTACTACTGAGTGGGGGGACTCTTCTGCCCCCTCAAGGAGGTAGTTATGGCAGCGGGCACGATGATGAGCCCCATTGGATTGGGGAAAACTGTATCGAAAGAGTTTGGCTTTCCGTCGTGGGCGGAAGCCACACGGTGGGACGACATCCATATGGCGGCGCAGGACGGCGACTGGAGCGCGGTCAAGATGTTCCTGCGCGCCGACCCGATGCACGTTCACGCTCGCGACAAGTACGGCATGTCGCCGCTGCATTACGCCAGCACCCCGGAGGTGGCGTTCCTTCTCCTGCTCAACGATGCGAAAGTGTCGGCACGCTCGGATTTCGGCTCGACGCCGCTCCATCAGGCGGCCAAGCACGGACTGACTCGGGTCGCCGAACTGCTCCTCAAGCACAAAGCGGACATCAACGCCCAGGACAAGATGAGTCGCACGCCGCTGCATCTGGCCGCACTCGAAGGTCACCGAGAGACGGTGGAACTGTTGCTCTCACGCAGCGCGTATCCGAACCGCTGTGATCGGAGCGGCGCGACGCCGTTGCGTCTTGCAATCCAGCGTGGGCACGACGAGATCGCCGCGTTGCTGCGCCGGTACCACGCGACCGAGTGACCGACGCGAATGCGAGGAGTACCCGCAGAATCCCGCGCGGGAAAAGCGAACGGGAAAACGAAGTCCACTTCTGCGGACAGGATGCGTCTCATCAGAAGTTGCGCGTCTGGCGCAGCGCTTCGTACAAGACAATCCCCACGGCCGTCGCCAGGTTCAGACTCCGCGCGTGTTGGTTCCACATCGGGATGGTGATGCAACGTTCGGCGTTCGCCCGAAGCAGCGCCACCGGCAGGCCCGCGGTTTCACGACCGAATACGAGATAGTCATTCACTCGATAGCGCGGCTCGGTGTATGGACGCTTGCTTCGCGTCGTGACGTAGAAGAAGCGGGCCGTGTCCGGCGCGGCGTCGGTCAGCGCGTCGAGGTTTTTCCAATACCGCACGTCGAGGTGTTCCCAGTAATCCATCCCCGCGCGTTTGAGTTGGGCGTCGGTGATGCGGAACCCGAGCGGCTCGACGAGGTGCAAGGTCGAGTTCGTCGCCACGCAGAGTCGGCCAATGTTGCCGGTGTTTTGCGGGATCTCAGGTTCAACGAGGACGACGTTCATGGGAAACGCGGTTTCTGTGGCGGTGATTGCAGGGCGCGAATGCCCCCGTCGCACGCCGTTCCGCGACCGGGGTTTCGCGCCGTGCCGGGTGTGGAGCGGCAGCGGCGCGAAACCTCCGCCGCAAACAGCACGGGCGGAGGCATCCGCGCCCTACAAAAGCGGCGACGACGCGGTTCAATCCATCCTCACCCGGTACACATGGCAGCGTCCATTGCGGTCGGAGTTGAAGTAACACCATCGGTTCGTGCGATCGAGCACGGCGTGCGGATGCCCGAGCTGGCCTTTCCAAGAACAACCGCTCTGGCAAAGCGGAGTGGAAACCGCCCGCTGCCCGCGCACGTCGTATCGGCACAACAGGTCCATGGTCTTCGGGCCAGCCTTTCCCGAGATGCCCTCGCTCACAAACAGTCTCCCATCGCGGCCGTGCAGATGGTTGTGCAGCATGGTTGTGGTCTTGTATGCGCGATGTCTGCCGCTGATGGGATCGGCGATTAAGATGAAACTGTCCTTGGGCTGATCAATCGGGTCCGTGATCTTTGCGTAGCGCATATACACCGCGGCAACGCGTCCGTTCTGAAGAAAAAACTCATGGCCCACGGAATCAATCCCGAACCTCTGACGAAACAATGGGCGCACCTCCACGAGCGCGGCCCGTTCATGATAGCGGATCGTCCACATTCGTTGGCCTTGTCGCCAGAACATCGTATCAGCGCAGTATTCCATCACGGTCGGGTCCGCGGGGCTGATCATCGGGTGAAAGAATGAACCGAGCCCGCCTGTGAGAGCCTTCGTGATACTGGTGTCGAGGTTCACTCGGAGCATCACGGTGCGAAGACCGAACGCTGTCCGCTCCGAACCCGACGAATGAGATCGACCATCGGCGATTGTCTTCGTGGTGCGCGGCGCCTGCTCCGAGTAGAGGAGGAAGGCATACCGTCCGCACGATGACGCCGCGACATGCGAATACTCGCGTTCCCGCGGCAGTTCGACGATCGCCCGAAATGCACCGCCTTCCAACGGCACATATCCCAGACGCCCGTCCTCCGAGACAAATACCACCCGCTCGCCCCCGACAGCCGGGCTCGCCCAACTGCACATCGGAGTCGTGCACAGACAGCGCATCGTTCGCTCGTCGGGAAAAATCAGGTATGGCAGCCACTTCCCGCTTCGGTTCGACGCCAAGAGCACGCCGCGGTTGTCGGGCGTAATAATCTCGCGGGTAAAATAGGAAAGGACCGTGTCCGCTTTGCCGTGGGACAACTTCTCGACCTCTCGTCCGGTGAGCCGGTCCTTGAACCGGATTATCTTGAGCCGAAACGTCTTTCCTTGCTTCCTGGGCATGACCTGAGTATTCAAATTGCCGGTTTTTACGCAACTCAACAGAGGCACACTATGACACTGAGCCAGGAACAGATAGACTTCTTCTGGGCTAACGGCTACTTAAAGCACGGTAAGCTGCTCACCGACGACGAGATCGAACTCTATCGCACCGAGTACGATCGCGTGTTCGCCGAGGCCAATCGCACGAACCTGTACAGCAATCTCGCCAGCGACAACAAGTCAGCCGACTCGAAGCGCGCCGCGAAAACGCAAATGCTGCAGATCGTCAATATGTGTGAGCGCAGCGTGTTGTTCAGCAAACTCAACTACGACGAGCGTATTCTCAACTTCGTCGAGGACCTGATCGGACCGAACATCATGCTCTTCCACGACCAGGCCCTGTGGAAACCCGCGCGCACCGGTGGCGCGGTGTTCTGGCATCAGGACAACGCCTATTGGAAATGCCGCCCGGCCACGTTGATGTCCTGCTGGCTGACACTCGACGACGCGACCCGCGAGAACGGCGCGATGCAGGTCATCCCCGGCAGCCATCTCAAACCGGTGTGGCACGAGACCGGCAAGACCCCCGGCCCGCTGATCGAGTCGAGTGTGGACACCTCCAAAGCGCAGGTCATCGAACTGCCTGCCGGCGGGGTCATGTTCCACCATTGCCAGACGCTGCACTACACCCAACCCAACGAAACTGACCGTCAACGCCGCGCGTACGCCATCCACTTCATGCAACCCGGCACGCGCGCCTCGGACGGCAATGTGATTCCCGTGAACTACCATCACCCGATGCTCCGGGCCCGTTGGTCATGAATGCCCTCCAGCTAAGTCGTCAAAGAGAAGGTCGCCCTACTTAAAGAGCCGTGGCCAAATGGCCCAACAAACCAGCCAAGCAATCCGCCAACTCCGGCTTCCTACTGGCCACAATCACATCACTCATGTACCAGAGGAAGATTTACCGCTGGCGAGGGGATGAAGCGTGTAGGCCTCCGGCGAAGCCGGAGGCGTATTCTGTCAGAGCTTGCTGGCAAGCCGCATGGTGGGCACCGCGCGAATAATATGACTCGCAAGAGGTAGTTGCTTGTGTAAACTGCGATTCGAAACATGCATTTGCAGCAAGCCAAACTAGGAGAAAGCGGTGGACCACAGTATTGGCTCTCAGACATTCCTGATCATGTCAGCGGACATCTTCAACGAATAAAGGCTTGTCCGGTAATTCTTCAGACGCCTTACGGTCCTGTTGAAACACCTTTCGTCGCGGTTGAGCCTGACCATAAGCTTGTCCGTGGCAAAATCGTCAAAGCGAATGCTCAACATTACAGAATACAGAAGGGCGAGTCGCGAGAGTCCATCGGCGAGGCGATTCGGCGGTGGTTTGCGCTGAGAGCGAAAGTGCGTTTCGAGCGAATCGAGATCGAAATCTCCTTCGACAAGCAAAGCCGATTTATCCTTGTACCTCTCGAAGTGGAGTGGCGGGGAGTCAGTCGCCGTGAAGTTCTTCCTCCGGCAAATGCGCCGCTCTCGTTCCATTCCCAGCATCAGAGTGATCTCTGGAAAAAGCAGATCGAGGCGACACGGAGAAAAACACCAGACAGCCTAACTTGGGCTGCCTCCCAGTTCAAGCGCTTCGCCCAGCAATACGGCTCGCCTCGCGCAAAACTGGTGAGCGAAGCCGATTTATTGCGCCTCGCAGGTGCGTTCGACCATTTGGGCTGGTTAATCGGCCCTTATCTGCTGAGAGGTTACGATTGCCCAGACAGTAAGTTTCACTTCTTGGGCTTCCCGGAATATCAGTGCCCAGTCGAGCTCAAAAAGCGGTCGAGCGGATTCAGTTATCAGGTGAAGAATTACCCCAAGCTCCCGCGCGTGGTCGTCCTCTGCCTCGACCATGACATCCATCACCCACGGGAGCATGTGGATGTCGTCGAGGTGAGAGCCCTCGCAAGACATTTCTCGTCATGAGCCAACGCGCCACCATCCCACCGATACTCAAAGCCATTCCCGCCGCACGGCAAGAGGCGGCCCGGCATTATGGTGTGCATCCCTATTTCACTCGGCGTCCATCCAACGTCGTGCGGGCGTACATCGAACACTACTCACGTGAGGGAGACGTGGTGCTCGACCCGTTCGGTGGGACCGGGGTGACAGCGATCGAGGCGTTCCTCTCGGGGCGTTCCGCAATTCACAACGACCTTAACCCCTTTGCCAATTTCATCGCTGCCAACATCGCCGACACGACTTTGCCCTCCGTCGCGCCCTTGCGTGTAGCGTTTGCTCGCGTAGAAGAACGATGCAAACCGCAGGTGGCCAGGATCGAGAAAGCTTCCGACGGCCACGTGCGACGCCTGCTCCGCGAGCTCCCGTTACCGGAGAACATCCGCCTGCCCAAAAACTCCGATGCGGAATTCTATTTCGATATGTTCGCGCCGCAGCAATTGGCGGGATTGGCCGCGATCAAGCAGGCAATCGAGACGGAATCTGCCGGCGTTGTGCGGAATCTGTTATTGCTCGCATGGTCGGCCTCAGTCGCGAAGCTGAACAAGACGTGGTTATCCACCAAGGGACGGGCCGCGAGCCGGGGCGGCTCCAGCATTTTCAGCATCTACCGATACAAGCTGGCGTCCGAGTGTGTCGAATTGCCAATCTGGGAGACGTTCGCAGGCCGCTTCCAAAATGTCACCGAGGCGAAGGAGGAGGTGTTGCGGCTAAGGGACTACTACCGGGCCAAGACGGGCCGCGCCGGCGCGATTGATAGTGGACGTGATTTTCGCGTACTGGCTGAGGATGCCGCTGCGCTGGATCGGCACGTAAAACCGGGCAGCGTGGACTACATCTTCACCGATCCTCCCTATGGTGGTTTCATCACTTACCTCGACCTCTCGATCCTTTGGAACCACTGGCTTGGATTCCACGTGACCGAAGACACGCGACAGGCAGAAGCCATCGTCGGTGGCGAGTGCGACCTTAGCGAAGACCATTACAAATCCAAGCTCGCCGAGAGCATCGCTGTTTGCCTGCGTCTCCTGAAACCTGAGAGATGGTTTTCGATAGTATTCCAGCATTGGGATCTTAGTTACTTCTCCACGATTCTGGAGTCCGCGACCGAGAATGGCGCAGAGTTCAAGGCCGCGATCACGCAAACAGGCGATGTCATTTGGTCCATGCATAAGAAGAAGAATTCCGAGAGCGTGCTTGCTGGTGAGATGATCCTCACTTTCTTCAAGCCGGCAAAAAAGGCGAAGCTCAAACACAGATTGGCTGCGCCAACTTCCGAACTCGACAAGGTCGCCGTGCTGAACGCAGTCTTTGACGCCTGCCTCGGGAACGGACGGACGAGCTTCACGAGCGAAGCACTTCTGAACCGCCTCGTGGTGGAACTTTGGGAGCGGCGTGCGCTCGGCTGTCTGAGTCTGGAACGTACGGAGTTCGCTTCCCAGTTGCAGCGGCGTGGCTGGAGTTACGACGAGAAGCGGCATTTATGGGAAAACAAAGGTGGTGTGCAGGCGGACGATGGTGAGTTGATGCTGGCTTTGAAGTGAAATTAACCCAATCAAAAGGAATCAATCATGCCCAAGTTTCTTCATACACGAATTCGCGTCGGCAACCTGGAACGGTCCATTGGCTGGTACGAGAAGCTCGGTTTCAAATGCACGCGTCGCACGGACAAATCACCGGCGGGAAATCAACTCGCGTTTCTGGAACTGCCGGGCAACGAGCATTTCCTCGAACTGTGCCATTCGCCCGACTACAAACTGAAAGTGCCCGAGGACTTGATGCACACTGCCATTGGGTATCCTGACTTGATCGCCAAGTGCGATGAGTTGGAGAAGCAAGGCTACGCCATCTGGCCCGATGGCTGGCGCGAGAAGTTCAAAACCGGCAGCAAGATGGGTTTCGTCACCGACCCCGATGGCTACGAGGTCGAGTTGATGGAGAAGCAGTAGCGGGAGTTTACGATCGCAGCGCCCGGACAATCGCCAGTTCCACCGGCGAGTACTGGGATGCATCGGCCCGGTCGAGGTTCATCGGTTCCTTCAGGGTGATGCATTTGTTGGTGATGATACGTACCCGGCCGCCGGTATTGGCGCTCGCGCTGTGGAGCATGAACGGATGCAGCAGCGCGACGTCGCCGGGGCTGCCGGTGATCTCGACCACTTCACCGCGTGGTCGCGCGACGACGCGTTTGCTCAGTTCGCCCGCTTCAAGTCCTGCCGGCTCCGCTTCGGTCAGAATCCGGGCGGTGATCTTGTGCGAACCTACGCTGATTGCCGTGCCGCCGTCGCCCGACTCGATGTCCGAAAAGATAAGAATCCCCAAAAACCCCTGGTCGGGCGAGTTGATGTGGTGATGAAACTGGTTGCCATCAATGTGCCAGCCCGTTTGCGGTGGACGCCACGGCGGCGAGTCGAAGCCGGGAAACCGGATCGGCCACCAGCCGGAGCGGTTCGGCAGAATCCAGCG
>CAZOTB010000188.1:0-11451 GCA_964582645.1 uncultured Verrucomicrobiota bacterium | reverse complement strand
AGGCCAGAAGAAGTCCGGCCTGCGCAACATCAACCTCAGCTTCTCGATCGGCAGCAGCGTCAAGGGCAAGGTGCTCTGTGCATTCACCCGCCAGCTCGCCACGCTGATTGATGCCGGCCTCCCGCTGCTACGCGGTCTGCGCGTGTTGGAGAAACAGGAAAAGAACCCCGTGCTCAAAAAGGCCATCCGCGGCATCTCCGAGGCCGTCGAAGGCGGCAGCACCTTCTCCGAAGCCATGGCGCAGTACCCCAAGATTTTCAACAAACTCTACATCAACATGGTAAAAGCCGGCGAAGTCGCGGGCGCGCTCGAGACCGTCCTCAACCGTCTTGCCGAGTTCATGGAGAAAGCGCAGAAGATCAAAGCCAAGGTCATCTCCGCGATGGTGTACCCCGTCGTCGTACTGGGTATTTCCTCGATCATCGTCACCTTCCTCCTCGTCGTCATCGTCCCGAAGTTCCAACAGATCTTCAACGAAATGCTCGAAGGCGAACCGCTGCCGCCGTTGACGCTGCTCATGCTCGCCATCAGCAACGCCATCAAACATCACGCGCTCATCGTCATCATCTGCATCGCCGCGTTCATCTTCCTCCTCAAATCCATCGCCAGGAGCAAGAAGGGCAAGTTCGCGATTGACGCCATCAAACTCCGCATGCCGCTCTTCGGCGAACTCATCCGCAAAGTCAGCATCGCCCGGTTCACGCGGACGCTCGGCACGCTCATCAGCTCGGGCGTGCCCATCCTGCAGGCGCTCTTGATCACGCGTGACACCTCCGGCAACGAGATCGTCGCCAAGGCCGTCGAGCAGGTGCACGACGCCGTGAAGGAAGGCGAATCCATCGTCCAACCGCTCGAAGCCTCCAAGGTCTTTCCGCCGATGGTCATCAGCATGATTGACGTCGGCGAGGAAACCGGCGCGCTTCCCGAAATGTTGATGAAGATCGCCGACACCTACGAGGAAGAAGTGGACAACGCCGTCGGCGCGCTCACGTCCATTCTCGAACCGCTGATGATCGTCGGCCTGGCGCTCGTCATCGGCACCATCGTCATCGCGCTGTTTCTGCCGTTGATCGCCATCGTAAACAAACTCGGTGCGTCGTGAGGCTGGAAGAAGGTTATCGGTTATCAGTTATCAGTTCTCGGTGGAAAACACCGAAACATCAGCGATTGCCCAATAACCGATAACGAATCACCAATAACCAAGTGAAAAATACATGTTGACGGCATTGTATATGCATGGTATGTACTGAGTGGTGACAATGAACTATGGACTTCGACTGGATCAACCCCGCTTTCGACCTCAAGTCCTTCCCAACACCGAAGGACATCGAGGAATCGTTCGAGGATCCGTTCTCGATTCGACTCATGCCCAACTCCGCCCGGTTCTCCAGTCAGGCTCGTTACATCAACTTGGGACGCACCCTTTCCGGCAAAGGGTTGTTCAGCGTCTATCGCTCCGACGGAAAGACCTACCGGGTCATCGCTTCGCGCCCCATGACCGAGCAAGAAAACTACTTTTACGAACGGCGTTTGTCTGAATGGATGTAACAATGAATCGTTCTCAGTTCAGCGTTCAGGGTTCAGAGTTGACTGGTAATTCAGCCATCCAACCGCGAACTGTGAACCGAGAACCGCGAACCGTAAACCAATGATCACCACCATCCAAAGCTGGGAGAGTGTACCGGCGTTCGCCAACGAACGTGACGAAGCGGCGTTCTGGCTCAAGAACAGCGTCGAGCCCAGCCTGATGGAAGGCGCCGTTACCGGGACGGACTCCTCCGAGTCCACGACGATCTCTTTGCGGATAGATCCTCGGATGCTTGCACGATTGAAGCGCCTCGCCCGGTCACGCTACCTCAATTACCAGAGCATGATCAAGCAATGGATCAGCGAACGGCTGGAAGGCGAACTGAGGGAACGGAAATGAAAGCAGTCGCAGAGACACGAGACCACAGACCACAGACCACAGCCCGCAGCCGGTCTCCGGTCTCCGGTTTCCGGTCTCCGGTCCTCTTCTCCCCCCGCGCGTTCACCTTGCTGGAGCTGCTCTTGGTGATAGCCATCATTGCCATTCTGGCGGGGATGGTTGTCGGAATTGCGCGCTATGTTTGGTTTCGGACCCGATCCTCCGTGGTGAAGGCCGAGATCAAGACGATCGAATCCTCGCTGCGCACCTACAAGAACGACTACGGTGATTATCCCCAATGCGCGAACTCGAATATGCCGATGACGATTGCATCTGCGACTGCAAATTCGAAAAAGCTGTTGGCGGCGCTTGCTGGCAGCGATGGGACGACCTTGTTGCCCCAATCAGGCAAGAAGGCTTACTTCACGGCGTTTCGCGATACGAAGCAAGGCAACGTGGCGAAGGATGGCAGCGAGTATTACCTGCGCGATGCGTGGGATCGGCCGTACCAGTATGTGTTCTCGGGATTCACGAACCGAGTGACGTTCGATCTTGGGTCTGCCGGGCCGGACGGCGTGTTTAACACGGCAGATGACATCTGGAACTATCAATTCTAACGATGGAGGACATCAAATGAATGCTAAATGGAATCACTCCCTGGGCCGCCGGGCCTTCACGTTGACGGAGCTTCTCATCGTGATGGCGATCATCACGATCCTGGCGGGGCTGTTGTTCCCGGCCATCTCCATCATCCGCAAGAAGGCCAAGGAAGCAAAGGCACGCAGCGAGGTGAAGATGATCGAGGCCGCCATCAAACAGTACTATACTGAGTACGGCAAGTTCCCACACGGCAACGGCAACACGACCGACTGGAGCTACGGGGCGATGGGCGGATACATGGACAACCGCTACCTGATGAACGTGCTCCGGTCGGTGGCTGGCGACGGCAACGACGGTTACACCACCAACACGCGGCGGATCGTTTTCTTGGACATCGCCCAGAAGAGCTTCGATGCGGGCACCAACTGGATTGACCCATGGGACAATCAGTACGAGGTCGTGATTGACACGGGTTACGACAACATCTGCTCTCCCCACGCGAACCAACTCTACCCGTCGGTGACCAACAAGACACTCCTCATCTTCTCGAAAGGAGCCAACAAGGTCATAGACACCGGAAGCGGTTCGGACGACATCCGGTCTTGGGAATGAACATACACCGCAGCAACGGAGTAAGTCGGAAGAACGCAGCCTTCACCCTGCTGGAGATGATGGCGGTCATCGTCGTCGTACTCATCCTGATGGCTTTCGCCATCCCGACGATCAACTCCCTCCGCTCCACTGCGCTGCAAGTCGCCGCCCGGCAGGTGTCCAGCACCATGCAACTCGCCCGGCAGTACGCCATCAACGAGCGCGTGCCCGTCCGGTTCATCTTCGCCGTGACCAATTCGGGTGGCGTCGTCCGCGACGAACTCGTCTGCCGTGCGTACACCGTCGTCAAAGCAAACATCAACGGCGACTCCGGTCTGGTGGACGACTGGGAGGCGCTGGAAGACTGGACGTTCCTTCCGCAGGGGGTTATTTTTTCGGACCAGGACGGCTACTATTACGACACCATCAACGCCAACGCCGCCAACAACCCACCTCCGCCCATCGGTGCCATGGTACGGGGTCTGGGCAGAGCAACCAGCAGCACGGACGCATGGCAGTACTTCGAAGCGACAAATACGGTTGCCTGCCAGCTTTTTACCGGGCTCGTCTGCGGCGTGGAGTTTCGTCCCACCGGCTTGGTCGCGGCGAGTTCCGTCACGGGATCCAACAAGGGCACCGCCGGCATCCGACTGGTGACCGGCACGGTGGTGGACCCGGCCGGCGTCACCGTGGCCGTCAGCGACACCAACAACTGGGTCTATATCGAATACGACAAGTATGGCGGTCGGGTGCGCACCCGCTTCAAGGAAAGTTACAGATGAACCGGAGCATTCTTCCTGTCTCGCGCTGGCGATCAGAGCGCGGCTTCAGCATGGTCGAGATCACGCTGGCCTTGGGCGTGGTCGGCTTGGCCCTCGTCGTCATCCTCGGTCTCATGCCCAGCGGCATCAACGCCAGCCGCCGCGTGGCCGACGAAACGACCATCACGACGCTCGCGGGCGACATGATGCACTGGCGCAGGGTCACCCCCTACACCAGCTCACCGTATATGCCCGCGGGTGCGACCAGCCTGCTCGGGCGGGCCGACTACGACCACGAAGGCGCAACCGTGACGAATTACTTCGACTTGAACGGCTATCTACCTGTGTTGAGCGACAACGTCACGACCAACCCCAGTTACGCCGGCCCGTACTATCGCTTCCTTTACACCGTTCAAAACCATCCCCAGTTCGGCTCCAACATGGACATTGCCCAACTGGTCGTCCGCGTGGACTGGCCCTGTATCAACACCGGCACGACCGATCCTCCCCCGGGTCTCGCGACCAACTACAGCACCCGGGTCTTTGTGAGCACCTACACGAGGAAACCATGAAACCACTCCTCTCCCGGCGTTGCGCCTCGTTTACCTTGATCGAGTTGCTCGCCGCGATCGCCATCCTGACGATCATCATGCTGGCCCTCTACAACGTGTCAGACCAGATCTCCAAGGCGTGGCAGTTGGGCGAAAGGCGCACCGAGGTTGCCCAGGAAGCGCGTCTGGTGCTCGAGTTGATCGGCACCGAGTTGGAAGGGGCGCAGGTCTCCACGGGCAGTCCCACCGGCAGCGGGAAACTACTGACTTTTTGGACTGACGAAGACTCTACGGTCCTGCCCGGAGCCCCGGCGGCCATGCAGGTTGCCGCCACCCCGCCAAACGACCAGATTTTCTTCATTGCTCCTTCACCGGACACCTCCAACGAGGAGTGCGTTGATCTCAGCGAGTTCGGTTACATGGTCGTCTTTGCGCGGGAAGGCTGCAGCAACTGCGAAACAATGAAGGGAGGATATTACTACCTTCTCCGGCACCAGGAACGCAGCCATATCAGCTCCGGGGTGAACAGTTCGTGGGACCTTCTGTCGAGCCCGGACGCTTCCACTTGGGGCAGCGGCTGGCCCAGCACCGGCGCCATCGGCGCCAACAACAAAGTGCCCATTCTCGACAACGTCCTGCGCTTCGAGTTGCGCTACGAAGCGCCCAACAGCGCCAACCCGACGAATGGCACCGATGTGTGTGAAACCTGGAAAAACACGGGCGCCGGAAGTCCCAAGCCGCAGGACTACTCGATCACCGCCCCCACCAACACTCTCCCGCGGGCAGTCCATATCGAACTGGCCCTCCTCGACCGGCGCGCGGCGGGACGTGCTTCCGCCATCATGAGCACCATTGCGCAAACCCTTCCGGCCACGACCTGGGCGACCTGGACCAACGGAATCCCGGACACGTTCCTCTACGAACTGCCGCACACCTACGCCAGTTGCACAAACTGTCCCTGGACCAACAACGTCGTCCAGCCGCTGCGCCAGGTGCTCCGCGAGAGCCTTCAGACCTATTACCGCAGCATCTATCTTCGAAACGCTAACTAGGGAGCACTCCCAATGAAATCCCGCCGTCGCAACCCTCGGAACAAGCAAGGCGTAGCTCTCGTCCTCACGCTCGGCGTGATGGCCGTCGTGTTGTTGATGCTCATAGGCTTCGTTGTCAGCATGCGGACGGAGATGGCTGCCTCGCACAGCTTCAGCCATGAGATTCTCGCCAAGCAACTCGCCCAGGCCGCCGCCGAGGAAGCCATCCTCTTGATCAGCACCAACACGCCCATCCTGGATGGAAACAACTTCTGGGTCAGCCAGCCCGGCCGCATCGTGCGGACGAATTTCCAGGGGTCGTACGTTCCGACGATTGATGAACGGCTTTTTTCCGTCTTCACCAACGCCGATGGCCAGGGCGCTGGCCTGTTTAACCTTAACCGGGACCAGGTCATCATTGGTTCGAACGCGGTGTACAACCTCGGCATAAACCGCATGGTCCAGGCGGCGTGGATTCCCATGGGCACCAACGGCGCGTTGACCGGCATGGGAGGCGAACCGATCATCGGGCGCTACTGTTACTGGGTGGACGAGGAAGGAGCCAAACTGAACATCAACACCGCCATGACCAACAACAGCCCGCTCTCGCCGACGCCGCGCCACATTGATTTGGGTTCACTGCCAAACCTCGGGCCTGACACTGCTCTCAATTCCTACAACTATGCCCAGAACACAGGCTACTTCAGCACCGCGCAATGGAAGATCACCGAGGGCAGCGGCACGGTAAACCCCGGCTTGTACAACGAGAACAAGTTCTACATCACCGCCTACAGCGACGGCGAGGACTTCACCCCGTGGGGCACGCAGAAATGGTGGCTGAATACGAACTTCGATGCTTGGAAGGCGGAGATAGATGGCGGTTGCACGAACACGCTGAACTGTCGCTACCTGACGAATTGGTTTGGCGCTGGCAACACATTCACCAACAAGTACGGTGGCTTGCCCATGGTGAAGCAGATTGCAGCCAACATATGCGACTTCCAGTTCCGAGCCGGCGGGAGCGCGTTGGCCTGTATAGGCGCGCAGGGCTTTGGCGGGGCGGGCCAGCTTGATAGTGGCGGAGCCGGTTGGTACGGCGTGCCCCGCGAGTATCATGGGCTCAGGCGCTATCCGTATCTGAACGAAATCGGCGTGCAGGCAACCTATTGGAAGCCCAGCGGAGGCGTCACGTGCGGAGCGGAAATCCAGTGCAAGATTTATATCATCGTGGAGGTCGTCAATCCATATAACCAAGCTTGGGGGAGTGGCGGACAAATCCGAGTCAACATGGACAAACTCCGATTCCGCGTGAGCGGGGATGGGGGCGCTTGGAACTATGTCACCGGGCCGGATACCGGCTGGAGTACCGCGTGGCAATCGGGTTTGTGCGTCCCCTATCAAAGCGCCCAAGAGATCACTTACAACATCACCAACAACATTCCTGCAAACAGCTATACCAA
Source organism: uncultured Verrucomicrobiota bacterium (assembly GCA_964582645.1). Classification (GTDB taxonomy): domain Bacteria; phylum Verrucomicrobiota; class Verrucomicrobiia; order Palsa-1439; family CAZOTB01; genus CAZOTB01. Next base: position 4,551 of record CAZOTB010000188.1, on the reverse strand, counting down.
CTTCATCCTCGAAGCGTATGCCGGTCGCGAGGAAGGAAACGGTACCGCCCTTGTGGATGAAGTCTCGGTGCACATCAACAAAGTCAGACTGCTTCAAACCGCGGACGACGACACCACGATTCGGGACTGGGCCATCCGACCGGACTTCGACACGCGGAGTTGCTCGTCGGCAACTGCCGGAGCAGGTCACTTTTGCTTCGATTCGGCGCATATCCAAAATTCGAGCAGCTTTCCCGGCTATAACAACAGCCTCACCCAAGGCATCGCCAAGAACGATCCAAGGGTTCGCCGGTTCACCACGTGGTCGCCACCAGGAGACGGGGTTCCGACGGTCGAGCCTTGGACGCCGGTGGGCTACGGCGACAGTTACGCTGCGACTCTACCCGACTCGACAGGGGCCGAGAACTCGGTAGTGAACTTCCTATGCGGTACCGGCCTGCCCAATGTCACGAACGATCCGCCCACCACGTCCGCCGGTGTCGTGGTGAGCGTGCCCGTGGTGGTGAATCCATCGTTCGTCATCAAGACCGACCTCGTGGACACCAACTATGAGTCGTCCGGCGAGCTTGGTTACATACACACCGGCTTGCAGTGGCGAACGCTTTTGCTCCAACCTCGGCCCGCCGCCGAGTCCACGGCCAACCTGATTCCCGACTGGGCAGTGCTGGACATTTTCAGCGTCACGAATATGCCCATTCGCGGCCGCATCAACATCAACGCGGCGATCACAAACTTCTACACCGGGAATGCAAATTGGAAGTTGCGCACCGAGCCCCTCACCGGGCTGATGACCGCGGTGAAAACCGGCAACAATCTGGGTTTCACGACTGACCAACCACTGATCGCAGCAAACATCTACACCATGGCGTGGGCAGCGAGTTCGAGCTGGCCGGCCACGCGAACCAACCCGCCCTGCAACTTCACCCCCGGTCTGTACAACTTCGTAGGCGAACTCTGCGAGATCGCCAAGGTTTCTACAAATTGGAACCCCAACACCCACTGGACCAACGACGCCGTGCGGGAGGGCCGCATCCGCAGTTTTGCCAACTGGGTCACCGTTCGCTCCGAACAGTTCACGATTTGGAGCGTCGGCCAGGCCATCAAAGATGTGGACGAGGACGGAATCTTCACCCCTGGGAAGGACAAGATTCTCGCCGAAGCGAAGGCAGAAACTGTGGTGCAGCGACTACAGAACCTGAACGGTACGCCCAATGATCCAAGTGACGACACCGTTCAGTACAAGGTCATCCACTTCGGCTACATGACCGACTGAGTCTTCCCGCCCGTCAGGGCGCCGAGGCACGCAGACATCCGCTTCCTCCTCTGCGTACCTCCGTGTACGGAACCCAGGAGAGTTGAACAGAAGCTCGCAAAGGTAGCAAAGGTTCAGAGGCTTCTGCCGTCCGGTCTTCGCGTTCTTGGCGTCCTTCTGTTCCATGTCTGCGATTGAAGAGTTGAAACCACAGAGCCATTCGACAGGCTCAGGCCCTGAGCAGAGCCGAACGGGGGCACAGGGTTTCACAGAGGAAATGCGAATCGAACCTCAGCGTTCCTCTCCGTCCCCTGCGGTTCACGCTCTCCGCTCTCCGCTCTACGCTCTACGCTTCCCAGTCTTGCGACGCTGGCCGTTAACGGGCGACGCACGCTCGATCAAAATCGCGTTCAGGTGATAGGGATGGTCTCGTTCATCCATCACGATCACGAACCGGCCCTTGGGCGAGACGAGAATGAAGTCGGGATGCGGCACCGTAAATCGTTCCCCGCTGGCCATGTGGATTTCGAAAGGGACGAACGGCACCGCACGGATGAACTCACGAATGGATTCGATGACCATGGGAAATGTATAGCCCGTCGCGGTCTGATTGGCAAGTCTATCGAAGGCAGAACCATTGGCGGGCAGAATCATTTGTGGACAACGGAAGCAGACGAACAGAAGGTCGTAAAGAGAGCAAAGGTTCAGAGGGTTCTACGGGTCCTCGCGATCCTGGCGTCCTTCTGTTCGACCCTCAGCGTTCCTCTGCGTCCCCTGCGGTTGAAGAATTGGAACCGCCAAGCCATTCGACAGGCTCAGGCCCTGAGCGCAGCCGAACGGGACGCCAAGCTCGCGATGGCAGAAGCAGGTACTTGGGCCGCCAATGAACGCAAGATATGCAAAGGTGGAAGTACAACGATTCGCAAGCAGGATGATACTGGCCGGGCTTGATTCAGTTTCCGAAACACGGTAATCTCCTGCCATGAAGAAAGCCGAAGTTGATCTTCCCGATGCGCTCTATCGCCAGGTCGAAGCCCTCGTCCAGCGGCTGCAATTGACTGTGGCGGAACTGCTCCGTCGAGCTGCCGAACAGTTAATCGCCCGCCCAGCTCCGCCCCCGGTTGTCCCGCCGGGTGCATGGCGCTTCCCCGAAGGAAGGCATCTGGGAGCCTTTCGCACGCCCGAGGAGGATTCGCGCTTACTCGCAAACGAGAACTCGACTGAAGCCCGGTGATCTCGTTCGACACCAACCTGCTCCTGTATTCGCTCAACCAGGACTGTCCCGAATACAATGGAGCGCGCACGTTTTTCGGTTCGATTCCGACGGAGCCAGGGACTGTCGCCATCTGCGAATTGGTGCTCGTGGAGTTAATATGTGTTGCTCCGCAATCCCGCAGTTCTCCCCCATCCGCTCGAGCCGGCTGACGCAGTGTCCATCGTGGAATCGTTGCGTCACCATCCCACCTGGGCGCTGCTTGACTATCCCGGCCCGGGTGCCGGCGTGATGGAGGAGGTCTGGCGACTGGCGGCGCAGCCACACATTGGGCGACGCGTCGTCTTCGACGCCCGGCTGCCGTGGACCTTGCGCCATCATGGGGTGACGGAGTTCGCCACCCGCAACACAAGCCATTTCGCGGGATACGGCTTCACCCGCGTCTGGAACCCGCTCGCAGGCTGATCGCCACAGGTGATGTGCGAAGCAGTTCGGCTTGCCAAAGCTGGCGCGCAAGGAAAATCACCGGGTGCAAGAGCATTCTCGACTGGATCATTCTGCCCGAAATCATCTTGACGGAAGCTCTGTGGTCCTCCGTGACCTCTGTGGTTCCATTCGCTCCCCGGTTCCTGATCATTCTGTCTCACACTTCTGACGCCTGCCGTTCTTGGCGTCTTGGCGGTTCACCTTCCCCATCCGCCGTCCCACGAGCCGGTACAATCTGCTTGAGTTTGCGCGGGGCGCGGAGTAAACAAAGCCCGGCGCGTGGGCCATGGAGCAGGCTCAACCAACGACGAATCGTTTCCTCGTTGACCCATCTCGGCTCTGTCTTGGGATCGTAACCAATTTGTCCCCACATCGTCGCTGGCGATTGTTGCCGGCTGGTCCTATCTTCACCGGCATGAGGACGCACTGGGAGCATGCGATCGCGAGCGTGCAGCGGCGGGGGTTCACGCTGATCGAGTTGCTCATCGTCGTCGCCATCATCGCCATTCTCGCGGCGATGCTGTTGCCGTCATTGAGCAAGGCGAAGGACAAGGCCAAGCAATCCACCTGCGCGACCAATCTCAAGCAGCTCGCCATGGCAATCCACCTCTATGCCGGTGACTGGAGCGATGTGTTGCCCCGATCGGATCAGTCATCGGGCGGCCCGTCCTGCTGGTTCTTCGCTGTGGATCCCTACCTGTTCCAGACCGCCTCCACGAACGCGGCCAAGTTGCTCACGGGCAAACAGGATCCGATCTGGATTACGTTTGAGGCCGGTGACCAGATCAACCGACGAACCATCAAGATGAATCGCAAACTCATCGGCAGTTCGACCGATACCGGCACGTGGAACGGGACAACAGACGCCATCACCGCGACCGTCCCACCGGTCCAGTGGCGGCGCATCACCGACATACGCAAGCCGACGGATACGGTTCTGTTGTTTGATGGGCGATGCGAGGAAAGCGGTTCCACCGCGGATCAATCCCGGTTCGACGGCTGGGAGGTGATGGTGGGGCGCCGCCACACCAAGGGCGCGAACGTGGCGTTCATAGATGGCCACGTCGAGTGGCGGATCGAGACTCAGCAGTCCGGTGGTGGCATGGGGTGGGAGCCGAACGCCACCCGGCTGACGTGGTGGGCGGAGTAACGAGTACTGGAACCGCTGAGGGCGCAGAGGTTCGCAGAGAAATCATTCTGCCTGTAATCATTCTGCCTGAATCTCGGGGTCTCGAACAGAAGATCGCAACGGTCGCAAAGGTTCAAGTGCTGCTCAGTTTTTCCGTCGCTTCGTCTCGTGCGGCCTCGCCACGAATTTCTCCACCCACGCACGTAACGCCGCGACGCGCCGTCGAAGGTCATGCCGGTCAGGTTGCTCCTCGTCCTCTTCGGGCCACATCGTATCGAAATTCGACTGCGAACGGCGTCAAACAGCGGAGCTCTTCAAATTCAGCGGGAAGTTCGATGTCGTTGTCATGGGCCAGATCCAACAACGCCGTCAACTGATGCGTGCGGGGGTACTGGATGTGCGCGTGACAAAGTACTGCCTTGAACAACTTCTCAACCGACTGCTGGGCATGGAAGCCGAAAACCTCCATCG
>CAZOTB010000187.1:0-11567 GCA_964582645.1 uncultured Verrucomicrobiota bacterium | reverse complement strand
AAACCTCCGTCAGTGATCTACGGGGGACGTAGGCTTTCTCGCCCTCCTACCGTCTACCCGCAGATGCACCCGTACGCAATTCTTTTGCAACAGTGTCCTTGCGGTGGTATTCCCCGCCACATGATTCGGCTTGGCTTGATCGGATGTGGCGGAATGAGCGGTGCCCATGTGCGGCGGTTTCACCAACTGTCATCGCGTTTTTCCCTGACCGCCTGCGTGGACGTGGTCGAGGAACGTGCCCGCGCCGCGGCATCGCACCTGCCGGGCGCGAAGGCGGCCACCGACTATCGCGCGATCCTCGACGACGTGGACGCCGTGTTGCTGGTGTTGCCCCCTCATCTCCATCATTCCATTGCGACAGCGTGCATGGAAGCCGGCAAGCATGTTCTGCTCGAAAAGCCGATGGCCAACAGCGAGCAGGAATGTCTCGATCTGATCGCGACGGCCGCGCGCGGGACGCGGCTCGGGGATTCGTTCCACGCGCACTGCACCGAAGGCATGATCGAGGCCGCGATCACAGAAGGCAAACGGTTGATTCATCGTGACGGTAAGAAGAAGCTGGTTCTCGAATCCGACCCTGGCAAACACACCGGGAACGAAATGGCCCACTTTCTCGACTGCATCGAAACCGGCCAGAAACCGCTCACGGATGGCCCCGGCAGCCTGCAAGGGCTTCGCATCATCTGGCGACTGTACGATGCAGAGCAGAAGGGCGTCGTGGCGGATCTGCGCGGATTGGGGTTGGACGAATTCAAGCCAATGCCTCTGACAAGTGGGTGAACTCCTATGCTGAAACACCTCGACATCACGCGACGACGACTGCGGACGTTCCTGACCGAGGGTGCGCTCCCTGGCAAACTCTACCCGCGCCGCGAACCGGTAAAACTCTCGGTCTATTCCGCGCCGGGACGGATTACGTTTCAAGAGGCCGTGCGCCGACGGTATCGTCCTGCCGCAGTCCGCCAGCAATTTGGGCCGTTCTGGTCCACACACTGGTTCAAGGTCGAGATCGCCGTGCCGGGCAGTTGGCGTGGCGCGGAAGTGCATCTGCTCTGGGACTCGTGCTCGGAGGCGTGCGTATGGCGGGACGGCGTGCCGGTTCAAGGACTGACCGGCACCGGTAACCCTGCGTGGGTGGGCACCGCCTTTCCCATTCGCCATCAGTACATTCTCACGAAGCGGGCGCATGGACGCGAACGACTGACGCTTTATATCGAGATCGCGTGCAATCATCTGTTTGGCGCCGAGAGTTACCGGGAGATCGTCGGCAAACTCCGTCAGGCCGAGATCGCCACGTTCGACCGCGACGCGTGGGCGTTGCTCTGGGATTTCACGACCGTGGCCGAGATGGCGGAATCGCTCCCTCTCGAAACACCGCGCGGCGCGCAGGCGCTGTTCACCGCCAACCAGATGATCAACTTCTGCGACCTCGATGACCGCGCGACCTGGCCGCGGACCCGGCGTGTTGCCCGGGAATTTCTGGCCGCGCGCAACGGCGACGGCCAGCACAACGTGTCGGCCATCGGCCACGCGCATATTGACACAGCGTGGTTGTGGCCGCTCGCGGAGACGAAGCGCAAATGTTACCGCACGTTCTCCACCGCCGTGCTGCTGATGGATTCGTACCCCGAGTACAAGTTTGTCTGCTCGCAGGCACAACAGTACGAGTGGATGAAGCTCGAACAACCCGCGCTCTACGCCACGATCAAGCGGCGCGTGCGCGAGGGACGATTTATTCCCGCAGGCGGGACGTGGATCGAACCGGACTGCAACATCCCCTCGGGCGAATCCTTGGTGCGACAATTCCTCGTCGGGCAGCGGTTTTTCCAGAAGGAGTTCGGCATCACCTGCCGCGAGTTCTGGAATCCCGATGTGTTCGGCTACAACGGTCAACTCCCGCAGATCATGCGCGGCGCCGGCATCCGGTATTTCCTCACGCAGAAACTCTCCTGGAATCAAATCAACAAACCTCACAGCCACACGTTCTGGTGGGAAGGCATTGACGGCAGCCGGGTGCTCACGCATTTCCCGCCCGCCGACACCTACAACGCAAATGGCACGGTGAAAGAGTTGTTGTTCCACGTCCGCAACTACAAAGACCTCGAACGCTCGAACGAAAGCTATTACCTGTTCGGTTTCGGCGACGGAGGCGGCGGGCCAACGATGGAGATGCTCGAACGCCTGCGCCGCGTCCGCGACGTGGACGGCATGCCGCGCGTGGAGATCCGGTCGCCGCGGGAATTCTTCGCGAGACTCGAAGCCGATGCCAAGCCGCTCACGACGCAGGTCGGTGAGCTGTACTTCGAAATGCATCGCGGCACCTACACGACCCACGCCCGCAACAAACGCCACAATCGCCGCTGCGAGGAATTGCTGCACGATGTCGAGTTCCTGGCCGCGATGGCCGCAACCGTCGGCCGGGGGTACCGCTATCCGTCGCGCGAGCTGGAGCATCTCTGGAAACTCGTCCTGCTGAATCAATTCCACGACATCATTCCCGGCTCCTCGATCACCGAAGTGTACAAGGACTCGGCGCAGCAATACGCCGACGTGCACACCCGCGGAGAGAAGCTGCGCGAGCAAGCGGCAACCTCGCTCGGGTTCGGCCGGGGCAAACGGATCGTCGCCATCAACACGCTCGGCGCGCCACGCACCGAGGTGGTGGACGTTGCCGGTCGGCCCGCGGTGGTCAGCGCGCCCGCGATGGGTTACGCGGTGCAGCAGCCGATCACGGCAACGGAACAGCCGGTGACTGTGACCGAATCGCCGGGAGGTTTCACGCTGGAGAACCAGCACCTCCGAGCGCAGTTGCGCCGGGACGGCCGGCTGGTCAGCCTGTTCGACAAGCGCACCCAGCGCGAAATCATCGAACGCCGCGCCAACCAGTTCGTGCTGTTCGAGGACGAGCCGATGCAGTTCGACGCCTGGGATGTGGACGTCTATCACCTCGAAAAGCGCCGCGAAGTTCCCGGCGCTAAGAAGGCACGCGTGACCGAGCGGCACCCGCTGCGCGTGACCGTCGAGTTCCAGTTCGACATCAGTCGCACGAGCAAGCTGACCCAGACCGTCTCGCTCGACGCACTCGCGCCGCGGCTCGACTTCGCTTGCGAAGCGGATTGGCGCGAACGGCACAAGTTCCTCAAGGTCGAGTTCCCGACGACGATCCGCGCCGAGCACGCGACCTATGAGATTCAGTTCGGTCATCTGCAGCGGCCGACGCATTTCAACAACAGCTTCGACATCGCCCGGTTCGAGGTCAGTGCACATCGTTGGGCCGACCTGAGCGAGCCCGGCTGCGGCCTGGCGCTGCTCAACGACTGCAAGTACGGCCACGCCACGCACGGCAACCTGATGCGCCTCTCGCTGCTGCGCTCACCAAAGTCGCCCGACCCCGAGGCCGACATGGGACGACATCAGTTCCGATACGCGCTGATGCCGCACGCAGGCGATTTCCGCGCTGCGGGAGTGATCGAAGCTGCGCGCTGCTTCAATTCACCGCTGATGATTCGCAAGACGGATGCCCCTCGGGCCGAGAGGTCGTTCTTCTCCGTGGATCAGGCGTCGGTCGTCATCGACACCGTGAAGATGGCCGAGGACTCAAACGATCTGATCGTGCGGCTGTACGAGGCGCACGGCGGGCGCTGCCGCGTGCGGCTGTCGAGTGTGCTGCCAGTGCAATCGGCCACGCGCTGCAACCTGCTGGAGCAGGACGAGCAACGCCTGCGGTGGAAGCGCGGCGGTGTCGAGTTCAGCGTGACGCCGTTCCAAATTGTGACGTTGAAGTTGCGATTGAAGGATTGAGGTCCGACTTCATGATCCGGGATCTCAAGACCAAACCGGACTTTGCCAAAACCGTCGAACGATTTGAGGCGTGGTGGCACGGCGAGATCGTAGATCGCACGCCGGTCTCGCTCTCGGTCCAATCGGACCGCCCTGATCCCGGGCCGCAGTCTCGACACCGCACGCTGCGCGAGCGCTGGCTGGACGCTGAGTTCGCTGTCGAATCGTTCGTGGCGCGGCTGGAGGGCGCCGAGTTTTTGGGCGATACGTTCCCGGTGTTCTGGCCGAACGTTGGACCTGAAATCACTGCGACGCTGTTTGGATGCGAGCTGGAGTTTTCGGAGACGACCTCGTGGTCGCGACCAATCGTGCATCGAGCCGAGGAGTGGGAACGGATCTGGAGCAGTCCGGCTAATTTTGAGAACGTCTATTGGCAGACCATCGAGCGGATGACCGATCTCGCCATCGAACGCTGCGACGGGCGTTACATCGTGGGCATGACCGATCTGCACGGCAACTACGACATCCTCGCCGCACTGCGCGATCCGCAAACGCTGTGCATGGATCTGCTCGATTGCCCCGAGTTGGTGCAGCGCGCGGGGCGCCACGTGGCGCAAGGCTTCGTCGGAGCGTTCCACCGGAGCTATCGCAAGCTCGCCGCGGCCGGGTTCGGCTCGACCACGTGGTTGCCGACCTACCACGAAGGCCCGGCCTATGTGCCGAGCTCGGATTTCTGGTGCATGGTCTCGCCGACGGTCGCCCGCGAGATGGTGTTGCCGGATATTCTGACCGAAATGCAGCCGCTCGAACGCAGCATCTTCCATCTCGACGGCCCGCAGGCGTTGCCTCATCTCGACCTGCTGTTGGCGCTGCCACAGCTGCACGCCGTCCAGTGGGTCTATGGCGCGGGACAAGGTCCGGCCGCGCGTTGGACGGAGGTCTATCGCCGCATTCGCCGCGCGGGCAAGAGCCTGCAGTTGGTCTCCGTGGACGCCGCCGACGCGCTGGCTGTGTTGGAACAAATCGGCACCCGCGGCGTGTGGGTCACTGTGGGCACGCCATTCGAGTCCACCGCGGAGGCGGAGGCTTTCTTGAGACAGGTTGGGAAATGCAGCGGCGACATTCGAGTCTGATAAAGCCTTGGCAGCGCATGCCCAAGCGCTTTCGTCAGGACTCGCCTTTCCGACCGACCTTTCGCAACAACGCGCGGGCCTCGGCTTCTGTCTTCGCGTAAGTCAAAATGTAGATGCCTTCCGGCCCGACGGCGTCGAGCAAGGGCGGGACTTCCGTGGGCTTGATGCTGACCACCTGCGCGTTCTTGCCGGCCGCTCTGATCCGCCGATACATGTCGAACCACTGGGGCGAACCGCCGCCAGGCAGACCGGCTTGCGGTGTCCATTCGATGGCGTCGAGCGATTCGATTTCGAGCAACGCGTCGAGATGCTTCATCGCCTGCATGTCGTCGAGGTGATACATCGCGTAGTCGAGACGTCGGCACTGCTCCGTGAGCGCGGGCACGACGAACTCGCGGAACATCTCGGGACCGATCATGCAGGAAAAGTCGCATTGCACCTTGCAGACTCTGCCCGGCCCCCACAACGAGAAAGCGCAAAACGCGCTCCCGCCCCACGGATCGCGCAGCATCTGCCATCAACGATCGTAGCACTCGAAGAAAGCAGTGTTGATCTCGGCGATCCGGGCTTTCACCCAATCGGGACGCTTGATCAAGTCCATGAGCAATACCTGCGGCTCGCGTAGCTGCGCGAGCGTGTCGGTGTTCTCGATCAAGTCGGGAAAGCCGACGAGGTACCGGCCCTGCGAACGACGCAAGCCTTCTTCGAGCAGCGCGACGTGCCGTTTCCACCACGCGTTGTCCGGGTCGAATCGCAGCGGCGGATGCGTCTCGGGATCGTGGATGGACGGCTCAGTCGTAGTTCCCATGCTGATTCAGCAGTTCGATGATGAACCGATACGTTGCCCAACTCACCTGCGGCGGGACGGAGTGATCGGAGTGATACGCGTAGCCCTTGTTCGCCATGCCGGCGGCCAGTTTCGATTTCACTTCGTACTCGATGGCTGGCCGGTCGCCGCCGATCGCGACGGTCATGTCAATGTTGCCGAAGAATGACAGCCGCTGACCGTATTTCGGCGCGAGTTCGCGGACGTCCATGTGCGCTTTCGCTTCCATCGGTTGAATGCAATCGAAGCCCTCCTCGACGAACAGATCGAGAAACTTCCGCACGTCGCCATCGGTGTGATAGATGAATTTCATCCCCCGGGCGTGCGCCCAATCGCAGAGACGTTTGTGGTCGGGCCAGATCAGTTCCCGGTACATTGCGGGCGAGAAAAACGGGCCGCTCTTGTAGCCAAGATCGCCGAACACCCACACCGCGTCGGCCTCGCCGCCCGCGTCGAGCACGGCCTGGTAATCGCGCAGGATGAGGTCGGTGTAGGTGGCGGACATGTCGCGGACCCACTCCGGATCCTCGGCCATGGCCGGCAACACGATCGCGTTGCCGACGAGTTGACGGATTCCTTCGAACGACTCGATCCCCATGAGGCAGTTGAACTTCCCATCCGCCCGGCCCGCGGCGGAATTCTTGAGCTTGTTCTCGATTGTGAAGTTGTGGCCCGATCGCAGGAGTGCAGGTTTCTACTCACGCTCCCACTTATCCCGGCTGTTGCAGCCGAATTCGATGTGCTCAGGGGTGCCCTGCTTGTGTTTCCACCGGCGTTCGACCTTCCCCTGGGTGCCGCGGACGACCTGCGTCTCGTCATCTTCCCGCAGGACCTCGTTGCGTCCCGGGAACGGCACCGGCCAGCTCCAACACACGCCCGCGATATCGTCGCGCAACCAGTCGCGATAGACCGTCTCCGCGTCGCCATCGAGCCCTTCTCGTTTCCAGCGTTCGATGGTTTCCGGCCAATACCCGTCGTGACGCGGGATGCGATCGTGATCGCGACGTTCGAGCATCCGCCGCATTCGCTCGCGGGAGGTGAGTGAGAGATTGCCCATAATTCGGTTCAATGGAATCGCGACGAGTTCATCGGATCGGCACTCGATACTGCCATCGCTGTCTGCGGACTGCAATCTTCGCCTTCAGCGCCCCGACAATGCTTTGCCTCGTACCACCGATGCGATACAATACCGATGATGAACAGGCTGTACTTCGCCGCCAGGGAAGTGTCGGAGTTTCTCTCCGCGCGACGGTGGCGCTTCTGCATCATCGGTGGGTTGGCGATCCAACGCTGGGGTGAGCCACGCCAGACGCTCGATGTGGGCCTCACTCTCCTGACGGAGTTTGGAGAGGAGTCGGATTACATGACGGTGTTGTTGCGGTAGTATCGGTCACGCGTGCCCGACGCTGCGGCATTTGCAGAACGGAATCGCATCCTGCTGCTGCGGTCGTCCGATGGCACCCCGATTGACGTTTCGCTGGGCGGGTTGCCGTTCGCGGGGCGAATGATCGGTCGGGCTACCTCGTTCGCGTTCGCTCCCGGTTGCTCCTTGATCACCTGTTCTGCCGAAGTCCTGGTCGTGCTCAAGGCACTCGCGGGGCGCCCGCGTGACTGGCTCGACATCGACGGCATCCTAAGTCGGTGTGGCAAGAAAATCCGTTGGCGACTGGTATTCAAGGAGCTTGCTCCGTTGCTGGAACTCAAAGGCGATTCGGAAGCCATGACCCGCCTGAAAGGAATGGCCAAGCGATGAGCAAGGATGAAAAACAACTGATGAGACGGTTTGTTGAACCCTGGCGTCGAGCGGGACCTGAGATGGAAGCAATCCGTCGTCGCGAATTGGCCCGCTTCGATTTTGCAGCGAACTGGAAAGCGATCGACGATTTGCTGGCGGCGGGATTGCAGCAGGCCCGGCCGCGGACGGAGTCCGGCATGGTCGAGATGCAGCGTTGGTTTCTGAAGCTCGCCCAACAATATGGACTCGTACCGACCACGGTGCGGGAGGCTGCGACCCCATACCGGGCCGATTCGGGGAAGGCGATCCCCAAGAAGAAGTCAGGAGCGTCCCTCCGAAGACGGATCGCCAAAACCCCGGGCGCTTGCCGACCTCAACGGTAGCTGCCGTACCGATTCACTAGTTCGATGATGAACTGATACGTCTCCCAACTCACCAACGGCGGGACGGAGTGGTCGGAGTGATAGATGTAGCCCTTGGTCGCCTTACCGGCAGCGAACTTGGATTTGATCTCCTCTTCGATCGCGGCCCGATCGTTCGTCCCCATGATCATCACGTTGATGTTGCCAAACATCGCCATGCGGTCGCCGAACTTGGGACAAAGCTTGCGGATGTCCATGTTGGCTTTGGCTTCGAGCGGCTGGAGGGCGTCGAAGCCGGCCGCGACGTAGAGATCCATCACGCCGTTGACGTCGCCGTCGGTGTGGAAAATGAACTTCATCCGATGCGCGTGCGCCCAATCGGCGAGCCGCTTGTGGTCGGGCCAGATGAGTTCCCGGTACATGCGCGGCGAACACATCGTCGCGTGGTTGAAAGCCATGTCGCCGTAAATCCAGAGGCCATCGGGTTGGATGCCGGTGGCCATGAGCGCGTCGAGATTGCGGAGCATCACGTCCGTGAACGTCCGCGAGACGTCGCAAATCCATTCCGGGTCCTCGGCCATCGCGACAAGCGTGATGGCGTCGCCCATGAGAGACCGCGTTTCCTCGAAGCTCTCGACGCCGGTCAGGTGACACCAACGGCCTTGCTTGCGTCCGATCCGATACGCACGCTTGACCGCTTCGGGATCGCTCTGAAGGCCTGCATCGAGCAATGCGGGTTTGTAGATCGTCTCCCATTTCTCACGGGTGTCACAGTCGAACCCGAGATGCTCGGGCGTACCGCTCTTGCCGCGCCAGTAACGGACGAGCTTCCCCTGTCCGTCGCGGACGACCCGGGTCTCCGCATCGAGCCTTACGATCTTGTCTTCGCCCGGGAACGCCTGCGGCCAGCACCAGTTCAGTCCGTGAAAATCCGATTCGAGCAAATCGAGGACGGTCCGGGCGTCGCCATTGAGCCCCTCCTTCTGCCATCGCTCGATGGTTTCGCCCCAGAACGATTCGTGCCGCGGCACGCGGTCGTGGTCGCGCCGTTCGAAGGCGCGGTTGACTCGTTCTTGTCCCGTCAGCGTTGTGGTCATGGTGAAGAGCGTACTGGCTGCCGAGCGCTCGGCAATGCCCATGATTGGTTGAAAGATGCCTGAAATTGACTGCGCGATTTCAAGGGGGGACCTTCACGAAGGGTAGTTCGCCTCTCGTCGCCACACGTCGAGCATCAACTCGTACCGGGACAATCGCATGCCGGTGTAGATGCAGTTGCTGGTCGAGAAAATGTAACCGCCCCCGGGCATGCCGTGCTTCAGCGCGTAACGACAGGACTCAATCACCTGCTCGTCGGTGCCGGTATCGAGCAGGCCGCAGTTGACGTTGCCGATCAGACACAGATCGTGGCCGTAGCGACGTTTTACCTCCGCGATGTCCACGCCCCCCTGCGGATCGAGCGAATGCAACGCGTGGGGCTTGGTCTGAGCGAGTTGGTCGAGGATCGGCATGATGTTGCCGTCGGTGTGTTTGATCACGTAGAACCCCATGTCGCGGTATGCCTTCGTGAGCCGGGCGAGGTATGGCGTGACGAACTCGGAGAACAACGCGGGACCGAGAAACGGCCCGGTGTTAAAACAGTAGTCCGCGCACAACGCAAAACCATCCAGCCCACCGTGTTTCCGCAGCCGCTCCGCGCGGTGCAGTGCGTTGCCCACCATCTCACGGGCCTCGGCATGCACCTTCTGGGGTTCGTCGGCGAGCCGGTAGGAGAACGCCTGCATCTGCGTCCCGCTCGGCACGCTGAACGTCGCGTCTCCGTGCATCATGAGAAAGTAACGGTCGCCTGACTTTTCCCGGACCAGATCAATCAGACGAAAGATTTCGTCCTCGGTGCCCGGGTTGGGGTGAAGAAAAATCGCGCTGTGCTCGAATCGTTCCGCCGTGGCGATGTACAGTTGCGCGATCTCGTTGCGGTGGAGCTGGCGTTCCTTTTCCTCCATCTGATCCCACTGATGATAGGCGCGCTGGCTCGGATGCACCTTGCCGAACGCCTCCATCGTCAGGAAGAACACGAGCTCGAAGTGCGGCACGCGTCCCGTGAGCGGCCGTCGTTCGAGCGCGGCAATGAATCGTTCGCGTGGTGTCATGGTTCAACACGGTGCAGCGCTCGGGCTACGGAGAAACCCAGCCGGGATGCCTCCATGTCTCACGCTACTGCCCCGAGGCAGGCATCGGCGGTTTTGCTTGTTGGATCGCTTCGCGGATGGCGTCCACGGTGGTTTTCCATTTCAACGTGAACACCTTGCCATCGGCGCCGTAGTTCAATCCTTGGAGCAGACCGGTGACAGCCTCCATGTTGCGGCCACGCAGTTTCACCATCGCTTGCATCCCGTCCACGACGGTTTGGAATGCGCGCGCCGCTTCCTCCGAGTCCGCTTCGAGCCGGTAGTCTGCTGCAATCGCGCCCGCGGCTTGATCCCACTGCACGAATGCGGACTGGCAACTCCGGAGAACGGGACAGCGCGTCTGGGAACGGTCTGATGCTGACACGTCCAGGCCGCGCGACACGAACAATGGTCGCGCTGACACGCCGGCAAACAGGGCGTCCTCCTTGGAGTGCGTGGCGTGTTTGCCGTCGAACGCATCGAGCGCAGTCACGACGTTGGCGGCGCCGTTTCCAATGACGATCAGACGATCGTTGGCGAAAGTGCCGGTGAGTTGCTGCTCGCCTCGTCGGCTGCGGGTGGTCCACGAGTAGAGCGTGCGCTCGCCGTGATTGGTGGTCGTGGTGTCCGGGTGGCGTTGTTTGAGCACGGCGATGAGTTTGTCGCGATCCAGTTTCTGCAGGTGGAACAGTGCGACGCCGCGTCCGCCCGCGTAGTCAGTCGAAAACAGTGTGATCCCGAGCAGGTCTTGCATCGGGTTGAGGCCGAGATTCTCCGTCCATCGGCCGAGATCGGCGGAGGCACCAGCGCGACCGCACCAGTTGCTCATGCAGTCGGTAAAGCCTGGGACGGAGCGCAGGGCGTCGAGGTCGAGGTGTCCAAACCAGCGCGCCTCGGCGGGGATCTGCTCCGGCGCGACCGGACCTGCACGGGCGACGACCGGCAGCAGGATGTGGGCGATCAGGTAAACGAAGCCACTCGCGATCCAGCGACGATGTATCACGACTGTCCTCTTTCCTTGCTGATGTGTTGCTGAGCCGACAACGACGCGATAACGCAATCCATCATAACGCAGATGCAGCGAAGGGCAAGCTGTTTGAATACCATGCAATCCGCCGTGTATCCCTGTCCGCAGGGCAGCGTCAAGCCACGCGATTCCAAAGCCGCGGCTTGTCACCCGGGAAGCGTGTCTCCATAGTGATCGCATGCAACCCATGTCCTGCGATCTGGTCGTGCGGGAGGCGGCCCCGCCGGCGTCATAGGCGCGGTCACCGCGGCCTTGTTCGGCAAACGCGTGGCGCTGGTCGAACAACAGGCGCAACTGGGCGGGGCCGGCATCAACACCGGCGCCATCCCCGGCAAGACACTCCGCGAAACTGCGCTCGCGCTATCGGGAATGAACACGCGCAAGCTCCAGGGCGTGGATCCTTCGCTCTCAGTTCGGGGCGTGTGACCGCAAAGTAGCCTTGCGTCAGGCGACCGCTCTGATTGTGAGGTAATGGGAGTCCTGCAGCCGATCCCAGCATTCGTCCCATCGATGTCTCTGGAGGGCCGCGCGCATGGTCC
>CAZOTB010000186.1:0-11585 GCA_964582645.1 uncultured Verrucomicrobiota bacterium | reverse complement strand
AGCAATACTCGAAGCTCGGCAGCGGTTTCAAAATCGCCATGCGCGACCTGGAAATCCGCGGCGCCGGCAACATTCTCGGGGCCGAGCAGAGCGGCCACATCACCGCGGTCGGGTTCGATCTGTACTGTCAGCTCCTGCGCGAGACGATCGCCCGGCTTAAAGGTCAGCCGATCAAGAAACGCGCCGAAGTCAGCGTGCGACTCGATTTTCTGACGTTGTTGGCCGATCACGCCGAGGAAGGCCGGACTCTGGCGGCCATCCCGCAACATTACATCAGCGACCAGAAGCTGCGCGTGGACGCCTACCGCAGGATCGCGCAGATCGCCGATGAAGAGGACGTGAAACGCCTGCGCCGGGAGTGTGCCGACCGTTTCGGGAAGCTGCCGCGCTCGGTTGAGTTGCTGTTGGAGGTGGCCTGGCTCAAAGCCGCCGCCTCGGAAACGAACATCACCACCGTCGAGGTGAAGGACGACAAAGTGATGCTCACGCGCGGCGGCGAATACATCACCCTCGGCGGCAAGTTCCCGCGCTTGTCAGCGAAAGACGCGGCGGGGAAGTTGCGTGAGATGCGGAAACTGATCCGTTCGCTGTAGGGACGCGCGGATGGGCGCATCTGCGGGTTGTTGTAGGGCGCGAATGCCCCCATCGCCTGCCGTTTGGCGATGGGGGTTTCGCGCTGTGCCCGTCCGACACGCCACCACGGCTGGAAACCTCCGTCCCTAAACGACGCGGGACGGAGGCATTCGCGCCCTAGTCCAGGTATTTCACAATCAGGCCGCACATTGTCTCCGAGTTCTCATTCACACCCCACTTTAGTGGGGTGGTCAGCAGCTACAAGACACCGCGAACCGCTTCAGCGGTTTCGACACGGTGAGGAAAACCGCTGAAGCGGTTCGATCACGTCTCGCGACGCCAATCACCCCACTGAAGTGGGGTGTGAATGAGAGCGCACTGTCTGAGCGTCCGAGAACTTGTGAAATATCCGGGCTAGAACCGTCAACCCGCAGATGCACCCCGCGCGGATTTAAGCCCACATTTCGTTTGCAATCATCCTCGCCTTTAGTATTTTGCCCGCCTGATTTTTTGCGGAGAGATTTTATGAAGCGAATTCGCATTGGCATCATCGGTTGCGGCGGAATGAGCCGCTATCACGGCAAACAGATCACGGCGAGCATTCCCGAGATGGAGATCGTGGCGTTGGCGGACACGCATCAGGGCAACCTCGACCGCTACCAGAACGAAGTGTTTGCCCCCGTCAATCAGAAGCCGCCGCAGTTCCACGACCACAAGGAGATGCTGAAGAAGGTGGAAATGGATGCGACGTTGATCGTGACACCGCACACACATCACTTCGAGCAGATCATGGATTCGTACGGGGCGGGATGCCACGTGTTGGTTGAGAAACCGATGGTGACGAACACCGCCCACGCCCAAAAAGTCATTGCCGAGGCGAAGAAGCGGAAGAAGGTGCTTTCGATTGCGTTCCCGGGCCCGTTCACGCGCGAGTTTCAATACATCCGCAACCTCACGAAAACGGGCGCGCTGGGCGAGGTTTACCTGATCAATGCGCTCTGCACTCAGGAGTGGCTTCGCCTGGTCAAGGGCACCTGGCGCGTTGATCCGAAGCTGTCGGGCGGCGGCCAGGCGTACGATTCGGGATCGCACATGTTCAACGCCATGCTCTACTTGTCCGGCCTCAAAGCGGTCGAGGTGTTCGCATGGATGGACTACAAGGGACAGAAGGTGGACATCATCACCTCGGCGACGATCAAGTTCGACAACGGGGCCTTGGGCACCGCGGCCGTCAGTGGCGACGCGCCGGTGATGGAACAAGGCCTGTACATGCAGGGTCCGAAGGGTGCCATCAAGACCCACATTTACGGGGGTTGGATGGAACAGTACGACTGCAAAGGCAAAGTACAGTATCCCGTTGTGCCCGAGACCTCCAGCATCTGGCGGAACTTCGTGGATTGCATCCGCGGTCGCGCCGAGACGCCGAGCCCGGGCCAACTCGGGTTGCGCCAGGCGCGCTTGATGGACGCGCTCTACGAGTCGGCGCGCTCCGGCAAGGTCGTCAAAGTTGTCGAAGATTGAAGCCGCAAATTAAAGCTGTTCAACTCCTCGCTGCTGCGTTAGGAAGCATCCCACAGGTTGTTGATCGAGGTTGAGGTATCCAGTTGTGAATTCCAGTCCTGAAGAAAACTCCGCGTTGCCATTGGAGGAGCTTGCCATCACCCCCGAATGGGTGAAGGCACCGGCGAAATCGTACGAGCACGTCCGCGGCGAGGATCGCGACGAGCGAGGGTGGGACCGCGATGCCCGCGGCTTTGATCGCCGCCCGCCGCGGGATGATCGTCGGCGCGAACGACGTGGCGGACCACGGGGCGAGCGCCGACCGGAGAGACGTCCCCAGCGCGGCGAACCCGGGAGGCTTCCGCGCGGAGATCGTCCGCCGCGCGGCGAACGACGCGGCGGCCCGCCGCAAGCCGAGCGTTCCCCACAGAAGCCGCCTCCGTCGTTGCCGGTGGAGATCGCGTTTTTTCCCGAGGACGCCGGATTCGCTTCGATGATCGAGGCGATGAAGCATTCGCCGCGGGCATACGCGCTTTTCGACGTCGCGCGTCTGATCCTCAACAAACCCGAGCGCCATGTGGTCCGCCTGGCGCAGAAGCCTGCCGCGGACGGCACGCGCGCCCCGATGTTCCTGGTGCACGCGAGCGAAAGTCCGTTCCTGAATCAAGACGAAGCAGTTCGTCACCTGTTCCGCCGCCACGCCGACCTCATCTGCAAGGCGAACAAGAAGCCGATTGATGCGCCAAAGGGGAATTTCGCGTTCGTGAATCGCTGCGGCGTGACCGGCGTCGTTCTCGGTCCGCCGAACTACCACGGCTATCAGACCAACCTGGTGCGCCATCACAAACAGCGCCTGCCGCACATGCCTTTCGACCAGTTCAAGTCACGCATCCAGACCGTGCGCGATCCCGAGACCGTCAAAGCGTGGGTCGAACAGATGAGTTTTGCCAGCGAGTATGAGTGCGTCGCGTGCGCGGCACCGAGCGCGCCGCCTGCCACGGAACCGGCACCGCTCACGCCGACTCCCGTCGCGAACGCCACGCAACCCGCAGAGCCGACTGCCGCCGAGCCAGCGGCTGCAACGCCGCAGCCAACCGAGCCGGCACCGAGCCCCAGCACGGATGCCCCGGCCGCGCCTCCTGCGCCGGCGGCCCCGGCCAGGACATTCAAGAGCCGGGACGAGTTGGAGAAGCATTTTATCGAGAGTCACCTGGCGGATTTCATTACGTCCGCCCCGGAGGTGCGCGTGAGCGGGCAGGCCAGCCGCAAGATCGAGCAGGGCGCGATTCAGGAAGCCGTGCGACTGACCTGGGAATCGGAGCGCCGTTATCCGATCAACACCGCCAACGGGATCCGCGGACGGTTACGCAAAGAAGGTTTCCATTTCCTGAAGGATAGAAAGGGCATCACCTACATCAGCATCGTCAAGACGAAGCGGTTCGAATCGCTCGCCGGGCTGCGGGAACAGGCGCAACAACTCGTCACGTTCCTGCGCGCGAACGAAGGCTGCAACCGCAAACAGATGCTGGCGAAGATCCTCGCGCCGACTGTCGCTGGGGGAGCCGCCGTCCCCGGCACCGAACCGGCATCCCCTGCGCCCGGGACGGGTGCCGCTACAACCGAGACACTCGCGCCCGCGGTTGACCCGGATCGCAAAGCGAAGGAAGACAGTCTGCTCGCCGACCTGCATTGGTTGATCATCGAGGGCTACGTCGTGGAATTTTCCGACGGTCGGCTGTGGGCTTTGGAGGATCGGCCGCCCCCACCGCCCCCTGCACCGACGGTCGCGCAGGCCGCGCCCACTTCAAATGTCACGCCCGCCCCGATCACGGCAAAACTGGGCGTCATCCATTACAACTTCCCCGGCTTTTCGTTCGCGGACTTCTTGAAGTTCGCCGCCGAAACCGGCTACGGCTACATCGAGCTGCAACTGCCGGACGTGTGGGGCAGCGGCGTTGCCGGACCCGAACAGAACGCCGACCATGTGCGGCGTCAGGTCGAGGCGTACGGACTCAAGGTCTCGGCGCTGGCGGCGCACAATGACTTCGTTCAGCTCGATGATGAGACGGTTCGTTCTCAAGTCGAACGAATGAAGCGCGTGTGTGGTCTGGCGAAAATCCTCGGCACCTCGGTGATCCGGACCGAAGGCGGCCAGCCGAAGGATGCCGTGCCGCAGGAGAAATGGCTGGAAGCAATGTACGGCTGTTTCGCGCGCTGTGTGCCCTTCCTCGAGGAGTTTCAGATCGGGCTTGCGATTGACAACCACGGATTGGTGACCAACGACGGCGGTCTACTGTTCGCGCTGCTGCAGAAGGTTGGCCACCGGCTCGTCGGCACGAACCTCGACACGATGAACTACCGCTGGTTCGGCCACGACATCGCAACCTGTGATCGGTTCTACGCGATGATGGCGCCGCATACGTTGCACACGCACCTCAAAGACGGCTTCGGCAGCCGGGCGGAGTACAAGGGCACCGCGCTCGGCGAGGGGGAGATTCATCTGCAGCACGCGCTCGATTGTCTGCGCCAAGCCGGCTATCAGGGCGTCTATTGCGCCGAGTACGAAGGCCCCGAGGCGGAGGGCGGCGTTGGCTACCGCAAGTGTTTCGATTGGATGAGAACGCATCTCGGCCCGTTGCCTGCGTCCTGAACGCCGTAAATTCCTGCCTTCGCGGGCCTCCTCCTGTGGCCCATTTCGTGCATTTCTGAGAGTGGTCACCAACCATTTCAGAAGCATGAAAACAATTCTTCACATTGATGATGACACCGCGATGCTCGAGATCGTACAGGCGGTATTGAGCGAAAAAGGCTACCGCGTTTTCTCCGCAGCGACAGTCGAGTCCGCGACCCGTTATCTGCAGGAAGCCGCTCTCGATCTGGTGTTGCTCGACGTGAACATGCCGGAGAAGCACGGTTTTACGGTGTACCGCGAGATCGCGTCGGGTCGGCAAGTGCCGGTCCTGTTCTTGACCGCCTGCCCCAAGTCGTTCGACGGCGAGTCGCCTGAATTCGTCTCGCTGTGGGACAACCTCTTCACGCTGGGAATGACCGACATCCTCTACAAGCCGTTCAACCTTCAAACGCTCTACGACAAGGTCGAGGGACTCATCGGCGAGGGCGAACCCGTCGCGCATGAACGGATGCATTGATCTGGACATCAACTGCCAGGTGCGCAAGGTCCTGGTCCGCCACTGGATTGACCTGGGCAAGGTGTCCATGCGCACCACACGCGGCGTCGTGCATCTCTCGGGCGAGCTTCGCAAGCTCTATCATGCCAGGGAGGAGTTGAACACGGCGCTGGTGCTGACGCTCGTCTCGGAGATTCGTCGCATCCGCAACGTGCGGCGCGTGAACACCGATTTCGACAATTGGCAGTACAAGGACGGCACGTGGCAGATGTCGTTGAGCAACGTGTTCCGCAGCGAGCCCGCCTCGGCGGCCGCGGGAAGCGCCGAACCCGAGACGGCCAAGACGTACGATGTGGAGGAGGTTTTGCCAGACGAGCAGGAGAAGAAGAAGCTGTTCGCTGCCGCCGAGAAGCCGGAACCGGCTGGCTCGTGAGAGCACGTCCGGGATCGGGCGTCACTCGATTCGCCGCGCCTGCGCCTGCGCCGCGAGACACAACTCGGCGGCCTTGAACGCGTGCTCCTGCGTCATCGCCTTCTCGGTGCGATGCAGGCAGTCGAGGATCAACTCGCCAAAGAACGGATAGCCCACCTGTCCGTGCACCTTCAGATGTTTCTCGCCCTCGTCGGTGACGACGTACAGTTGATCGCCCTCGGCGTCGCGCGCGACGTCCACGTATTTGCGCAACTCGATGTAGCCCTTCGTGCCCAGGATGATCGTTCGTCCGTCGCCCCAGGTGCGCAGCCCGTTTGGCGTGAACCAATCCACCCGGAAGTAGTTGCTCGTGCCGTTGTCAGCGACGAGGTTCGCTTCACCGAAATCTTCAAGTTCGGGGTGGCTCTTGTTGTTGTAGTTGGCGACGGCGGCATGGGTGACGCGCGCGTCCTTGGCGCTGCTGTAGAACAGAAACTGTTCAATCTGGTGGCTGCCGATATCGCACAGGATGCCCCCGTACTTCGCCTTTTCGAAAAACCACTTTGGCCGGGACGGCGCGTTGAGCCGATGCGGGCCGAGACCGATCACCTGGATCACACGACCGATGACGCCATCGCGCACCATCTGTCCCGCGAACACAGCGCACTCCACGTGCAAGCGTTCGCTGTAATAGACCATGTGTTTGCGTCCGGTCTCCTTCGTCTTTTTTCGCGCGGCGGCGAGTTGATCGAGTGAAGTGAACGGCGTCTTGTCCGAGAAATAGTCCTTGCCGGCGTCCAGCACGCGCAACCCGAGCGGACCGCGGTCGCACGGCACCGCGGCCGAAGCCACGAGCCGAAGGTCGGGTTGTTCGAGCACCTCTCCTTCGCTGCGCAGCGGCTTCGCCTGGGGATAGGTCTTGCAGAACTTCGCGACCTTCTCCGGGTCGGGATCGTACACGTACCGCAGTTCCGCGCCCGCCTCGATCAGTCCATTGCATTGTCCGAAGATGTGACCGTGGTCGAGCCCGATCGCCGCGAACGCAAACTCGCCCGGCTTCACCACCGGCTTCGGTTTGCTGGTGGGCGCGTAATTCATTCCGTCTGCTTTTTGCATGGTGGGAGTTATAGGACAGTCGTCGCGTGTTGGAAAGGCCGCCGGGTTGGTTCAATAGTTCTTGGAGCCTTGTTGCTCATGTCGCGAGCGGGGCGCAGGTTTCGCGGACGCGGGACGTGGTGGTTCCTCGCCCTGTGTGATCTTCACCACAGGCAGCACAATCCGGTTCAGCACTCGACCGAAGAACGAGCCTTCCTTGAGAGGTGCTCGCAGCGGCCCGACCGGCAACAGCATGACGAAAATGATCAGGAATGAACTCAACAACAACGTCCGCACGGCGCCGGCGATCATTCCGCCCGTCTTCTGGATCTTGGCGTCAGTGAACCGCGTTTCGAGATACGTCCGGATGCGCCACCGAATCCGCCGCACCAGAAAATACCCGCCCACGAAGACGAAGATCAATCCGACGATACCAAACGTCAGACCGGTTGCCTCGCTGAGTTGTTCCATCCCTCTCGTCGTCCAGCGATATATGCCGGTGCCCGTCAGCAGCGAGACCGCCCAACCCAGCGCCCAGGGCACCTCCTTGGCCATCCCGCGCACGTACCCCATCACCAGCCCGTAGGCCATGTACGCCAACACCGCGACGTCCACGAGATTCCAGTGCATGTTGCCGCCCACGAATGAAGCATTACCGGTATCGAATCAAGCCGGAAGCCCGATCTTGTCGCCTCGATCGCTCAAGGCTACCATTCCGCCATGGCGATCCGTGAAACCATCCTGCTTGGCCTCCTTGTCTGTCTGGCGGGCTGCAACGGTGCACAACCCCCGCCGTCCGTCCGCACGGCGAAGGCACAGGACGTCCTCCGCGCGGTTCGCGAGCCGGGAGCAAACGCGGTTTTGGTGAACATGTGGGCAACTTGGTGTGTCCCATGTCGTGAGGAATTTCCCGACCTCGTGAAACTGCATCGGAGCTACCAATCCAAGGGGCTGCGACTTGTGTTCGTGTCATGGGACGCCGATGTGAATACCGCCCAGCGTTTTCTGGCTTCGCAAGGCGTGGATTTTCCGTCGTTCATCAAGGACGGCAGCGAGAGCGATCCCAGGTTCATTGACGGGATCGAGCCGAAATGGTCGGGAGCGTTGCCGGCCACGCTGCTGTACGACGGCCACGGCACGCTGCGGGATTTTCGGGAAGGGAAGGGAACGTATGCGGAGTTTGAGAAAATGGTGCTCGAAGTCACGAATCCGCAGGAGCGCGGCGGGCATCCTTGAATCGTACATCAACCACAACCAACGGAGAGAACATGAAGACATTGTTTGTTTGGTCAGTTGCACTCACGGTCGCGGCATCGGCTTGCGCCGACGGCATCAAGCTTGGCGACGCCCCGCCCAAAGCGGACGTGAAGATGAAGAACGTGGACGGGAAGCAGGTTTCGATCGCCGACGTGAAAGGCGAAAAGGGCACGCTGGTGATTTTTTCCTGCAACCATTGCCCGTTCGTGAAGGCCTGGGAGGAACGCATCGCCAACCTAGGAAACGCCGCGCTCAAGAAGGGTGTGGGCGTCATCCAGATCAACTCGAACGATCCCAAGGTTGCCGGCGACACGTTCGAGGCCATGCAGCAACGCGCCAGGGATCGCGGTTTTCAATTCCCGTACGTCGTGGACCAGGGCTCGGAGGTTGCCGTCGCGTTTGGGGCGTCCCGCACCCCCGAGGTCTTCCTGTTTGATGCCGCGGGCAAGCTGGTCTATCACGGAACAATTGACGACAACCATCAGAACGCGGCCAACGCGAAGGAGCACTATCTCAAAGACGCGCTCGATGCTCTGACAGCCGGCAAAGAAATCGCCGTGAAGGAGACCAAGGCCGTCGGCTGCTCGATCAAATTCTTCCCGAAGAGCTGATGTCCACCATCGTCTGGTTTCGGCTCGATCTCAGACTGGCCGACAACCCGGCGCTTCATGCCGCCGTCGAACGCGGCAGGCCAATCGTTCCCGTCTTCATCTGGTCGCCGGACGAGGAGGGGGCCTGGGCGCCGGGTGCGGCGAGCCGGTGGTGGTTGCATCAATCGCTCAAGAGTTTCGACGCTTCGCTGCGAGAACTTGGGTCGAGATTGATTCTCCGTCGAGGCCCGAGCCTCCCGTCTTTGCGTGAATTGGTGAAGGAAACCGGTGCCGACTCGGTGTTCTGGAATCGCCGCTACGAGCCGGCCCTGATCGCACGCGACACTGAGATCAAAAAGACGCTCCAAGCAGACGGACTGCAAGTCGAGAGTTTCAACTCTGCGCTCTTGTTTGAACCGTGGGAGATCAAAAACTCCACTGGCAAACCTTTCCAGGTATTTACGCCGTTCTGGCGGGCGTGTCTTAGCCGATCCGCCACGCCGGGGGGCGTGGCCGACAAGAGCGCCGTTGCAGGCCGCGTGCCCCCGCGCGGCACTTCCTCAACGCTTCTTGCTCCATCCCTTTGGCCCAAGTCGCTTCCACTTGCCTCCCTCGAACTCGAACCGAAACTGGACTGGGCATCGGGCATGCGCGCGGCTTGGAAACCGGGCGAAGCTGGTGCGAAGGAACAATTCGATCGTTTCCTCAAGGAAGCCGTGACCGAGTATCCGCAGGGTCGCGACCGACCGGATCTTGCCGGCACATCCCGGCTCTCTCCGCACCTTCACTTCGGCGAAATCAGCCCACGCCAAATCTGGGAACGATGTAGCCGCGCGCGTCGAGCACGGCATCAAGCAAGCGACTCGTTCTCAGCTTACCTCCGCCAACTCGGCTGGCGCGAGTTTGCTCATCATCTCCTCTACCACTTTCCTCACACACCCGACGCACCGTTGCGCTCCGAGTTTGCCCGGTTCCCTTGGACAAAAGATCCAAAGGCGCTCAAGGCATGGCAGCGCGGCCGCACCGGCTATCCACTCGTGGATGCCGGCATGCGTGAACTCTGGACCACCGGCTGGATGCACAACCGCGTCCGCATGGTTGTCGCCTCGTTGCTTGTGAAGGATTTGCTGCTCCCGTGGCAGGAAGGCGCCCGCTGGTTCTGGGACACGCTCGTGGACGCCGACCTCGCCAACAACACGCTCGGCTGGCAATGGGTCGCCGGCTGCGGCGCCGATGCCGCGCCGTTCTTCCGCATCTTCAATCCCGTCAACCAGGGCGAGAAGTTCGATCCCAACGGCGACTACGTCCGTCGCTGGTGTCCCGAGTTGGCCAGGTTGCCCGCGCCTTGGATTCGCAAACCGTGGGAAGCGCCGCCCGCCGTTCTGCAGGACGCCGGGGTTGCATTGGACCGCACCTACCCGAAGCCAATCATCCGCCACGCCATCGCACGCATGCGCGCGCTGGCAACCTACAAGAGTGTGAGGGCGGCGGCCCGGACCGCGTCGCCACTGTGAACCGCCGCTACTTGGTCACAACCCAGAGCGCGTGGATGATCCCCGGCACCCAAAAGAAGATGCAGAGGATGAGGTTGATGAGCAGGTCTTTGCCCGCGCCGCTTTTGCACAACACAGCGATGGGCGGAAGAAGAATCGCCAGCACGATAAGAAGGATTTTATTCATGGATTTCTTCGTTTGGTTGGGCGCTGATGATCGTCATGCAATACGGTTTGTGCGACTGGCAGCAAAATAACAGAGGTCATGCCCGAACGCCAGCTTTCTCCAGGCCCGTGCACCAACTCCTTGTCCACCGGGGGAAAGCCCGGTATCCTCGGGGTTCATGTCAGCGCTCCACTGCTTTCGTCTGTTGACCTACAACGTGCATCGGTGTCAGGGAACGGACCGCGCGATCTCTCCCTATCGGATCACGGAGGTGATCGCGGCCACGGGCGCGGATGTGGTGGCGTTGCAGGAACTGGACGTGAACCGCGCGCGGTCGGGCCGGGTGGATCAGGCCGAACTCATCGCGGCGCTGTTGCAGATGGAGTTTCATTTCCACCCGGCGTGGCAGATGGCCGAGGAACGGTTTGGCGACGCAGTGTTGTCGCGATTCCCGTTGCGACTGGTGCATTCGGCCAAGTTGCCGGGGCATCCGCGCGGATGGCGGGAACGGCGTGGCGCGATCTGGGTGGACGTCAAGGTGGACGGCCGTCCGATCCAGGTCATCAACACGCACCTCGGCCTGTTCCGGCACGAACGAATGACGCAGACCGAGGCCTTGTTCGGGCCGCACTGGTTGGGCAACCCGGCCTGTCGTTCGCCGTTGATCCTGTGCGGCGATTTCAACGCCCTGCCGGGTTCGCTCGTGCATCGGCGTTGCCTGCAAACCCTGCGCGATGTTCATCGTTGCCTGAAACCCGCCCGGCCGCGACGAACCTTTCCGACGCGGTTGCCGGTCGCGAGCCTGGATCATGTGTTCCTGAGCGATGAATTTGTCGTGCGCCACGTCGAAGTCGTGCGCACGTCGCTATCGAGGGTGGCGTCGGATCACTACCCGTTGCTGGTGGATCTGGGTGTGCCGGGGTGAGACCGCTGCATCCCATTGGCAATCGCTTCCTGGTTCTGCTACGCTTTCCGCACCATGAAAAACGACAAGATCATCAAGGAACTCATTCTCTCGTACGCGATGGAACTCGAAACGGTGCAGAACTACATTGCCGCCTCGGTCAATCTCGACGGCGTCCGCTCGGACGTGATCAAGAAGGCGCTCGCGGCCGACGTGTTGGTCGAGGTGCAACACGCGCAGTCGTTGGCCGCCCGGATCAAGACCATCGGAGGACTCGTGCCCGGCTCGCTCGATCTGCCGCGCAGCCAGAAGCTGCTCCAACCGCGCAAGGACACGACCGACATCGTTGCGGTCATCAAAGGCGTCATCGCCGCGGAGGAAGGGGCGATCGTGCAATACAACAAGATCATCCAACTCTGCGACGGCGTGGATTACGTGACGCAGGACATGGTCATCGGCATCCTCGG
>CAZOTB010000185.1:0-11625 GCA_964582645.1 uncultured Verrucomicrobiota bacterium | reverse complement strand
CTTTCATGCCTCGTGGGAGGCGGGTTTGTTGTTTCAAAGGCAACATAGCATTCACCTTGGTCGAACTTCTGGTGGTGGTGGCCATCATTGCCATCCTGGCAGCGATGCTGTTGCCCGCGTTGCAGGGGGCGAAAAATCGAGCCAGAAGCGCCGAGTGCATGTCGAACCTGCGCCAGCTCTCGATGGCGTTTCATTTGTACGCCGAGAACAACAACGGCTTCCCCCCGCCCCATTATGACGCCAATGCCACGCCCGTCCAATGGCCCGGTCGGATCGCGCCGTATCTGAACCTCAAAGTCGTTTACGTCTGGTACGTGACCGAGATGCAGCCCGTGCTGCGTTGCGGTCTCAATCCGCTCAAAGACCTCGGCGGCAACCCCTCGAACTACTCCGTCAACCACGCCATCTGCAGCAACGGCCCGTGGTGGCAATGGCAGCGGCTCGGTAATCTGCGCAACCCGACCCGCACCCTGTTGCTCTTCGACGCCGGCCCCGCGGCGGACCTGATCACCAAACCCGCGTACTATGTCCCGGACATCGCCGGAGACATCGCCCGCGCGCAACAGGCCAACTGGCACATGGGCAAGTTGAACGCGGTGTACGTGGACGGCCACGTGGAGACCATCCTCACCAACCAGATCAACTCAGCCGCCCTCAATCCCTTGAACCAATAGCCATTGTCGCACCCCGGACTGCACCTTGATCTTGCGGACGCTCCGTCGCGAACGGACCCCATTCCCGCGCGTTTTTGGCTCACCCAGGAGTGCGCCCTCCCGCACCGCGCGCCACACCGTCGTTCGCGACGGGCCACTTGCGTCCAAATCAGCCGCGGCGAACAAGAATGGCGGTTCGAGTTCAGTTGCGTGGCCGACCCGCCTCTTGCGTCAGCGCCCGTTTCTGCGATTGGCGATCCCGATTTGTGGCAGGTCGAGTACGTGCAGATCCAGATGCCGGTGGGCGATGACGGCGGTTGTCTTCACCTGACCATCACGCGCGCCGGACAAGCCATCAGCGAACGACACGACAAGCTGTGCGATCCGCTCCCGGATTGGCGCGCGAGCGCTTCCGAATGCAAAGAAGGCTGGCGGGCCGAGATCGCGGTGCCGGTCGCGCACGCAGGCAATCCGCGGAGATTTCGATTCGCCCGCTGGGTTCCCGAGGAAGGAATCACCCGCTGGCCGACTCCCTTCGGGTCCTGGTGGCATGTGGACGGCAGGGATTTTCTGGAAGCAAGCGATGCCGGTAATGCATGCGACGTGGACGCGATGAGCGAGGAGTTCCTCAGGCATAGGGAGAATGAAATGGCGCCGATGTTCCAAAGTCGGCTCGTTTTTGACGTCAGACCGTGGAAGGCATTCGGCGAGTTGCCGCCGCCCAATATCGCCCGCTGTGACGAGATGCTGCTCAACCGCTTCTGTTTTGAGAACATGGCAATCGAGATCGGCACGCCGCCCGATTGGGATTCTCCTCGCGGCGATCTCTACACCATGCAGCACGTGACGCGCTTCGATTTTCTCGCCGAGCTTGTTGCCGCATACCGAACGACGCAGGATCTTCGATACGCACGAAAGGCTGTCGAATGTGTCGAGACCTGGCTTGCCGGCTACGATGTGCGGCAGTCGCTCACGCCCCGGCGGTACAGCATCCGGTGGTTCCCGATCCTGATGTCACACCGGCTGGTGTGCATGGTGCGGACCCTGTTCTCCCTGCTTTCCACGGGACTCGTGAGAGAAGAACTGCTCGCTGCGCTTTATCGGACCGTGGCTGAAGTCGCTTTCGTTTTGAACGACCGGGTGGCGAGAAGCTACCCGAAGAACCACAGCCTGATCGTGGCCGACCACATGGTGCAGCTCTCCGTTCTTTGCGACGAACTCGAGTGCGCCGGATGGATTCGACAGACGTACTTCGAGCACTTCCGTCGCGCGCTGCAGACCCAGTTTCTGCCCGATGACGTGCAGTGGGAGCTTTCTCCGTGTTATCACATGGTCTGCTACCAGCGTCTGACCGAGGCGACGAATCTGTGCGCGCAGGCGGGCATCGAAGTGCCCGGCGACATTACCGACTGGCGTCGGCGAATCCTGACCGTGGCCGCGCGTTACCGGCTGCCGAACGGCGAGGTCGCGGCATTCAACGACGGCACCATGGCGGGGCACGTGGACGCGATCGGCCGCCCCGATGATACGTTCACATCCATCCTCGAACGGGAAGCAAAGGCGCTCGGCGTGAACTGCGAACTCTCGCCTCCGTTCAGCCACGCCATGCCCTACGCGGGGCATTTCATTCTGCGCGACGGCGCCGCGCGAACGAGCATGGCGCTCGCGTTCGATGCCGGACCGTTCGGCATGGGGCATCAGCACGAAGATGCTCTCGGCATCATTCTCGCCTGCCACGGCAAAACGCTGCTGCACGACATCGGTTCCGGCTCGTATAATGCGGACGATCCGATGCGCGCCTACAGCACTTCCACCGAATCACACTCGACGATCTGCGTAAACGGCCAACCACAAGCGGCGCGCGCCTTTCCCGCTCAATGGAAGCGCGATGCACCGTGGGCAGGCCACCACTATTTTGGCCGCTCGGTCCAGTTCGTCGAAGGCGAATACCGCCTCGGATATGGCGCGGGCGGCGCCATCCCCGTAACGCACCGTCGCGCGATCCTGTTCGTGAATCATGCGTTCGTGGTCGTGCTCGATCTTCTCAACGGCGACGGTGAACACCGCATCGAGTCCCATTTCGCCGTCGCCCCGATGCCCTATGAGCAGACAGCGGACGGCCTGCGTACTACAAGCGGCAACGGCGACCTCGACATCCGGCTGGTGCACCCGCGAGCGTTCGAACATCGAGTGGTTGTTGACCAGAAGGCTCCGCTGGCGGGGTTG
Source organism: uncultured Verrucomicrobiota bacterium (assembly GCA_964582645.1). Taxonomy (GTDB): domain Bacteria; phylum Verrucomicrobiota; class Verrucomicrobiia; order Palsa-1439; family CAZOTB01; genus CAZOTB01. Next base: position 8,746 of record CAZOTB010000185.1, on the reverse strand, counting down.
ATGCCGGACGGGCGGCCGCATCCGCGTCTGACTTTCCAGCTCCGGGAACGGATGCCATGCTGTCTCATCACGCTGCTGACGCCGTTTCCGGATCCATCGCGGATCGCGAACGTGGAAGCAGAGCAGCGCGGACCAACGCTTCACGTTGTAATGACGAGCCAAGATATGCATGCCGAGTTAACCTGCGCCCGAGAGCCACTCGCGCTGCAGTTTTGCAGTGAGCATGGGCGTTTTGAGGTCTCGACGGTTGCCGAGGGCACGCTGGCTTTTTCCGAGCAGCAACGCTGCGAACGGTAAAAGGCACCAATGCTCCCTGGCACCGGGGGAGGAATAACCCGCTGGTCTGAGGCGAAGTGGCAAGACGGGTGCGAGCCGAAGCCGGCGACAGCTTGAACACCGGTCCGAGCTACTTGGGATCGAAGGTGATCTTCGTGGTGCTGCTCATCCCCATGTCTTCGATCTTGTGCGACGCGGCATGGCCGTCGGCGAAACAGATGTTGGCGCGGTTGTTGTGGTAGTAGCCGACCTGGTTGGTGGGCGTTCCAGGAGTGTAATAGGGACGGTCCGTGGGATCGCGGCCGGCATCCACGAAGAACACGGTCATATCGGGACGCGGGATGCTGGCAGCGCGGACTGGGATCTGAAAATAAAGCCAGTTCGCCGGGTTGGGATCGGATGGAAAACTGGCCGCGATGCCGCCGTTGATGCCGTAGAGCGAACTGATCGTCCCGCCGGAGTTGATGGTCTGCGGCTGAGCGGGACAGACCATGACCTTGTGCATCTGGGCGATGGTCCAGATGGGGAGCGGCTGCTTTTTCCCGAGGTAGGGGTAGAGGTGGTACGACCAGACCTGGATGTAGGGCGGATACTCGGGCGGGTACTGCGTCCAGCGCCACGGGAGGCGTCCGTTGTAATCGTCCACGTACATCAAGCCTGCCACGCCGAGTTGCCGGAGGTTGTTCAGGCAGTGGGAGGCCTTGGCCGAATCCTTGGCGGCCTTGAGCGCGGGCAAGAGCAAAGCCGCCAGGATGCTGATGATGGCGACCACCACCAGCAACTCGATCAAGGTAAACGATCGGCAATGCGCGTGGCGCAGATTCATCGAAAGCGACGACGTACCGCCAGGAGCAAGGAGGCCAGGCCACCGAGCAGCCAGGGACTCGACTCCGGAATGGGAACGAGAAAACCACCACCGGTTAAGCTGTATCGCCCCTGGTCGCCGCCGGTGAACAGGATGGGATTGAGTTCGGGCAGGTAATAGACGTCGTAGGAACTGATCAGAGCGTTCGTGGCGATGGGACTGATCACGCTGACGTACAGGGAGGTGCTGACCGTCGTGTCGGGAGCGACCAACTGCAACCGGTTCGCCGCGCTGTAACTGCTCAGATCGAGCGTGCCGATGGCGAAGTTGTTGGTGTACCCGGCGGTGCTCCCGCCCAGGTTCAGCCCGGCCACGGTCAACTGTTGCGTCACGATACCGGGAAGCGGGTCGAAGATGAACGAACCGAGCGTGTCCCAGTCGGCCGCGTCCACCAGGAACGACCCCGAGCCGGCGAGTTCCATCCCGAAGCCTTTGAAGGTCATGCTCGCGCCCGAGGACACCTTGAACCGCTCCGCGCCGAGGCTCGCGCCTTTGCGGAGCACGAGTTTGTTGCTGACGATGGCGCTGCCGGCGGTCTGTTCGTAATACCCATCGGCCGTCGCGGACCCGACGAAGATGTTCGACGCGATCAACGTCCCGCTCGACATCACGAATCGTCCCGCGCCGGTTTTGTCGGACCCGACCTCGAGGTCGCCGGTCAGCTTGAGCGACGGGTTGCTGCCGCTCAGGGTGACCTGGTAATCGTCCACGGACGGACTGGGCGCGGCGTTGCCTCCGATGCGGAGATGCCGGGCGTTGACCTCGCTGTTGCCGACGATGTTCATCTGCACTTTGCGCCCGCCACCGGGATGAGTACCGGCGGGGTTGAGCGTGATGTCGCGGTTGTTGACGACGGACAGGACGCCGCCGGTGAAGTTGAGGATGCTGCTGCCCCCAACGGTGATGGGCATCCCGAGGGTCAGATTGAATCCCGCGTTCGCCTCGTTGATTCGCACCGTGCCCGCCAGCGTGGCGCTGCCGCTGTTAATACTCAAGTCGCGCCACACGAGATTGGTCGAGGTGGGGATCGCGCCGTTGTTGATCGAGACCGACGCATTGAAACCAATCTGAAACGAATCGAACTCGAACCGGGTGCGCGTCAACGTGAGCTTGGATTGGTCTGAACTGACGGCGGCGGAAGATGTGTGGAAGCCGACGGAGTTGGTGCGGACGGCGATCAACTCGCCATCGGTCATCGCAAGCTCCGTCTTTTGGCCGACGAACAGCCCGTTGTTTCCGGCGCCGCCCGAAGGGGCGGTTCGCAGGATGATCCTGCTGTTCGTAGCGGTAAGCAATGTCTGCGAGGCGCTGACCGCGCTCTGGAGCAGAATGTAGCTGCCGGAGTTCACCGCGTTGAGGTCACTGCTGAGAACGGTGATGTTGACGTTGCTCAAGCTCATCGTGGTGCCGCGTCCGAGGCCGAGAAAAACCTGGTTCAGGCCCGATGGACTGCTGGGTAACGTCGGATTGCCCAGAATCCATTCGAAGGGCGATCCGGTGCTGTTGACGGACAGACTCACGGCGTTGCCGGCGACGTTGGCGGCGTTCAGGCGGACGCGCTGATTGGTGAGGCCGGTCGGGAACATCGCGTCGTCGAGCGTTACGATGTAGCCGGTGCTCAGTGGCGCAAGCAACGCATCCTCGGTGTTGCTGTCGGGAACGTCGTTCGGGTCCCAGTTGCCCACGGCGTTGAAAGTGCCGCCCGCGGTGTTGGTCCAGGTGGCGGCGTGCGCGTCCGGGGGGAAGAAAGCCGGGGCCGTGATGAGAGTGATCAGGGCGAGTAGGGCAAACGGCCTCAGCCAAACTGACTCCGAATAGATCATAAAACCCCTTTGAAGAACATTCATATCATATCCTCCCGAACTTGCGTTGGGCAAGCCATTTCTCGGACGAATTCACCCGGTCAACCTCCGAGCTTGAGCAGCACGTGACCTGTGCCCAGGTCTGCTTCGCGCAGCGTGAACGTGATCCTGCCGTCCGTGACCGGGGCTGACACGCGGCCCCAATTGCGCCCGTTGTCGTTCGATATTGAGACGCTCCGGGCCGGCAGCGTGAGCATGCAACCCACGTTCGCCCGAAGCTCCAGGACGCCCGGCCCGATCCGACGAAGATGACAATGCCCGGGCACGACCACCTGGTCGCCGGGGCCGTAGTCGTGAAACACGACCGTGGACCTGCCGTCCCGGTCCGCGTCGGGGAAGTCCGAGGGGACGAGCTTCCGACCTTCCACGTGCAACTGATAGGTGTCACCGGGCATGTTGACGGTCCATTGCTTGTCGCCGCGTTCGTTGCGGATGATCTGTTGGTCGTACGGCCAGCCGGGATGCGCGACCTCGGCGGAATCGAGATATTGCCGCGGGTGTTGCCGGGTGAAGATCATCAGGCCGTCGTCGCGGACACGCGTCACTTCGAGATCGAGCATCTTCTCGCCTGGCTTGGTCTCGATGATCGTCGTGCCGTCCGCGGCAAATTTGCGCTGTTTGTCCGTCGCGATCATTGCGACCGTGACCTTGCCGTCGCCGTTGGCGTCGGTGATGTCCTTCGGGTTGATCGTGTTGAGATGACGACGCGCGGCGGGCCAGCCGGTGTAGAAGAAGCGGTCGCCGAGTTTGACCGAAACCTTTCCGAGAACCGTGCCTTCCTCGTTCGCCGCGGTCGTGCCCTCGTAGTAATCGGGATGATAGCTGTGCAGGTACGGCGCGAGGTCGAGTTCGGCGTAGCCGTCCTGCGGCTCGAGCCGCTCCACTCCGCCGCGATACACCGCCGAACCGCGGTCCATTTGCACCAGCGTGCCGTCCATGCGCGTCGCCTTGTAGGTGGTGGTGTGCCGGGCGTTGCCGATGCGAACCATTTCGCCGTCGAGCAGCTTCGCGGGGAACGGCTCGGCGAGCGTCAGGCGACGCTGGCGATAATCCGCGGACTTGATCTCGCTTCGATACTCGGCCTTCTTCAACTTCACCGACACGTCGCCGACCGACAATTCCGTTCCGCCAATCAGCGCGAGCAACCGCAGCCCTTGCCCATCGCGCGAGACGAGCGCCGCAGTCCCGGAAGCGCTGCCCCAACCCGCGACCGGATACGTTCGCTGTCCATCAAGGCTTGAAAAGAGGAAGTCGGTCTGCCCGAAAGTGGTTTTCACTTCGAGCGCGACCGCGCCGTCGGCGTTGCCGATGTTCAGTTGTCGCGCGGCCTCGATGAACGGTTTTCCCGCGAACGGCTCGATCAGCGCCGCGTAAACCGAGTCGAGTGCGTACTTGCCGTCGCGGCGCACGTACAGAAAGGGGAAGTTGTGCAGCCTCGATTCCATCTGGTTGGCGTACCAGTTGCCGACCAATACCCGGTCGCCCGCGTGGCCGAACAGCCGGACACGGGTGGATTTCTCCGGCGCGCCCGGGTCGTAGAGGTCCCCGAGCATCGTCTTCTCCGCGTTGTTGAGCTTGATGCCGTCCACGGTCTCTTCCTTGCGGCGCAGTTTCCAGGTCGCTTCGAGCACGTCGGGCGCGGCACCCTCCTTCGCGCTGCCTTTGAGATGCTCACGCAAATAGCGCGTAGCGACTTCGCTCTCCGCGGACTTGAGTCCGGCGTTGCATGCGAACTCTTCCGAGACGCAACCGTGGAAACACCATGTGTGCACCTTGCCGCCGCGCACACGGAACACGTCGAACACGTATCCACTCGGGGTGATGTCCTTGCCGTTGCCGGCGTCGCACATCACCTGCAACGCGCCCCGCGTGTAGCGCGAGACGTGCGGATGCGTCTCCGCCCGGGCCGAGCCCATCACGAACTGGGCGCCGGGCAGCGGCTTGAACGCGTCCAGCCAGCCGGTTGCCGTCGAGTTTTGCGGGCCGCCGCAGAAATCCTTCTCGTCCACCTCGACGACGTTATGGACGAAGCTGCTCATGCACGAGGGACGACCGTACTTGCCGAAGATGCGTCCGCCGAGGTCGCTGCTCATGCGGAGGCCGTGCGCATAGACCTCCAAATCGAGCGTGTCGGGATGCGCGTGGCCCGAAGCGACCCCGAACCGCAGCATCACCGTGTTTTTGTGGCGCAAGTCACCGGACTCCGAGCCTTCTTCGAGCGCGGCGATGCCGTAGCCTTCGAGGACATGGCTGGTCGCGTGACGGATGGGGTCGCGTTGCGTCCTGGCGACGTTTACAATCTCCTGCCACTCCGCGTTCGGGCACGTGCCTTGACCCATCACGTTTACCAGCACCCATGCCAGGCGCGGGTCTTTGGTCCAACGCCAACTGCGCAGGAAGGAACTGCCCCAGTCCTTGGCGAAACTGAGCTTGGGCGGCAACTGCGGGCCGCCCACGTCGCCCACGCCGGCCGTGTAGCCGCCCGCGACGTGCAATCGCAGGATCGAATCCGCCTGCGCGGTGAGCTGCGGGAAACGATTCGGGTCGCCGACGTCGAAGCGTTGATCGCCGCCCGACTGGACGTAGCGGCTGAGCAAGTCTGCCACCTCGAACAGTTCATCCTTCGACTCGAACGGCACGTAATAGGTCGAGCCGATGTAGTTCAACCCATCGCGGCTGTACCCACCCACCACGCTGTCGAGGAAGCCGCACAGTGTGTTACGAAGATAGACTTTCTGCAGATACGTATCGAGGATGCGTTCGCTGACCGGGTTCGGGCCGAGCACGACCGCCGAGATCGGCATCACCGTTTGCGCGTAGAAGACATGCTGCACGCCGTCCTGCGCGCCGCGTTGGATGAGGAACGTGTCAATGAGCCGAACCACGTCGTCGGGAGTCTTGACCCACGGCACGAATCGGCCCAGGCGCGCCGCCAGATCGGCATTGCCCTGGATGTACGAAAACAACTTGTCGTAGGCGTAGCAGAGCCGGACGTACTCAGCCCCGCTCCATTGCCCTGCTGGGCCGCGTCCGTAGCCGGAGCCGGGCTTGAAGGCGCTGCCCTCGTAAAAAATATGCTCCGCCGCGTGGAGTTTGTAATCGTAGCCCGGGAAGCGATACGCCAGAGCGGCCAGCAGAAACGCGCCATCGGCCGCCGCTTCCCGGTCGCCGCCGAGCAGGTACCGATCGGGCAGGCCCAGGCTGGGATCGCCTTCGCCCGGGCAGAGCGCCTTCATAATCGCCGCCTGATGATTGCCGATCTGCTGCGGGATGATGGCGTGATTGAACGAAACCTCGACGCCCCACTTGTCTTTCTCATAGAAAAAGCCGCCCCTATCCTCGGGGAATGGCCAGGGCGACGGCAACGGCCTGCCGGCATTGTAGTCGGCCATCGTGTAACCCAGGGCCAGCGTCTTGTTGGTCAACGCCCACGGCTCGTCATAGGGATGGGCGTTGCCGTGGACGTTCTCCCACCGGCCGAGAGATTTGCCGGACGCCTTTTCCCGGGCGGCCACGACCTTGGCGAAGTGCTCGCCCGCCTTTGGCGATACCAGGCTGAGCAAATAATAGTTGGCGCAGTTCGCGTTGATCGGCATCAGCGAGGAGTTCCAGATGATGTCATCGCGTGTCTTCCGCTGTTCGGGCGACAGCGCGCCGCTCCGAATCGGCGGATGCACTTTGCCTTCCTTCGCGGCGGTGGCTTTGAGTTGCTCGATCTCCCCGGGCGTATAAAGCATCGGTCGCGTCTTGAGCGCCTGGAACGTCAGTCCGCTGAGCGGATTGCGCAGTTCGATGCGGTCCACCACGGCGGATTGGATCATGCCGCGCGGGCCGAGGAATACTTCCGCCTGGTAGGTTCGCTCCTCGGGCGTGTGGAAGTAGATCCGCGCGAGGTTTTCATACAGGCCCTTCTCGTGGATGGGCACGCGCAGCCGGTGTTCCTCGATGCCGCCTCCGGGGGCGCTGTTGACCTTGAGATGGAAATACAGCGGCTTGACCTCGCGCGTCTTCGGTCCGTCCACGACCACGTTTGGCTCTGTCACTTTGGCACAAACGTAAAGGCAGTGAATGCCGACCGGCAACGTGCCGAGACTCAACTTGAACCCATCGCTTTCGCCCAGGGCTACCGCTTGCCCGCCGGTGGCGGCGTTGTCTTCGATGACTTTTCCCGCGCCGAGCCTGGGCAGGTTTTCCGCTTCGAATGACTTGACCAGCGGATCCGGCTCGAGCACCTGGGTGAGCGTATCGAGGTGGGCCAGCGCGGTCGAATGTCCGACCAGGATCACTGCAGGTGCGACGAGGGAGCGCAGGCATCTCGCAGCGTGCGACCAGGGGGGGTCAGCGGGGCGCACTTTCTCCTACCATGCCGGCCCACCCGTCAGGCCACCGGTCCAGATCGGCGTCGTGGGGTTGCCCGACGCTAACAGGTAGATGTTCGTGAACGCCACCGACTCGACGTGACCATCGAGGAAGGCGACGTTGACCATCCCGTAGGGATTGCGGTCGGGCATTTGATGTCCCGCTCGCCGGTGTCGCGCGCGCCAGCCGTGGACCGCCGGGTTGGTGCTCCACGAAATAACCAACCCCGCCGAGGCATCCCCGGCCAGATACGCAACCGATGGATGTGCCGCGTGGCCGGGGCGCATGTAGGTTGTTCCGACGGTGTCGGAGAAAAAGTACCGGCTCCAGCCGTAATGTCCCGAGTACCAGGAGTAAAACCACGGCGGCGGGCCGGGGTAGTACGGTTCGGACGGACATCGCAACGCTTCGACCGGCTTGGTGCCGCTGGCGTCCCAATGCCACATGCTGTTCGTGTTCGCCGAGATGTACCCGAGCCGGCAGAGCGCCTGCGAGAAGGTGATGACCGCGTTCTGGTTGAACGGATAGTAGCTGTTGGCCTTCGGAGCGTAGCCGTCGTTGTCGTCGAAGTACATCCGCGCGGCCAGCGCCAGCGAGCGAAGGTTCGAGACGCATTTGCGCGCTTTGGCCTGTTCTCTGGCCTGCTGCAACGCGGGCAACAGCATCGCCGCAAGAATGGCGATGATGGCGACCACCACCAGCAATTCGATCAACGTGAACGACCGGCGATGCGCGCGGCGCAGTTTCATCGAGAGCGACGACGGAGGAACAACGCCCACAAGCCGGCGCACGCGAACAGGAGCGCCGAAGGTTCGGGGATGGTGATGATCGGAATCAGCGAGCCGCCGCCGGTCAGCGCGTAGGTCTCCGAGTTGAGCGCGGGGTTGAGAACGTCCTCGTAGTAGATGTTGAACGACGAGATCAACTGGTTGGTGGCGATCGCGCTGATGGCGTGGACGTACAGCCCGGTGCTCGGCAGGTTGAACGGCGACACGACGCGCAGCCGGTTGCCCGCGCCGAAGCTGCTCAGGTCGAGCGTGCCGATCGCGAAATTGTTGCTGTAGCCGTTGAAGCTCGCGCCGAGGTCGAGTCCCGCGAGTTGGAATTGCTGCGTCATCGTCGCCGTGGCGGGGCTGAACTTGAGCGTGCCGTCGAACGCGAAGTTGTTGGTGAGCGAGAGCGGCGCGACGTTCGAGAACGCGACAGCCTGCTTGATCTCGATGAGCGCGTCCTTGCCTACGACGAACGACTGCGCGTTGGTACCGAGCACGAACCGGTCGGCGAGCATCGTACCGTTGGTCATGTTGAAGAAGCCCTGGCCGCGGACGCCCATCCTCACGGTGGCGTTGTTGCCGAGCGCGGCACTGTTGGTGACGACGACGCG
>CAZOTB010000184.1:0-11728 GCA_964582645.1 uncultured Verrucomicrobiota bacterium | reverse complement strand
AGAAGCCCACCGGATTCGTGGAGCAGGATGAGTTCGGATAACGAGTCGGTGATGTCTCGCTCTTCCCCGCTCTCTTTGATGCCGCTGATGGCGAAGGCTCCGGAGGATGCATCGGAACGGCTGAGTGAGATCAGTTCGGGATCCAAACGAGCCATGGTCACACTCGGGTGCAGGCCGGTTGCGAACGAAGTGACCTCGGTGCGTCCCCCCAAGTCGAGGTTGGCGCCGAGGAGGTCCCGTATGTCTTCGCTGAGTTCGAGCGCGAACGAAGTGTTCTCGGCCAGTTCCGCCGCGGGGACCAACTGCACCTTCAGGCCGCCGTCGCTGACCTGGAAGGTCGTGGGAATGATTTCGCCCGAGTTGTATTCGACCAGTTTGACCGTCTCGGACGTCAAGGTGGCCGGATCCACCGGCAGACTGAACTCGAGCGACAACGGGGCGGTCGGGTCCACCGGCAACGAGGTAGCCGCCGGCTCGACGGACACCAGTTGGAAACCATTGGTGGAGGGGGCGGGGCCGATTGCAGAGAGAAACAAGGGCGCGCCATCCGTTTGAGGAGGGTGAACGTCTGTCTTCTGGAAGCGCAGGCCGAAGTGAATATGATTGTGATGTCGCTTGAGGCGCTCGACCCCTGTGATCCCCGGATCGTTGTAGATGATTTGGGAAGGGGACAACGCCCGAATCTCGTTGATGAAGTCCTGGGTGCGCGCACGGCTGTACTCCTCTTGTGTGCGCCAGGTCTTGTTTGACTCTGCGGCTTGCTGCTCGGTCATGCCGGCTGCGCGATCTGCATCGGTGTACTCGTCCGCGAGCCGCGGGGTATCGTTCGGAGCGACCACTCTGGTGCGTGTCACCTTGCCCTTCTTGATGTATGTGAGCCGCCGGTAAAAGATGCCGGTATACGAAGTCCCGTTGGTGCTGATGGCGCGGAGATCGAGTTCGCCGCCCGCCCAGTGGGTCTGTCCGTACCCCCGACTCCCGCCGGTGGCGCGGCTGCCGTCGGTGATTACGCTCTTCGTCGTCAGGTCGAACAGTTTCTCCGGGATCGTTCCATGATGCCATTGCAGAGCCGTCGGCGGGCTGGCGTAGGTGAATCCGTTGGTGAACGGATTGTTGCGGGTCCAGATCACGCCGTTGGTGCTGTTGAGCGCGCGCAGCGAGGTGGGGCCAACCTCGCGATCCACCGTGTCAAAGCTGGCGCTTCGACCACCGTGAAACCAGACCGTTTGATAGAGGCGAATGGCGGTTTCGCCGGGGGAGTTTTTCGGGAGAACCGACACTACGTTCAAGAAGGCGCCGGTGGGATGACTCTCCCGGAAGCCCATGCTGGCGAGTTTGCCGGTGACGGCCCGCACTTCGGCCTGGTAGCGCGCGGACTGGGCCACGAGATCGGAGCTCAACCTGGCTTTGACATGGTGGGAGCGCGAGTTGTCGGCCTGATCCATGTGCAGGTGGATGTGTTTGTTGGTGTCCACGACCACGTACTTGGCGAGTCGCATCGGCGAAATCGCGGCGTTGGTGATCACGGCGGGGAGAGCGCCGTCGGGCGCGTTGGTGTTGGCGAGCGCGTCAATGTCAATCGTGACGTTGGTGGCGAACGCGTTGCCCAGGATGTCCTTGGCGCAGGCGGTGATGGTGACGTCGTTGGGTCGAAAAACGACGAAGGTCTTCGTCAACGTATTGGAGACGTTGTAACCGACCAACACCTTGCGGATCAGGAAATCGCCGTCAATCGTGCCATCGAATGACTTCTTCCCATTGTCGTAGTCGGTGTACACGGTCTTGCCGCCCGAAGCAGCCACCTGAACGCCGTGGAGCGGAGCGTTGGACGCGTCCACCACGGTGCCGGCAATGCCGACGAGGTTCGTCGTCATCGGCCCCGCCACAATCGGACCAAACGTCCCCAGGGGACTTCCCACGTCGCGCGTGACTTCCTGCCGGGTCAGCACGCCGTGCCAGCCCGTGAACGGCAGGCCCGAGCCGGGCGCGCTCGTCGCGGTGGTGCCGTTCGAGTTGACCAGGCCGATGCCGTAATTGACCCACTGGTTGCTCTCGTGATCGAACGCCCACAAATCAATCTCGTCGCCGGCTTGCATCGGAATCGGGAGCGGGACGGTCATCTTCGCGCCGGGACTGATCAGCAACCCACCCGGCTGGATCGTCCAGAATATCTCGCTGACTTCCGGGAACGGCATCGGCACATCGGTGGGCACCACCGGACTGATCGTGATCGGGCCGCTATACGGCAAGCCGGTGTGCGGATCGGTGATCGTCGTGCCCGTGCAATCAATCTCCAGCCCCGGTATCTTCGCACTCGTCAGCACGGTCTGGCTCGGGAACTGGATCACTGCATTCGTGTCCACCACGGTGAGCACGATCGGGTAGCCCACGTCGTTGACGGCGGGTCCGGCCTCGATGTTCATGATGAAATGCAGCGGCGTGTACACGACCGAGTCGTCCTCGATCGTGGACGGATCAATGTCGAGCAGTTGCTGGCCGGTCGGGACGTTGCGGAAGAGGAATTGGCCGTTGTCATCCGTCTTTGTTTCCATGCCGGCGATGCGGACGGTGACCATCGGCAGCGGCGAACGGTCGGTGGCGTGGACGCTGCCGCCGACCATCGAGAACTCCTGCGCGGGCGTGAGGAACGTGGTCGAGAAGGGCGTGAACACAAACGGCGAGACAGTGGCGGTTGCATTGGTGACTGCCAGCCGGAAGAATCGGTTCAGCGGCAACGGACTCTGTGGCGTGACCGTCAACGCGTTTTCAGCTTCGTCGAAGCTCAGGTTCACGGCGAGCGGAGTTTCATTGTTATGCAGCGTGACGTTATTCGTGGAAAGTGATGCCGGGTCCACCGGCCCTTCGAAGGTGAGAATCATCGCGCTGGACGGGTCCACCAATCCATTCACCTGCGCTGTGAACTCGATGCCCGCCACCGCGATCATCGTCGGCGGTGCCGGTGCTTCGGCCAGGGCGGTCAATACGACCACGGCTGGCTCGCTTGAGCGAGGGCCGTCGGTCGCGATCAGGCTCAACACGTATTCGCCCACCACGTCGGGCACGATCACCTGGCTTGCTGAGTTTGAAGCCGTCAATTCCACCACGCTTCCGACCGGCCTGGCATCAAGCGTCCATGCAAACGACGGCTCTCCCACGGCACCCTGTGCGGCGGCGTTCAAGATGAGCGTGTCGCCGAGCACGATGCTCTGGTTTCGTCCCGCCAACGCGACCAATTCGGGGAGCGGCGTCGTGACCACGCCCGCGCCTTTCAGCTTCACGGCGGTGAGCGGAAAACTCTGGGTGCCGACCACTTTCGGTTTCGTCTTCGCGCTGCCGGTCACGCTCGTCAGGAACGCGATCGCTGCGTCGCCCACCTCCGCCTGGATGGTGATGTTGGTGGAAATCGCAGCCGTGTTCAGCCCCTCGAATTGATCCGCGAGCACTGGCGCACCGAAGCCGGCAGCGGAAGAAGACGTGGCCGCCTTCGCCGACACCGCCAGTTCCGTGTCGCTCCACTTGAAACTGATCAGGCCGTAGGTTTGCGCGGTCGTGCTGAGAGCGAATGCAGCGGTCGAGTTTCCGACGACATACGCCGGATCATCGCCGAGCACTGCCTCCAGCATGACCCGGCCACCCACCGTCAGCCGGACGGACGTGGCGGAGTTGAACCCGCTGGTATCCACACCTTCGAGCGGACCGCTTCCCTTGATGCTCAGCTTGCCCGAATCTGCCGTCGCGCAGTTGGTTGTTCCCTTCTGGCAGACAAGCTTTTGTTTCCAGCTTTCGGAAAACTTGGCGCCATCCGCGGCGAAGAGGCGCGCCGCGCTGGTCATCATCATCAACGACACCGCGACCAGATTCATAAAGCAGAGCCTCGATTTCATATGCAACATCTCCCGTCCCCAATCCGCGTTTGCGATCGTTTCGCCCAAGCCCGCACCGCCTGTATCAGAACAAGTGAGGCAGTTCAAACTTGATTTGGGCGACGAGGCGTGACTAAGTTGCTGGGGTTGATTCGCCGTTGTGCCACTCGTTCCGGATAAAGTTCTCGAAGACATTCGCCTGGCCAATGACATCGTGGATGTCATCGGCTCGTACATCCCGCTGAAGAAAGCGGGAGCGAACCACCGCGCGCTGTGTCCATTCCACAAGGAGAAGACGCCGTCGTTCAACGTCAGTTCGCAGCGGCAAATCTTCAAATGCTTCGGCTGCGGGGTGGGCGGGAACGTGTTCCATTTCGTCATGCGGTACGAGAACGTCGAGTTCCTCACCGCGGTGAAGATGCTGGCCGAACGGGCTGGGCTGAAGATTCAGTTCTCCGATCAGCCGCGCGACGAAGGAGCCGAGGCGCAAAAGGATCTGCTCTACCGGCTCCACGACGAGGTTTGCACTTTCTACCAGAATCACCTGCTCAAGTCGCCCGAAGCGCAGGTGGCGCGGGACTACGTGGCCAAACGGGGCGTCAGCGCCGAGATGCAGAAGCTGTTTCGCATCGGCTACGCGCCGAACTCGTGGGACGCGACCTTGAACTGGGCGTTTTCCCGCAAGTACAAGCCGGACTTGCTCGACCTCTCGGGACTGTTCATTCGGCGCGAGGACGGCTCGGGCCGGTACGACCGGTTTCGGGGGCGGTTGATGTTCGCCATCTGCAACGAACAGGGCCGGGTGGTGGGATTCAGCGGGCGGGTGCTCGATCCCGACGCAAAGGAAGCCAAGTACGTCAACTCGCCCGAGACGCCGATCTTCAACAAGAGCCGCATCCTGTTCGCGCTCGACAAGGCGAAGCGTCCGATCCTCGACGCGAAGCACGCGGTGGTGTGTGAAGGCCAGCTCGATACCATCGCGTGTCATCAGGCCGGTATCCAGAACGTGGTTGGTTCACAGGGGACGGCGTTCACGGAGGCGCATGCACGCACGTTGAAGCGATACGTCGAAGAAATCATCCTGTGTTTCGACTCGGACGCAGCCGGCCAGAGCGCCGCCGCGCACAGTATTGATGCGTTGATCGAGGCGGGTTTGATTGTCCGTGTGGCCGAGGTGCCGAAGGGCCACGATCCCGACAGCCTCATCAAGAAGGAGGGCACCGACGCGATGCAGGCGGTGCTGGCAAAGGCGCGGAGCTATTTCGATTTCCATCTCGACTGGTTGTGCCGGCAACACGATCGCAACAGTGACCTCGGCAAGGTGGCCATCAGTCGCGCGATGGCGGAGTTGCTGACGAAGATTCCCAACGCCACCTTGCAGGCGAGCACGATGCAGAAGGCGGCCATCGCGCTCGGGGTTCGTGAGGAGGTGCTCCGCGAAGAGATGAAGAAGTTCCAGCAGAGGCAGCGGCCGCGCGGCGCGAGCGGGGAAGCCACGCAGCAGGATCCTCTACCTCAGCGCATCCCGCCGGCAGAAAAGTTGTTGCTCGAGTTGATGCTCGCGGACGCGGAGGTGGTCGCGATGTGCGCGACGGAGTTGGATCGGGACACGCTCGGGCGCAACCTTGCGGCGGGCTTCATTCGCGAAATTCTGCAGATCCACGACCGCGGCGCGTGGCGCGGACATGCTCCTTTGTTTGAGGGAGACCGCACGCAGGAACAGCTTGATTTGTTGTCCGAACTGCTGCTCCGGGAGCGGGCCGACACGGAGCGCAAGAGGCTTGCCAGCGATTGCCTGCGCACTCTCCAAACCGCTCAGATACAAGCCAAAATCGAACAATTGAAGCTGCGCCAGCAGGCGCCCGGCATCAACTACGAAGAGAACCTATCTCTGACCAAGCAAATACTTGACTTGAACCGGCGCCTACGGCATATTCCCGCGCTCCCGACATCCTAGTGGGTCGGGATTTCTTTTTCTGGTTGGGTCGCAGTGTCAGCGGGATGGGTGAGTTAGGAACCTTTTAACTTGTTGGGAGAGGCATGTCCACACGCGCACGAAGCAAACAACAACCCCGAGCTACGCAGCATCACCGAAAGTCAAACCGCCGTCGAGGCGGTAATCACAGTCACGAGAAGCCACCGGGCCTCAAGGACCTCCTGAAGGGCAACGGCAAGGCCGATTCCGACGAGCGGATGAACGAGACCATCAAGGAACTCGTCAAGCTTGCCCGCGAACAAGGCTACCTCACGTACGGCGATCTCAATGACACCCTGCCGGACAACATCACATCCCCCGAAGAGCTCGACAATATTCTGATGACTCTTCGGAACATGGACATCGAGATCATCGACGCCTCCGAGGTGGATCGGTTCAAGCAGGAGGAGAAGGAAGAGGAAGAGGACACCAAACTTCAGGCCACCCGCTACGACATTCTCGACGATCCCGTCCGCATGTACCTCAAGCAGATGGGCCAGGTGCCGTTGCTCACGCGCGAGCAGGAAGTCGAAATCTCGAAACGGATTGAGGACGCCGAGGCGGAATTGCACCGTATCCTGTACCGGTTCGGGTTTGTCGCCAAGGAACACGTCAATCTCGCCAAACGGTTGATGAACCAGAAGGAACGCTTCGACCGCGTGATCCAGGACAAGAAAATTGACAGCCGGGAGAAGTACATGCGCGTTTTGCCCAAACTCTGCGCGAACGTGGTGCGTACGGACGAAGGTGTGGACGGCAAGTACGCGAAGTTGCTCGGACATTGTTCCAAGGCCAAACGAGATCGATTTCAGCGCGATTTCGAGAAGGCCGACAAAAAGCTGCAGGCCATGTTCTTGAAGTTCTATTTTAAGCAAAAGGTGACCGAGGAGTTTGTCGAGAAGGCTGATGAGATTTACAGCAAGACCCAGGCGATGCTGACCGAGCTTGAGAACCACAAGGCGCTGCGCAAGTCGCCCTCCTCGCAGGCCGCCATCGCGGAGGTCGAAGGCAAGCTCAAGGAAATGGAAGCGTGCGTGCGGATGCCGATTGACGAGTATTGCAGGCAGTACTCCCAGCTCAAGGAATGGGCGCGCAAGGCACTCCAGGCCAAGACCGAGATGGTCGAGGCCAACCTCCGACTCGTTATCAGCATCGCCAAGAAATACACCAACCGCGGCCTGAGTTTCCTCGACCTGATTCAGGAAGGGAACATGGGCCTGATGAAAGCGGTCGAGAAATTCGAATATCGTCGCGGCTACAAGTTCAGCACCTACGCCACGTGGTGGATCCGGCAAGCCATCACCCGCAGCATCGCCGACCAGGCACGCACCATCCGCATTCCCGTGCACATGATCGAGACGATCAACAAACTCATGCGCGAGCAGAAAAAGCTCGTGCAGGAACTCGGTCGCGAGCCGACCGCGGAAGAGATCGCCGACGAAATCCAGATGCCGGTGGAACGCGTCCGCGCCGTGCTTAAGATGGCGCAGCAGCCGATTTCACTCCAGAGCCCCATCGGCGACAGCGAGGACACCAGCTTCGGCGACTTCATTGAGGACAAGAGCGCCGAGAACCCGTCCGACATGACCGCCTATTCGCTGCTCAAGGAAAAACTCGGCGACGTGCTCGACACCTTGACCGAACGCGAGCGCAAGGTGCTCGAGCTGCGCTTCGGTCTCGGCGACGGCTACAGCCGCACGCTTGAGGAAGTGGGCAAGCAGTTCAAGGTCACCCGCGAACGCATTCGCCAGATCGAGGCCAAAGCCCTCCGCAAGATGCGGCACCCGACCCGCATCCACCAACTCGAAGGCTTCCTCGAACTCGAGCAGGTGTAGCGCGAGGTAGCTCCGTCATTCACGGACGCCCTATTTCCGCACCAACCTGAGATCGAAGTTGTCCAGCCAGAGCGTGCCGCGGGCGTTGGTGGCACGCACGCGCAGGGCGAGGGCGCCGGTGGTGGAACTCTCGAGTTCGAGCGTGCCGATCTGCCATTCCTCGCTCGTCTCGAGGGGGTACTTGATCTTCGGCACGGGGTCGCCGGGAGCACCGGCCTCGACCCAGAGTTGGCCCTCGAACCCTTTTGTGCGATAGAGGAACCGTAGCTCGTACTTGTAGCCGGCCACGACGTGGAATGGTTGTTCGATCCACAGTTTGCTGTCTTGATCGCAATCGAAGCGCGCCGAAGTGCGTCCGTCGTGCGCGTTCATGGCGTCGGGCGTAGGTTTCACCTGACTGTTGCCGGAGGACCAATCGAGTAACAGCTTTCCTGTCCAACGCTCGAAACTGTGATTGGCAAGCATGGAGGTGTCGTCGCTCCGCGTGGGTCTCTCGGGTGCGGGCTCCTGTTGAGGCGGAGGTTCCGGTGCGGATGTCTCGGGTGGCGGAGCCGGTTGTGCTGCGGGAAGGTACGGAGTGATGTCCGCGCCGGCCTTACGGGCGGCGTCGAAATGGATTTGAGCGGCGTCTTTATCGCCGCGATACCAGCAATACAGTGCCGCACCGAGCTGCAGGTCGGCATCGGTCGGGGTCTGGAGCAGGGCCAGCGAAGGGATGCGGCCTGCATCGAGTTTGTCGAGCGGCACCGCGACCTCTCCCGCGGCGAGTGTGACCCATACGTTCCCCGAATCGATCTTCGACACGGTGCCCTGAGTTGCGCCGACGCTGTATGGCTGGCCGACGAGGTTTGCTATCGCGGTCTCGCGCAACTTCAGGAGCAACTGCGCCGTCCGTTCGTCGCGTGCAAGTCGATCCTTGAGCGGTGCGAACTGCGGCTCACTGAGTCCCGCGCTGGCCGCTTCCTTCGCCTTCGCGTATTCGCCGTTCTGCAACAGTGCCTCGAAGCCCGGCCGCCACGCCGCGTACACCTTTTCCGCCGCGGCCTTGGTGCGAAGTGCTTCGCCGCGCTTGTCGGGAGAAGGCCTGGGCGGAGGGGTGGTTGCCTTGATGGATGCGGTCGGCGGACGCGCCGAAGGGGTGATGGCGTATTTCTTCTGAAGGTGGCGTTCCACGGCGTGGCGGTCCGGCTCGGGCAGAACGGAGTCGTAGATGATGATTTCGGCGATGTCGCCTGCCATGGGAAGTTGTGCGCGGCCGATGTAGCCGCCCTGCAGTTTCCAGCTCTCGTTGACGTCCTCCGTGGGCTGCTCGATGCCGTTCTCGAACAACTGCAAATCGCTCGTCCATGTCTCGATCATCGGGCCGAACGGCAGAGGCTGACTGGTGGTGGCGCGTTTTCGGTCCACCTCGTCCGTGCCGTTCCAGGTGACCAGTTGCGGACGAAACGCGCTGGGGCCTTCGGGCACGCTCAACAATTGGAATCCGTTCTTCTCGACGACGCGGTTGTTGAGCGGGCCGCTGCCTTCCCGGCAACTGGTGAGCGAGTACACCAGGAAGATGGTGAAATCGGTGGCATGGAGCGGCGGGAAGAGCAGTTGATCGTCCTTGCCATCGAACCGCAGCGCCGGCTTGCCATGAATCGCGTCGGGAACGAACAACGGGCGCGTTTCGATCGCGGTCTCCTTCGCGTCGGCGCCGCTGCCCGAGATGTCGCCCCACGCGGACACGAAGTTGTTCTCGTCGCGCGCGATGTTCTTCTCGGCGCTCAACCACATCCGTAGTCCGGCAATGCTTGAGGGCAGGGCATCGCCCCGGGCGGTGGCTGGAACGAATGGTTCCCGGCTGGTCGGTTCTGTCGCGCGTTCGGTTCCTGTGCCTGGGGAAGTCACGCTCCCTTCCGGAGGCTGGGGCGGTTGTTTCGGGCGCCCGTGCATATAGAGGTAGAATGCGCCAAGCGCGGCCGCGATAATCGCCACCTCGATTGCGATCCGCCAAGCGGAGGCTTTCCTCTTCGGTGCCGGTGGTGGCTGCGCGGCCTGTGCCGCCACGCGTTCGACCGTGGACCGTCCGGGTGGCAGCGGGGAGATGGAAAGGCCGAGCCCGTCCTGAACCTGCCCGAGGTCGTGCGCGAGCGCAGCCCAACTCGGGTACCGCATCGCGGGTTCTTTGGCCATCATCCGTTCGAGGACGACGACCATGTGCTCGGAAATGTTGGGTCGGGCCGCGCGCGGATCGGGAAGCACGCCTTTGAGATGTTTCGCCATGACCTCGACGTTGGACAGGCCGTCGAACGGAATGAGGCCGGTGAGCATGTGATACATCGTCGCGCCGAGCGCATACATGTCGGCGCGGAAATCCACGTCCTTCTTGCCGGCGCATTGCTCAGGCGATAGATACGCCGGCGTGCCCATCGCGTAGCCGGCGTCGGCGAAGTTGAAATCGTCCAGGCTTTCGAGGAGGCATTTCGCCAGGCCGAGATCGGCGATGCGGATTTGATTGGAGACGCGTTCGAGAATCAGGTTCTCCGGCTTGATGTCGCCATGGATCAACTGCGCCTTCTCCCATGCGTACCCGAGCGCCTGGGCGACGTTCCTGCCGACGGCGGCGGCGGCGTGTTCGTGCATCGGACCTTCGCGTCGCAAGCGGTCGCCGATGTTCTCGCCCTCGACGAATTCCATGACGAAGAAATGCGTCCCGTTGGTCCTGCCGGCTTCGTACACGGCGATCAGATGGGGATGGCTGAGGCGGGCTGCCGCGCGTGCTTCCTCCTGAAACTGGCGGACAAAGACCGGGTCCTGCGCCAGCCGCGGGGGAAGGATTTTGATGGCGACGATGCGGTCGAGGGAAATCTGGCGGGCCTTGTACACGGCGCCCATCGCGCCCTCGCCGATCTTGTCGAGCAATTTGAAGCCGACAAGCTGGCTGCCGAGTTTTTCGAGGGGTTCTTCTGCCATCACAGCCCGTCTTTCACGGGCAGGAATTGTACCAGCAACCCGCGCGCGGTCAAAGGCAGAGAAGACGCGCGCGCCCGTGATCGCGGGCGCGCGACACGGGTCACTTGTCTTCGGCGCGATAGAACTTCGTCTGCCGCCAGTGGGCGATGTAGCGGTTCTTGAACTGCGGGTCCGGGTCCTTCTCCCAGACGATGGAGGGGTCGCGTCCGTTCTTTTCGTCGCGCACGATGAAATCCTTGAGGTGGGTGTACTCGGCGACGATCATCAATTTGTCGGGCTGCGAATCGAGCCCGGGCAATCCGCGCACCTTGAACAGGAAGGACGGCGTTGTGTCCGATATCGGATCGAAAATAGCGATGGTGTATTTGGATTCACCCGGGTTGAGCCAGCCGATCTTGCCGGTGCTGGCCGAGAAATTCCGCTTCGCCTCGATGTGTTTCTTCACCATGGGATGAAAGCCGGCGTCCGCCTTTTCGCCTTTTGAAGTGGCGATGCTGTACTTGTCGTTCACGGGCAGGCGGGTGTTTCCCGTGTTTTTCCAGGAGATGATGAACACGGCATAATACTCGCGCGCCTCCTGGTTCATGGACATGGTGTTGATGTACTCGTACCGAGGGACGTACATCACGTTGTAGGCGAGCGGATAGGCGTCCGTACCCTGCGCGAGCACCGCGCCACCGGTGAGGCAAGCCAGCGACACCACGCCAACCAATGCGACAAACTGGAGTTTCATTTTCATAACGATTCCAGACTAACACGTGCAGACGATGCGATAAAGGGATTTATTCAGGGGCTGGATCGTTGGTAGATGCGCACGGGTTGGCTCGCGAACGACAGCGGCGTGCTCCGTTTCCCATGGACGAACTCTTGCAGCAACACGTAATCGGGATGAGTCCAAGGATCGCCCACCCGGATGACATGGTCGGGGCGCGTGGCAAGATCGGTGACGAGCTGCTAGTTGCCGAAAGCGAAGGGCGGGAGATTATACGGAGACGGTGCCCAGAGGCTACGTGCATGTCATCGGGGATTTCCGGGGCAGCGGCCATTCCGAGGGCCAGTTTCCCGGTCCTGACGGCAAAGACGCCGCCGAGGTCATCGAG
>CAZOTB010000183.1:0-11748 GCA_964582645.1 uncultured Verrucomicrobiota bacterium | reverse complement strand
TCCGTGAGAAGCTCATCACCGCGGTGCGGCGGCTCCAGAACTTGCCCGCCTTCTCGGGCGGAACGAGGTCCGCCATCCAGGAAAACCAGGGCGGGATGGTCAGCGCGGCCAGTGTGTTCGCCACGAAGAACAGAACAAGAAAAAGATGGATCTGCCACGACTGATATTCCCGGCCAATCAGGAACGGGATGGCCGTCATCGGCAACCAAAGGAGGCGGTAGATCACGCTCAGGACGACCCAGAATTGCTTGCGTCGGCGAATGCGTTCGATGAAGTATGCCGAGAGCAACTGGAAGGGGTAGGTGAGCAGAGGGAGGCTCGTGAGTAAACCAAGTTGGAACTTGGTGGCCCCCATCTGGATGGCAAACTGCGTCACGAACTGCAGACTCAGACAGGTCGCAAACAGCATCCCGAACGAGCCCGCCACGATGTTGCGGCTCAACGCTCGCTGGATCTGGAGCGGCGAAAGTGTTGCTGGCTCGACCATTGCCATGGTCGCTGGACGGTATTGAAACCGACGCCGTTAGCAAGAGGATAGCGCCGGATTAGTTGGGCGTGATCTGTACAAGCGGTGCGCGAGGCGGACTAAGTACGTGGAACGCCTGCGCAGCGGCGAGTCGGACGCCCTCGACGGGGTCGGTCTGGATCAGAAGGAAGAGGTGGTTAGTGGCGGCCACGTCGCCCAATTCCGCCAAGGCAAGCGCGGCGGTCGCGCGGACGTTGGGGTTCGTGTCCGCAAGCGATTCTCGCAACAGGGGTCGCGCCGAGCGATCTCCCATGTGGGCGAGAGATCGGGAAGCGGCCACACGAATGCTTGAGTCGCCCGACATCAATGCCTCGTACAACACTGCCGTACAGGAAGGATCATTTCGTTTCGCCATCGCCAACGCTGCCGCGATGCGGACCTCGGGATTGTGGTGTTTGAGTGCACGGCGATAGACCGACATATTGCTGTCAGCGATCACCGCTTCAATCGCCCGACGCGTCTTGAGCCGCACGAACTCGTCCTGGTCGAGCATGCTCTGGAACAATCGCTCGGCGGCAGAGGAATCGCCCAGCCGTTCGAGCGCGCCGGCGGCATCCGCGCGCACCTGCCAGGCCGAATCGAGCAGGGCGGTTTCGAGCGCCTTGCGCACTTTGTCGCCTTTGAAGCCAGCCAGTCGGTGCACAGCGACGCGGCGAACCATCGGATTGGAATCACGCGCAGCGCGGATGAGCAGATAGATGCTGTTGCTCGGTTTGGTCCTGGCGATGAGTTCGCAGACCCCGGCGCGGACTTGGGGGTCGGGATTATGGACGCCCTGGTTCAGAAAGGTCGGCAGCCGGGTGCGGCTCGCGAGCTCTTTGTACATTTCCAACGCTGCCTCGACCTGACTGATCTTCAGGAGAATCACGATCTGGAGTTCACGCGCTTCTGTTGCGTCTGGGTTTGCACGGTAGAGTTCGTCGAGTTGTTTGAACGCGCGTTCACACTGACTTTGCGCGATGAGTTCCTCAGCGTTGCGAAGAACTTGTTGGTGAGAAGAGGCGCTGCAACCTACCAAAAGCGCGCTCAAAAGTGAGATTACTGCCGTGGCCGAGATTGCGACAACTGCCCGTAAATACTTCACGTTCAAGCCCTTTTCCGCCCCTGCTGCCTGTCAAGTACATAATCCCCTGCCCTGCCAGTTGTCAAGTTGAGAAGCCGTCTGCCGATATACACTCTTGCGGGTGAGAAACTGGCCGGCACTCAAGCCGATTCCAGCATGCTCGCACCGCTGCGAGCGCAGGTGCCCAAAAACAGGAGAAACAACATGGCCAAGATTCTTGTCGTTGATGACGAACCCTCGATGGTGGATGTTCTCTGCACACTACTCCGCGGCCAGGGACATGAAGTGGTCCCCGCAAACGCGGGGGATCGCGCCATCCAGATTCTGCCCCAGATCAATCCAGACCTCATCATCACGGACATCAAGATGACGCCCGTCGGCGGGATGGAGGTTTTGCGCGCGGCCAAACAATACGACTCGAAGATCGGCGTCATCATGATTACTGCCTATGCCACGGTGGAAAGCGCAGTCGAAGCGATGAAAATCGGCGCATACGACTACGTGAGCAAACCGTTCAAGATTGACGAGCTGCAGATTACAGTGGATCGCGCTCTCAAGTTCGAGCAGGCGCTCGATGAGAACCGCTACATGAAGCAGATGCTGCGGCAAAAATGCCGCTTCGAGAACATCATCGGATCAAGTCCCAAGATGCACGAAGTGTTTCGCATGATGGAGAAGGTCTCGGCAACCGATAGCACGGTGCTGATCCTCGGCGAAAGCGGTACCGGCAAGGAGTTGGTGGCGAAAGCATTGCATTTCAACAGCCGACGCCAGGACAAGAAGTTCGTGCCCATCAATTGCAGCGCATTACCTGAGCAACTGCTGGAGAGCGAGTTGTTCGGTCATCGCAAAGGAGCGTTCACCGGTGCGACCAACGACAAAAAAGGACTCTTTCAGGAGGCGGACGGCGGGACGATTTTCCTCGACGAGATCGGCTGGATGGCGACTTCTTTGCAGACGAAACTGCTGCGCGTGTTGCAGGAGAGAGAATTGCGTCGCGTCGGTGATACACAGAGTGAAAAAGTGGACGTGCGTGTGCTCGCCGCGACGAATCAACCGCTTCAGACGCGAATCAAGGAGGGAACATTCCGCGAAGACCTTTTCTATCGCATCAGCGTGATCCCGATCGAGTTGCCCTCTCTCCGGGAGCGTGCCGAGGACATTCCGGAGTTGGTGTATCACTTCCTGGCACATCGGCAGTCCCCGACGAGCGAAGCACCCCGGATCAAAGACGATGCGATGGAAGTCTTGATGAACTACACCTGGCCGGGCAACGTCCGCGAACTCGAGAATGCAATCGAACGAGCGGTGGCGTTGTGCGACAACAGCGTCATCGAGGTCAAAGATTTACCGCCGCGCGTCACCGAGGCGGTCGAGAAAGCAGAGAAAAAGCACAAGTTTGTTCCCAAGCCGCGGACAGAAGAACCGGTTCCCGTCCCGGCAGGCACCAATGGCGCAGGCACGCACTCGGAGGAGGTCGTGGTGCCGCGCCTCGGTGAACCGAGATCCCCTCTGGTTGCTTCCGCGCGTACAGTTGAGCCGGCTGGCCCGCCACGAGGACTCAACGATTTCCTTCAAGAACAGGAGACCAATTACATCCGTTCCGTATTGGACCGCACCGGTGGCGACAAGAAGGAAGCCGCCCGCCTCTTGGGCATCA
This sequence comes from uncultured Verrucomicrobiota bacterium, assembly GCA_964582645.1. Taxonomy (GTDB): domain Bacteria; phylum Verrucomicrobiota; class Verrucomicrobiia; order Palsa-1439; family CAZOTB01; genus CAZOTB01. The sequence continues at coordinate 8,499 of CAZOTB010000183.1, read as the reverse complement.
GCATCGCAACCCTGTACCGCAAGCTGGGCGAACAGCCGGTATCGAGCTGAACCGACCTTGCTCTACACTCTTCTTGAACGGTCACCGCGGTCACCGTGTCTGACTTTTTGGACTGTGCAATTTCGCAGTCCGGAAAGGAGAGTTGTACCGTGATCGAAGTGCGCGTGCGCAAAGGCGAAAGCTTGGACGAGGCATTGGAGCGATTCGGACGCAAAGTGGAGGCAGACGGACTGATGCAGGAGGTCTTGCGCCACCATTACTACCAGAAACCCAGCGCTGTCGCTCGACTGAAATCCAAACGACAGGGAAGGTTCTTTCAGCGCTTCTAAGCGGGGCCGGCTTGATGAGTACACGCTGCGGCTCAAGGCAGCAGTGTCATCGCGGCAATCCAGGCGAAAACCGCCAGCACCACGACCGAGGCCTCGATCGTCTCCTCCAAACGTTTCTGATTCGCCTGACTCTCATTGCCAGAGGTGTTCCCGGAACAGTGGAATACGGATCGAATCCAGCGATGAAACTGCGCCGATTGACCGATCTTCATGCTCGCCTATTTCCATTGCAAGTTGTGAGCCAATAGATCGCCATGGTCAGATGGCCCGGCGAGGTTTCCAACCTCGCATTGCCGCTGCTGCCTTGGCCCAGGCAAGCGGATCCCGACTCGAGGTTGTCTCCGACTTGGGCTTGAGCTGCTTGGCGGCTGCCTTCGCGGGTGTTGGTTGTTTTTCTCGCGCAGGAACCGGACGTAAAGCCGGTTTTGGCTCGGGTGCTTCTTCGGCTGCCTGAGCCGCGACCCGACGCGCCAGGGCCTCGGTCAAGCGCGCTCCTTCGTTCTTCAGGTCGCGCTGTGGAGGACGTTGGCTGATGTTCGATGTGCCAAGGATGATTTTCATAGCAGCCCCAGCCGCCGCCCAAAAGGGAGGGGCATGCCGTGCTGTGATGCGACTGATTCGTTGCGTTTCCACGTGCCACACGCAGCCGACCGGACGCGGAACCCTGGGACGAACGTCCGACGGCCGCGCTTCGTCTTCGACGAGGTGACAACGTGTTGCGGGACGGTGACGCCGATGCGTGGGTGGGATGTGACGGCGTCAGACAACGAATCAACCAGACACGGCATGCCCGGAGAATAATCACAGTCGAGGTGTGTGTGATGAATCATGACTCCCCATCTCTCCTGTGTTCTTCTCCGTACCCGTTCGACGGGTACCCCAGCGTGGCTCGCACCCAACCATGCGTGTCCTTCGGTCGCTCCCTCGAGCTGAGGTGGTTTCGACAGAACCCACCCGAGGTTCACGTGGTCATGGCGATGTATGCGCCGCAGGTCGCGCCTGCGCTGGTTGACTCTCCTCCTTGGTTGACTACCTCTCTGAACGAGTCGCCCCCGACGACCCGCTCACATGGCGAAGCACTAGTTTAGCAACTCATGTTCCAGCAACCGGCGCAGTGCAGTTCGACTTTGAGTAACGCCGGAAGCCATTGTTTTCTCGAAATGAACGTTGAATTCGCTTCGGAAAATTCAGGACTCGCCCTCGCAAACGCGGTATTTGCACTTGGACAATTCCGTGATTTCCCACATAGTACGCCGGCATGAGGCGCAATCGAGAACGCATCGCACGAGCCGTCGTCGCGTCATACCGCAAGTTTGGCGGCATCAATCACATTGATGGCGTCAATCTCCCCTCCCGTGACGCGATCGTTCGCATCACGGAAGACTTGCTCAAGCTTGTGTTCCCCGGTTTCTACGACGAAGACCCGATCCACTCGAACGAAATTGACGATTACACCCAGGAACTCGTCGCCTCTGTCTCACGTCGGTTGGAACATGAGATTCACAAGAGCCTCGAATACCGCCCATGCCCGCACTGCGACACGAAACATCTCGATTCCGAGGCGGCACACGCGACCCAGGCGTTTCTCTCGCAAATCCCCCGCATCCGCGCCATCCTGCAGACCGACGTGGTTGCGGCCTACGAAGGCGATCCTGCCGCGATCAGTCACGAGGAAATCATCGTGGCGTACCCCGGCATCATGGCGACCGCCGTGCAACGCCTCGCGCACGTGCTCTATCAGAAGCACATCGCGCTGATTCCGCGCATCATGACCGAATACGCGCACAACCTCACCGGCATTGACATTCATCCCGGCGCGCAGATCGGCCCGTCGTTCTTCATTGATCACGGTACCGGCGTCGTCATCGGCGAGACGAGCATCATCGGCCGCCACGTGAAGATTTATCAGGGTGTTACCTTGGGCGCGAAGAGCTTCAAAAAGGATGACAAGGGGCGCGTTGTCAAAGGCATCAAACGTCACCCCAATATCGAGGATGACGTGACCATCTACGCCGGCGCGACGATCCTGGGCGACGTCACGATCGGGAAAGGCTCCGTGATCGGCGGCAATGTCTGGTTGCTCGACTCGACCCCACCCAACACCGTCGTTTATTTCGAGGGCGGCCAGACCAAGATTCGTCCTTCCGACGCCAGGCTCAAGAAGCGGATGCTCGGCCAGAAAAAGTAGGACGGGCGTCCCGCACGGCCCTTCGGGTGTCGTATGCCTCGCATCTATCTCGATCACAACGCCACGACGCCTCTCCATCCCGAGGTGCTCGATGCCATGCTGCCGTTCCTGCGCGATTCCTACGGAAACGCCTCCAGCATTCATTATTGGGGACGCGAAGCTCGCGCCGCCGTGGACGACGCCCGGGAACGCATCGCCGCCTTACTCGGCGCCAAGCCAAGCGAAATCATCTTCACCAGCGGCGGCACCGAGTCGGACAACCTCGCGATCAAGGGGATCACCTCCTACTCGCGCAGCAAGGGCAGGCACATCATCACCTCTGCCATCGAACATCATGCAGTGTTGCACACCTGTCAGTATCTGGAGAAACGCCAGGGCTTCGAGGTCGCGTATGTGCCTGTGGACGGCGATTGTCTGGTGAATCCTGAGGACGTACGCAAGGAGTTACGCGCCGATACCGTCCTCGTCTCGATTATGGCCGCCAACAACGAGACTGGCACTATTCAACCGGTTGCGGAGATCGGGAAAATCTGCCGGGAGCGCGGCATTCCGTTCCACACCGATGCCGTGCAGACCTTCGGTAAGATTCCCACAAAGCCTGCCGACTGGAACACCGATCTCCTGAGTATCGCCGCCCACAAGTTCTACGGCCCAAAAGGAGTCGGCGTGCTTTATGTTCGCAGCGGCACAAGATTCGACCCCACCCAACATGGCGGTTCACAGGAGAACGAACGACGCGGCGGCACCGAGAACGTCGCTGCCATCGTCGGAATGGCCAAAGCCGCCGAGTTGGCCGTGGCCAAAATGCCGGAGGAAGCGCCCCGGCTGTTCGCGCTCACCGAAGAGCTTTGGAGGCAGGTTTCCAGCAAGTGCGACGGCGTCCACCGCAATGGCCACCCACAGAAGCGCGTCCCGAATACGCTGCACATCTGCTGCGAGAATTGCGACGGCGAAGGTTTGCTGTTCGGTCTGGACATGGAAGGGATCGCCGTTTCAAGCGGAAGCGCCTGCGCCGTGGGATCGCTGGAAGTGTCGCACGTGTTGCTGGCCATGGGCCGTCCTCCTGAACTTGCCGAGTCCGCCGTGCGCTTTTCCTTTGGCCACCAGAACACTGATGCTGACATTGTCCCCACTGTGGACGCGCTGGTGAAGGTTTTGGAGCGGCTTCGCTCCTTTCATGTAAACACGCGGTAAGCTGCCACTCGTCACGCCCTGCCAATGTGGCAAGCCAACTATGCGGGGAGGCGTGTCTAGACCTTGGGCCGGTCGGGAATGCCCGAGCGTCCGCTCAGAGAAACTCTTTGATCAACGCGCCGGCTTGCTCCGGGGTGATGCCGAGCGGGCGATTGCAGAGTGGGCCGCCGTCTTGTAGCACGGGCTCCTGATCTTCGAGGGTCGGGAGGTCGGTGCGCTTCCAGAAGAGGCCGATGGGGATTTCCTCGCCCCACTGATAGCCGCGGTCGAGCGCGGCGTGGAAATTCGTCGGGTCGTGGCCCAGGTCCTCAAGCTTCTTCACACGCGGATTGAACCACTGATAGGTGTTGTCCTTGTTGTAGGTCACGCACGGGCTGAAAACGTCCACGAGAGCAAATCCCTTGTGCTGGATCGCGCCCTTGATGAGTTGGGTCAGGTGCTTCTGCTGGCCCGTGAACCCGCGCGCCACATAGGTCGCGCCGGCGATGATCGCCTGCGGGATCGGGTTGATCGGGTTCTCAATGTTGCCGTGCGGCGTGGTCTTTGTCTTCATGCCCTTCACGCTCGTTGGCGAACACTGGCCGGTGGTCAGGCCGTAAATCTGGTTGTCCATCACGATGTAGGTGATGTCCACGTTGCGGCGAGCGAGGTGCGTGAGGTGGTTGCCGCCGATGCCGTAGCCGTCGCCATCGCCGCCGGCAGCGATCACGGTCAGTTCGTGATTGGCGAGCTTCAGACCCGTTGCGACCGGCAACGCGCGCCCGTGGAGCGTGTGCATGCCGTAGGTGTGGATGAACCCGGGAATGTTCGACGAGCAGCCGATGCCGCTGATGACGCAGACCTCATGCGGCTTGAGGCCGAGCTCGGCGAGGGCTTCCTGCAACGAACGGAGGACGCCGAAATCGCCGCAGCCGGGACACCAATCGGGGTCCACCTTGCCTTTGAAATCCTTGGCAGTGAGTGCGGCTGGTTTGGGTTTCTCTGCTTCGAGTGTGGCGGTGCTCATAATGTGTTCTTAGGTATGGGTTAATGGTTATTGGTAATTAGACCATGAGTTCGTGGACGGGGACGTACTTGTCGGTCTTGCCGGCGAGGATTTGTTTCACGCCATCCACCACGTGATGCGGCATGAACGGCTCGCCGTCGTACTTGCGAATGTGAGCGTGGGCTGCGATGCCGGTCTCGGAGCGCAGGTACCGCGCGAACTGTCCGCTGATGTTGTTCTCGACCATCACGATCTTGTTGCTCTTGGAGAGAATGTCGGTGATCTCTTTCGCGTGGAGCGGCACGAGCCACTTGACCATCAGATAGTTGGCAACAATTCCCTCTTCCGCCGCGAGTTTCTCAGCCGCTTCCTTGATGACGCCGAAGGTCGAACCCCAACCCACGAGCGTGACCTGCGCGTTGGCGGGCCCGACAAGCTTGGGAGGCGCGATCTCTTTGATCACGCCGTCCATCTTGCGCATCCGCTTTTCATGCATCTCGACGCGCTTGTGCGGGTTGGTGTACTCGTCGCTGATCAGTACGCCGTTCTCCATGTGGTCGTCGGTGGCCGCGGTATGGACATGGCCCGGGACGCCCGGCACGGCGCGCGGCGAGATGCCGCTCGGCGTTAGCTTGTAACGCAGATACTCGCCGTTCCCGTTGCCATTACCGTTCGGGAGGATCAACTCGCCGCGATCGATCTTCTGATGAAAGTTCAGTTCGCTTACCGGCACTGCGGCGCGGCCTTCGGAAAGCAACAGGTCGGAAAGGATGATGCCGGGGCACTGATACCTGTCGGTGAGGTTGAACAACTCGGGGACGCTGCTGAACAGATCGGAGATTGTCGTCGGTGCGACGATGAGCCGGGGATAATCTCCCTGCCCGGCACCCAACGCCTGCCAGAGATCGCCCTGTTCGGTCTTGGTTGGGATGCCGGTGGCAGGACCGCCGCGCTGGACGTTGATGCACACGACCGGCGTCTCAATCATCGCTGACATGCCGAGGCCTTCCGTCATCAATGCAAACCCGCCGCCCGAGGTGGCGCACATGGCTCGGACTCCTCCGTGGGCGGCGCCGATGGCCATGTTGATGACGCCGATCTCGTCCTCGACCTGACGCACCATGATGCCGAGCTCGCGCGCGTGCCTCGCATACCACATCAACACGCCCGTCGAAGGACTCATCGGGTAGGCGCAATAAAACTTCACGCCCGCTGCGACGCCGCCCATGGCCAGCGCTTCGTTGCCGGAGAGCACCGCGGTGCCGGGTTTGACCGGCGGCAGCGTGATCGGGAGATGCTTGAAGTTCGTCGCCGCGTAGTCGTAACCCGCGCGGGCCACGCCGACGTTTTCGGCAATGACTGCGTCACCCTTCTTCTTGAACTGCCGGGTGAGGATTTCTTCGAGGACTTTGAATTCGATGCCGATCATGTTGAGCACGGCGCCGAGCGCGATGGTGTTTTGGACGAGGTTGCTGGTGCTGTTGCCGCGTAGATTTTTGATCGGGAGCGGGCAAAGGTTCACGCCCGCGGCGGCTTTGCCGGGTTTGATCTTCTCGCCGTCAAAGACGACCGAGGAGCCTGCTTTCATGAAATGCAGGTGGCGATCCATCGTGTCCTGGTTGAGCGGAACGAGGATGTCAATCTTGTCGCCCTGATTATAGACGGGCGTGTCGCTGACGCGAATGGTCAGGAACGTGTGTCCGCCGCGGATGAGTGATTGGTAGGCGTTGTACGCGTTCAGGTGCAGACCGCGTCGCGCGAAGATGAAAGCCAGGATGTCCCCGGGCGTGGCGATCCCCTGTCCTGCCGCGCCCCCGATGCCGATTGCGAAGTCGAGTTGAGCCATGAGTAACAATGAATTTGTTGTGTTTCGTGTCTGAAACAGGAAGCGCTCCGCGTTGCCGTCACCGCTGCCAACAAAGCAGCGGTCGGTGCGGGGCAAGACGATCACAGGGAGAGAGGGAGTTCGAGAGTCCTCGGGCAAACCGTGTCTCACCGTTGTGCGGTGTCTTGGTCATACTACGTTGAGTGTTCCTGTTGTTCAGCACACTGCGCCGCGTTCAATGGTTGTCCATCGAACACTTGGAAGCTAGCAGCCGCCCCCGGCGCGCGCAACAAGAAATTTCTCTTGCTTGCTAGGATGGGAGAACGGAAGGAGCGGCGTGGGTTTGCGGCATGCTGGCCGGTGCCGGAGGCACGAGCCGCACGACGATGATTGCCGCCAGCGCGCAGACGGCGGCGCCGAAGATCAACGCGAACGGGGCGCTGACCCAATGCGCGAGAAGCCCGGCCTGCAGGCTGCCGAACGGGAAGAATCCCATGAACACGAACGCGTAAATACCCATCACCCGGCCGCGCATCTCGTCGGGCACGCGGCGTTGAAGGGTGGTGTTGCTCGTGGCGAAGAATGTCACCTGCCCGAATCCCACGAAGGCCATCAACAGCGCCGACAGCCAGAAGATTTTCGAGAGCGCCATCGCTGTCACCGCCACGCAGAAGATCGTCAACCCCGTGAATGCCAGCCGCCGTGGGCGCACTTTGTCGGAGATCGCTGCCAATGTCAGGCCCGCGACAACGGCGCCGAGGCCGCTGCACGAGACCAGGATGCCGAGTCCTTTCCCGCCCCGGTGCAGGATTTCGTCGGCAAAGATCGGCATCAACACGGTGTATGACCAACCGAAAATCGTCACGATGCCCACCATTGCCACCAGCGCGAGCACCGCGGGCGTCTGCCGGATGTAGCGGAGACCTTCGAGCGTGGATCGCACGACTGAAGACCTGCTCGGCGACGGCTGGAAGGGTGGAACCTTCATCAGCAACAAGCCGAGGATCACGGCGAAGAACGACGCGCTGTTCACGAAGAAACACGCCGCCGTCCCCACCGAAGCGATGAGCGCGCCCGCAACGGCGGGGCCGACCAGGCGCGCGCCGTTGAACAGCGTCGAGTTCAGCGCGATGGCGTTGCCGAGATCCTCCGTACCGACCATTTCGAAGATGAATGATTGCCGGGCCGGGATCTCGAACGCGCCCACCAGTCCCGCCAGGAATGCCAGCGTGGCCACATGCCAGATTTCGATCCATTGAAACGCCGTGAGCAGACCGTAAATAAACGCAAATACCATCAGAGAGGTTTGAAATGACAGAATCAGGCGGCGCTTGGGCAAACGGTCCGCCAGCGCACCCCCCAACAGCGAGAACATCAGGATCGGCAACGACCCGATGAACCCGATCAACCCCAACCAGAACGAGGACCTGGTCAGATCATAGACCAGCCAGCTCTGGGCAATGCTCTGCATCCATGTGCCGACCAGCGACACTGCCTGCCCGGAAAGGAAGAGGCGGAAATTGCGATGGCGAAGCGCGCGGAACATCGATTTGATATCGGCTATTGGTTATCGGTTATCCGGGAACTCGCCATCAATAACAAATAACCAATAACAAATAACGGATAACCAAGATCAAATCACTCATACCGCAACGCCTCGATCGGGTCGAGGTTCGCCGCCTTTCGCGCCGGATAGAAACCGAACAAGATGCCGACGGCAGCGGCGAAGAGAAAACTGAGCGCGACGGCCCCATAGGAAATCAGAGTCGGCCAGCCGGTGACCTTCGAGACGACAGCCGCGGTGCCCACGCCGATGCCAATCCCGATGATCCCGCCGATCACGCTCAACACCACTGCCTCGACGAGAAACTGGACGAGGATATCGCGTCCCATGGCGCCGATGGCCATGCGAATGCCGATTTCCCGGGTGCGTTCGGTGACGCTGACAAGCATGATGTTCATGATGCCGATGCCGCCG
>CAZOTB010000182.1:0-11919 GCA_964582645.1 uncultured Verrucomicrobiota bacterium | reverse complement strand
GAGCACCTGCATCGTGCGACGGATTTCGGCGTCGCGGCCGATGACGGGGTCGAGTTTGCCTTTGCGGGCGGCTTCGGTGAGGTCCCGACCGTACTTCGTGAGAGCCTGGTACTTGTCCTCCGGGTTCTGATCGGTGACACGGTGCGAACCGCGCACTTCGGCCAGCGCGCGGAGCAGAGCGTCCTTCTTCACGCCCGCCGCGACCAACGCGCGCCCGGCATCGGTCTTCGATTCGTCGAGGATCCCGAGAAGGATGTGTTCGGCGCTGACGTACTCGTCCTTGAGCCGCTCGGCCTCTTTGAACGCGGCATCGAGCGCGCGTTTGAGCGGCGCGGCGATGTACATCTGCGACGAATCAATGCCGTGCACCTTGGGACGTTTGTCGAGCGCCGCGCTGAGTTTTTCCACCAACGCCACCGGCTGTGCGTCGAGTTTCTGCAGCAATGGACGGATCAGGCCGTCGCTTTGAGCGAGAAGCGCGAGCAGCATGTGTTCACAATCCACTTCCTGGTGGTTTCGCTCGGTGGCGATGGATTGCGCCTGTTGCATCGCTTCCTGCGCCTTGATGGTGAGCCGATCGAATCTCATAATGCTACCAGATAATCGCACCGTGCGGATTGTCAACTCGGGAGGAGACGTCACGGTGGGTGCATCTGCGGGCTGACGGTGGCAGGGCGCGAATGCCTTCCTCCCACGTCGTTCAGGGACGGAGGTTTCGCGCCGTGGTGGCGTGTCGGACGGGCACGGCGCGCCCCCCATCGCCCAACGGCAGGCGATGGGACCTTCGCGACCTCCAACAAGCCGCAGATGCGTCTCGTCACGGTCGGCGTTCGGGGAAGGCCGACCAACAAACGGATGCACCAAAAAGGCGGACGAATGAAGTCCGCCTTGATGGAGATTTGCCCAACTCTATTTCGCCGCCGGTGGCGCTGCCGGCGCCGCAGGAGCAGCCGGTGCGGCGGGCTTCGCCTCGGGCGGCGGCGCGTTGCGGTTCAGTTCGCGGATGATGTCCAGCGTGATGTCGAGACGATCCTCCGCATAAACGACTATTGCGGTGGCGTTCATCGAGTTGCCGGAGTTGTCCAACACGAGTGTGAAGTTCTGCGCTCGGGCAATTTTGACAACCTGTTCGGTGATCTCTTTCACGATGCCGCTCCGCATGCGGTTGCCCTGATCGTTCAACTGCTGCCGACGCACCCGGTCGAACTCCTGGATCTGCTCATTCTGTTTGCGCAGGTCGGCGAGCTTGGCTTCGGACTCCTTCTGCTTCTCCTTCTTCTTCTCTTCCGACAGCTCGGGCCTGTTCAGTTCCTCGACGAGCTTGTTGCGCTCTTCCTGGAGCTTCTGAAATTCGTCAATGAGCTGCTTGCGCTCTTTGGTGTAGGCATCGGCGGCCTCCTTGAGGGTGGCGTCGGCGCTCTTGGTCTTGTAGTACTCCTCGAAGCACTTTTGCAGGTTCACCACGCCGATCTTGAGGTCGGCGGCCACTGCGCACTGGATGGAAAACGCGCCCATCAATGCCGCAATCACGATCGCTCTGTTCATGCTGTACCCTTTCATCATAATCTTCTCAGACCTAAAATTGATACCCGACGTTGAAGTTGAATCGTCCAGCGCCGTCGTTGAACGAATCGGTTTGAATCGGGAAGGCGTAGTCTAGACGAATCGGCCCAATTGGCAAATCCAATCGCAGACCGAGGCCGGCGTCGGAGTTTAGGTCGCCCAGTTCGTAGTCGAATGTGTCCTCCCACACCTGGCCGATGTCGAAAAACACCGCAAACCGCACCCGGGTGATGACCGGCACGCTGTACTCGGCGGTGGACCAGGCATAGGTCTTTCCCCCGATGGGTTCGCCCACTCCCAGTTTGGGTTTTGTGGGCGGCACGAGCGGCTTGGGGTCGTGCCCCACTTTCGGCCCCACGTCGCGATAGGCAAAGCCGCGGAGGTTGTTGCCGCCCCCGAGATAGAACTTCTCGAAAAATGGAATGTCGTCGGAGTTGCCGTACTCCTGCGCGGTACCGGTGGCGAACAGCAACAGCAAGACGTGGCTCCGGTCGAAGAAAGAGAAATAGTGATTGAAGCGAAAATCCACTTTCCAAAACTCCTCGTCGCCGAGGGGATTCGCCAACTCGGCGTTGAGCACGGCGCGGTTGCCCTTCTTGCTGAGGAACACGTTGTCGCGCGTGTCGCGGTCGAGGACGACTCCGATCGTGTCAATCGAGGTCATGCCTTTCGCATCCTGCACCACCTGGGGCGCGGACTGGTTGTACTCCTTTTGCAGGTCATCGTAGTTGCCGCCGGGTTTCGGCTGCGGTTTGGAGACGTTGAAAATGTCCACGATCTCGTGTTTCCAGATGATCTCGCCCTTGGTGAACGCCGTCAACGGCCGACCCAGCTTGATGTCGGCGCCGATTCGTCCCTCGTCGTACAGGTCGCTCAGGTAGCTCGCCTCGGAATAGTAGGCATCCACGCCGAGGTTGAGGCGTTGATCCAGGAACCACGGCTCGGTGAAGGAGATGATGAAATCGAGACGCTCGGTGCCGAGCTGAGTCCGCAACCTCAGTTTTTGTCCACCGCCGGTGAAAGTGGGCGGGTTGAACAGATCGAAGTTGCCCTGCTTGATCTCGGCGAAGAACACCAGCGCGTCAATGCTACTGAAACCCGCGCCGAAGCTCAGGTCGCCCGTCTTCTGTTCTTCCACCTGCAGGTCGAGGTTCTTGCGCGAGGGAACATCCGTGGACTGAACGCTGGTTTCGACCTTGGAAAAATAACCGAGGTTCTGCAACCGCTCGCGGCTGCGCTTGACCTTGACCATGTCGAAGACCTCGCCGGGCGCGACGGCCAGCTCGCGGCGGATGACCTTGTCCTTGGTCTTGGTGTTGCCGGTGACGTTGATGAATTCCACGTAGCAGAGCTGGTTCTCGACGATGTCGTACGTGATATCCATGCGCCCCGTGTCCACGTTGGCCGACCGGATGGGGCGAACGACCGCGTCAATGTACCCGCGCGCACCGTAGTAATCGCGCAACGCCTCGATGTCCTTCGTCAAGCCGGGCGGAGTAAACGTTTTGCCCTCGGTCATTTTCAGCGTCGCCAGGAGGTCCGCGGTCGGGAACACCTGGTTTCCGCGCACCTGCACCGTGCCGACCTTGTACTGGATGCCCTCGTGGATCTGGATTCGGATCACGAGCCACTGGGGACTCGGGTGGAGGTACTCGGGCTTGGGAATCTCGACATCAATGTAACCCTCGTCGCGATAGAACGCCCGCAAGTTATCCAGGTCCTCCTCCAACCGATCGGGTTTGAGGACGCCGGACTTGCTGATGAAGGAGAAGAACCAGCGCTTCTTGGTTTTGATCTGACGTTGCAGCCGCTTGGCGGAAAAGGCCTTGTTGCCGACAAACTCGACCTTCTGAATGAATACCCGCGAGCCCTCTTCGATGGCATAGGTGATGGAAGCCTTGCCGGTGTCTTCGTCCACTTTGATGTCACGGCGGACGACCACATGCTCGTAGCCGAGATCCTGGTAGTACTCGGTCAGCTTGTTCTTGTCCTCCTCGATCTTGCGCTCGTCGAGCACGTCCCCCACCTTGACCTTGATCTGCCGCTGGACGCGCGCGAGCGGGACCTTCTTCGTGCCCGTGATCTGGACGTCTTTGACAGTCGCCTTGCCCTGGATGGTGAAAATGACTTTCGCGCCGTCGGGCAGTAGCTCCTGGGTGACGCGGATGTTGAGGAAGTTTCCCGTCTTGTACAGCGCGCGCACGTCGTCATCGAGGACGTTGCGTGAGATCGTTTTGCCGACCTCGGTGCGGATGTTGGCTTTGACGACCGCGTCGGAAACGGGGATGGGCCCGACGCGTTTGATCTCGATCTCGCGGACGATCGGGGCTTCGTCCATCTGGGCGAACCCGGCGCCGGCCGGGAGCAAGAGAACCGCGAGCAGCAGCGGGAGTCGCCACATGGCTCGGTTCATTCGCTCGATCCTCGAATCTCTTGCGCGTCTTCGTCGGTTGTCTTGGCTGCGTCGAAAAATCTCGTGTACTCGCCTTTGAACACCAGCTTCACGTCGCCCTGCGGGCCGTTGCGTTGCTTGGCGATGACCAACTCCGCCTCGCCTGTCGGCGAAAATCCGCCGCCCTCGCCGTCATCCTTGCGGACCAGGAACGACACCAGGTCGGCGTCCTGCTCGATTGAACCGCTCTCGCGCAGGTCGGCGAGCCGGGGACGGGCGTTTTCACCGCGCTTCTCGATCTCGCGGTTGAGCTGGCACAATACGAGGATCGGCACGTTCAACTCCTTCGCCAGCGCCTTGAGCTGACGCGAAACCGCCGCCACCTCCGCCTGACGCCCGTCGGAGGAGCGCGAGGATTCATCGGTGACCAACTGCAGGTAATCCACGATGAGCAGGCGCACTTTGCTCTCGGCCATCATGCGCCGGCCTTTGGCTCGGAGGTGGAGAATACTGAGGTTGGCACTGTCATCAATGAAAATCGGGGCTTTGATCAGTTCGCTCGCCGCGTTGGTGAGCGGGGCGAAGTCCGCTTTCCCGAGGAAACCACTGCGCACCTTGTGGGAGTCCACCCGCGCGCGCGAGCAGAGCATGCGCATGACGAGCGACTCGGCGGACATTTCCAGGCTGAAGATGCCGACGGGCTGCTTCTGGTCAATCGCCACGCTCTCGGCGATGTTGAGCGCGAACGCCGTCTTGCCGACGCCGGGCCGCGCGGCCAGGATCGTCATCTCGCCGCCGTGCAGGCCGCTGGTGAGCTTGTCGTAATCGCGGAAGCCGGTGGAGAGGCCGGTGAGCGCGCCTTTGTTGTTGTAGAGCTTCTCGATGGTGGTGAAGACGTTCTCGATCACCTTGTCCATCTTCTTGGCGTCGTTGAGGACGCCGCGCTCGCAAATCTGGAACATCTCGCGTTCGGCCTCGTCGAGCAGTTTGTCCACGTCCTGTTGCTGCTCGTAACAGCGGGTCACAATCTGCGTGCTGGTCTCGATCAGCCGACGCAGGATGAATTTTTCACGGACGATGCCGAGGTAATACTTGAAGTTGCCGGCTGTCGGGACGGACGTGAACAGGTTTGTCACGTAGATCGGCCCGCCGACTTCATCGAGGCGATTGTGGTCCTTGAGGCGCTGCGTCAGCGTAACCGGGTCCACCGCCTCGCCGGTCTCGTGCATCTCGGCGAGTTGCTGGTAAATGACTTTGTGGGCGTGCTGATAGAAATGGTCGTGCTCGACGCCGATGGCATCCACGCACTGCACGAGCATCTCGTTCGGCGCGAGCAGCACCGAGCCGAGCAATCCCATCTCCGCCTCGAGGCTGTTGGGCAGGACACGATCCACGGCACTCACAGCGGAACGAGCCTGGGAGCGCGAACTCGATCCTTGGGGCGCAGGCATGATCGAAGAGTCCTATTATTTCGTTCTGGCTGCCGGCTTACCGGCGCTCTTTGGCTCGGCTTTCCGCTCTGCGCCCCGCGCCGGGATGCGCTCGGGGCGGTCTCCGCGTCGCGGCCCTCTTCGATCGGTCACAGCAGGAGCGGCCGAAGGCGCCGGCGCTTCCGCCACGATTTCGACCTTGAGATGCGCGGTCACGCCATGCAGGAGGTTGATGGTGACGTGATGCTCGCCGACCTGGTGAATCGGACGCTCGAGCACGATCTGCTTGCGTTCGATCTTGACGCCGTGTTTGTCGAGCCATTCGTGAAGGTCGCCCGCCGTGACCGAGCCGAACATCTTGTCGTGCTGGCCGGTCTTGACGGTGATCGAGCATGCGAGTTTGCTGATCTGGGTGGCGAACTCCTCCGAGGCGGTCTTCTCGGCGGTTTCGCGCTCGGCACGCTTCTTCTTGAGAATCTCGATGTGACGGAGGCTCGCCTCGGTTGCGCGCTTGGCGAAGCCGCGCGGGATCAGATAATTTCGCGCGTAGCCTGGCGCGACGACAACCTTGTCGCCTTCGGCGCCAAGATCCTGGACGTTTTTTGTTAGGATGACTTCAGTGTGCATGGGGAAACCTTTGGTTGTGGGGACTGTGGAAGGTTGGAAGACGGGAAGATGGGGCCAGCGCTGCCAAATTCAACTCCATTGTTCCACTCTTCCATCTCTCCATTTGTTATCTGACCAGCAGCATCACGCGGGCGCGCTTGATCGCCGTGGTCAACTGCCGTTGGTGCCGGGCGCAATTGCCGGTGTACTTGCGCGGGAGAATCTTGCCGCGCTCCGTCATGAATTTCTTGAGCAGGTCGGGCTGCTTGTAATCAATCGTCGCCTGGTCGGCGCAAATCGGGCATTCTTTCTTGATGCGCAGAGTCGGCTTCGGTTTGGTGCGCGTTCGCTCTTCGTCTGGATGTCGTCTTGGCATGGTTGAGTAATGGTTACGGGTTACGGGTTAGTGAGTATGGGTGATTGGTTCAAAACGGAATATTATCCTTGGGTTTCTCGGGTTCAGCACCACTTTCCTCGGATGGCGCCGTCGGTGTGCTGGCCGGACGGGCAGCGGTTCGGCGAGGCGCGGGTGACCCTTCCCCAGCTTCACCCTCCCCGCCCTGAAACTCGGCATTCCGAGGGGCGCTGAGAAATTGAATCGTCTCCGCCACGATCTTGATCTTGCTGCGTTTCTGTTTTGTTTCCTTGTCTTCCCAGGAGTCCATCTTCAGCCGGCCTTCGACCAGAATCGGGCTGCCCTTGGAGAGATACTTGCCGGCCGTCTCGGCCAGGCGACTCCACGCTTCGATGTCGAGAAAGGTGACTTCCTCCTTCTTCTGCCCCTGCTCGTCGGTCCAGTACCGGTTGACCGCCAGGCCAATTTGCGCGATGGCGGTTCCCTTTGGGGTGTATCGCAACTCGGGGTCGCGCGTCAGGTTGCCCACGAGAATGACTTTGTTGAAATTGGCCATGAGACGTTCCTTTCGGCCGGGTCAGGCCTTGGCTTCCGCCACTGGGGCTTCCTTCTTCACCCGGGGCGGAGGCGGCTCGATGTTGTAGAACTGCCGGTACACGAGCCCGGTCAGGACCAGTTTTTGGCGCAGGTGATCGAGGATGCCGGGCGGCGCGGAGAAGATGATGTTGACGTAGTACCCTTCCTTGCGCTTGGCGTCGCCGCGCGCGAATGGCTTCTTGTCCATCTTCTGGACGCCCTCGACCTTGCCCTTGTGGGCCTTGATCTCCTCGGAGATGCGGTCAATCGCTTCCTTGATGTTCTCTTCCTTCTGGGCCGTTTCCAGGATGAATAATCCTTCGTATCGTTTCATTCGGTTTCTTCCGTTCGTTTGTTGAAAGTGTTCATTGCCACGCTGAGTCCGCGCTCGATCAGGCATTCGACGGCTTCCACCGCCCGCTGCGTCATCGCTGCGACCCGCTTTTCCTCATCGCCATCGAACCGACTGAGCACGTGATCCACCAGGCCGCCCCGCGCACCGTCACTGCGCCCGATCCCGAGCCGCACGCGCGGGACCGCGTTCGTGCCGAGCATCTCGATGACCGACTGCATCCCACGATGTCCGCCGCTGCTGCCGCTGCCGCGCACACGCAACTGGCCAAGCTTCAGATCGGCGTCATCGAACAGCACGATTACATCGTGCGGCTCGCACTTGTGCCACGTCCGCAACGCTGCCACCGCCTGACCGCTCAGGTTCATGTACGTCAACGGCTTTGCGATCACCAGCATTGTTTCGCCGCGCTTCGCTTCGGCGACCTCGGCGTTGAACTTGCGGCGCGTCTTATACTCGATGCCCCACTTCCTGGCCAGCGCGTCCGCGACCCGAAACCCGACGTTGTGCCGCGTGCCGTTGTATTCACGCCCCGGGTTGCCCAAACCGATGATCAGACGGACCATTCAATTCCAACCGAGAACCCGGGACGGTGAACCGAAAATCAGCCCTACTTCTTCTTCGCGTCCGGCTTCGCCTCGGCTTTGGCTTCCGGTTTGCCTTCCGCCTTGGCACCGGGCTTGGCCTCCCCCTTCGCTGCCGGCTTTGCTTCGCCCTTGGCTGCCGGTTTCCCTTCCCCCTTGCCCTTCTCCGCCGGGGCCGCTTCGCCTTCCTCGGCCTTCTTCTCCTTGATGACTTCGGGCTCGGCCAACGTCGCCGCCGCCTCACCGGGGGCGGGCTCTTCCTCGACCGTCGGCGCGACCACCGCCACCAACGGCGAACCTTTGTCATCGAGAATCTCCACGCCTGCCGGCACGGTGACCTCACCCACGTGAATGCTCATGCCGATGTCGAGATGGGCCACGTCCACGGTAATGCGCTCGGGCAGATCCTTGGGGAGACAGCGCACACGCAGTTCGCGCAAAATGTATTCAAGCACTCCGCCCCCGACGCGGACGCCCACGGGTTCGCCCAGCGCCTGCACGGGGACGCTGACGGTGAACTTCTCGTCTTCCTTCAGTTCATGGAAGTCCACGTGAAGAATGGCGCGGCTGATGGGATGATGCTGCACGTCCTGCAGCAAGGCGAGACGCCCCTTCCCCTGATCGCCGAGCTGGAGCTGGACGAGCACATTTTCGCTGTGCGCGCGATGGATGATGACATCCAATTCGTGCGCGTTCAGCTGGATCGCCTCGGGCTTGGTGTGGTGACCGTACACCACGCCGGGGATCAGCCCCTGACGCCGAAGGTGTTTGACTTTGTTCCGCCCCGCTTCGCCGCGAGGCTGTGCTTTCAATTCTACCTGTTCCATGTCTGCTTACCCCTTTTTGGAGCCGCCGTTGAGTTCGAACAACGAAGTGACCGACTCACCCTTGTGAGTGCGTTTGATCGCTTCGCCGAGCAACTCGGCCACGCTCAATACCGTTTTCTTGTATCCGATCGCTTCCTTCTGCGGCACGCTGTCGGTGGTGATCAACTCCGTGATCGCCGACTTCTTCAACCGCTCGCTCGCCATGTCGCCCAACACCGCGTGGGCGACGCATGCCACAATTCGTTTCGCGCCGGCTTCTTTCAGGCGCTTCGCCGCCGCGACGAGCGTCCCGGCGGTCTCGGTCAGGTCGTCCACCATGACGACGTTCTTGCCGTCCACGTCGCCGACGACATTGATGGCTTCGACTTCGCTGCCGCTCTTGCGCCGCTTGGCCACGATCGCGAGGTTGGCGTTGAGCATGGTCGCGTACGCGTGCGCCATCTTGAGTCCGCCGATGTCCGGCGAAACCACGACCACGTCACTCAGCTTTTTCTCGCGCAAGCACCGAAAGAACACCGGGGCCGAGTACAGGTGATCCACGGGGATGTCGAAGAATCCCTGGATCTGCTGCGCGTGCAAATCCATCGTCAGCACCCGGTCGGCGCCCGCGGTGGTGATGAGGTTCGCCACGAGCTTGGCCGTGATCGGGACGCGCGGCTGGTCTTTGCGGTCCTGGCGCGCGTAGCCGTAGAACGGAATCACCGCCGTGATCCGTTCCGCGCTCGCCCGACGCGCTGCGTCAATCATGATCAGCAGTTCCACCAGGTGATGGTTCGTGGGCGGACACGTGCTCTGCACCATGTACACGTCGCTGCCGCGGACGTTCTCGTTGATCTTTACGAACGTCTCGCCATCTGGAAAAGAACTGACCGTCGCGTCGTGCAACTGTTTGCCGATGTATGTGGCGATCCGTTCCGTCAGGGGGCGATTCGACGACCCACTCAGGATTTTCAATTCGGGATACACTTCGTACATGGGCGACCCACAAAACAATAAATCCGCGAAACCGCGCGACAAGTTTCACGGAAACGGAGCGAGAGAATAGCAGGAAAACGAAGTCGCGCAACCATTATTTATCCCGCGATTTTCACTGGGAATTTATCGTTCCCCGCACGCCGTGGCCAACACGAAGGCGCACAGAACGGTTGACGTCCGTCCCGCGTCCCATCAGCCATTCGTTCATTCGCGGCGAAACGCAGTCTGGTCGTACTTCGCTCCCTTCGCGATTTTCTGTTGCAGCCCCCGCCACCTCGGCCTCAGCGGTTCCTCTCCGTGTGCTCTGACATCCGTGGTGGATCCTGGTTCGGGCGATTCGCCGTGGTTGGCGGTTCCCGTTGCCCCGAAAATACGTTGCTTCCCCCGTCTGAACGCGCTATGACGCGTGGGATGGACAAGATGGATGAACGAGTGCTGGGATTTCCCCGCGCGCTGATCGAGCAACTCGGCGCGTTCCAGGGATTCAGCCCCAACGTCCAGGCGTATCTGCCTTCCATCCTCGACCCAAAGCAGAACAGCTTCCGGCCGCGCTCCCAGGCGGAACAAGACCCCACGTTCAAGCAAATCATCCCCTACGTCGTCATCACCGACGGCACGCGCGTATTGCATTATGTCCGCGGCAAGAAGTCGGGCGAACAACGGCTCGTGGCCAAGGGCTCGATCGGCATTGGTGGCCACATCAACGACGAAGACCACTCGCTCTTCGCCGTGGGAGAACAGGCGTTCCGCGACGCGGTGGCACGCGAGGTGAACGAAGAAGTTGTCGTGGACGGCGCGTTCGACGCGAAGCCGGTGGGATTGATCAACGACGACTCGACGGAGGTGGGAAAGGTGCATTTTGGCGTCGTGCACGTCCTGCGACGCGCGGCCGAGCAGGTTCGGAGGCGCGAGACGGTGGTGACGCAACTTTCATTTCTAACTGCGGACGAGCTCCGGGCTCGTCGCGATCAACTCGAAACCTGGTCGCAGCTCTGCCTCGACCACATCGGCTCGATCTGGAGCCACGCCTGCTGAAAAGGAAACCCATGAACAAGTCCATACTCACACTCACACTGCTTTGCACATTCGCCCTGCCCGTGGCGCTGCGCGCGCAATCCAATGCGCCCGCAACCGAAGCCGCTGCCGGCTCGACGGTCGTTGCCCGCGTCAACGGCACGACCATTACCCGCGCGCAACTCGACGACATGGTGCAACAGGTTACGGCCGCGATGGGCGCGCAGGGCATACCGGACGTCCGACGCAACGAACTGGAGATGCGCACGCTCGATCAATTGGTCGGCCAGGAGTTAATGCTGGAGAAATCGAAGACGCTCAAGGTCGAGAACCTCGATCAAAAGGTTGCCGAACGCATGGCAACCGTGAAGCAGCGCTTTCCCGACGACAAAACCTTCCAGGAACAGCTCAAGGCGATGAAGATGACCGAAGCACAGATGAAAGAGAAGATCGCCGAAGGGTTGCGGATGGAGAAGCTGATTGACGACGAGATTCGAAGCAAGATCCAGATCGAATCGGCCGAGGTGCAGAAGTTTTACGACGAGAACCCGAAATACTTCAATCAACCCGCCCAGGTTCGCGCCAGCCACATCCTCGTGATGGTGCCGGAAGGGGCGGACGACAAGGTAAAGGCAGAGAAGCGGGCCTCGATTGACAAAGCGCGCGATCGCGTCGTCAAGGGCGAGGATTTCGCGAAGGTGGCCGGGGAGGTTTCCGAGTGCCCCTCCAAGGCCAGAGGCGGCGACCTGGGGTTCTTCGGTTCCGGCCAGATGGTCAAGCCGTTCGAGGACGCGGCGTTCGCGCTCAAGTCAAACGAAGTCAGCCAGGTGGTGACGACGCAGTTTGGCTACCACGTCATCAAGCAGACGGACAAGCATGCCGAAGGGAAGGCGTCGCTGGAGCAGGAACGACCGAAGATCGAGCAGTTTCTGACGCAGCAGAAGATGCAGCAAGCCATGCTGGCGTATGTCGAGACGCTCAAGAAGGGCGCAAAGATCGAGATCCTGCTGAAGTAATGGGGGGCGGCCGACCCTGGCCGATCGTTCCGCTTTCATGCCGCGCTACCGGCAGTGGACAGGCAGGGATGCCTGTCCTACTTCGACTTGCGTTTGTTGATTGCGCTCATCAACGCACGGAAATTCCCTTCACTGGAGATTCCTTCCAGGTCTTTCGACTCCTGGATGTACCGGCTCAGACGGCGCTCCAGTGCGGCGATCACTTCCATCAGATGCGCTTTCCGATCAG
>CAZOTB010000181.1:0-12299 GCA_964582645.1 uncultured Verrucomicrobiota bacterium | reverse complement strand
GTGTGATCGCAGACCTTGTCGAAGAACCACGCGACATCCGCCGGGTCGAACCCGGCGTTGCGGATCAGCGAATCCGCCATCGCCCGGTGTTCGACGATGTTGAACGCTTTGCTCGGCGGGTCGTGCAGGTAGGCCAGGAGTTTGTGTTGCCAGATGTTCATTCGCGATTTCTCCTCATCGGCTGATGACGGCCGCACAGATCAAACAGCGCGCTTCTCCGTTGGCTATTTATCACGGCAAAGCGACGGCTGACAATCAGATTCACCCCGCAGGGAATGGGTCGTGGTTCCGCGGACGGGCGCCGGGGTCGGTTGTTGTCTTGGTTCACGCCCGCACGATAGATCAACCGCCCCGCCCCGGCGCGAGGTGTAACGTTCCCGGACGTTCAGGCGGCTGGAGAGTGCGCGAGAAAGGACTCGAATCTCCACCCCTTGCGGGACCAGATCCTAAGTCTGGCGCGTCGGCCAATTCCGCCACTCGCGCAGCTTCGGCGATGTTACCCCAACCCCGCTCCCGACACAATCCGCCCGTCGCGGATTTCGATGCGGCGGTTGGCGACGGCGGCGATGGCGGGGTCGTGGGTGACGATGGCGACGGTGCGGCCTTGCCGGTGGAGTTGGCGGAACAATTCGAGGATCGCTTCGCCGGTGGCGGTGTCGAGGTTGCCGGTGGGTTCGTCGGCGAGGAGGATGGCCGGGTGGTTGACCAGCGCGCGGGCGATGGCGGCGCGCTCGACGCCAGCCAGCCAACGGTGAGGTCGAGCACCGGGATGCCGCGTTGCAGCAGATCGAATGCGACGTTGACGCCGGGTCCGGGATGGGGAGTCGGAATGCAGCCATCCAGCGAGTGATCCGTGACCCGTGGCCGCGGGGACGGAGCATCCGCAGGTCTTCTACGCCAGGTCGAGTCGGTCCGGGCGCACCTCACTCAGGCCTGCAAGCTCCAAGCGCGGGTGTCGCAGGAAGGCGGGAATGTGACCGGCAACGGCGATGGTTTTACGGCCAATCATGGCCACGCGATAGGGATCTGGCTTCTTCATGTCGGCATCGCAGTCATGACCGAAGGCAGGCTATTCCGAAGGCTTGCCGGCCATCCTCGCCTCAAGCTGCGATAACATCTTTGTGGTGAGAATTTGTTCGAGCGCCACGTCCGCTTTCTCGGTGTCCTGCTTTCGGCGCACCTCGATCGTGGCCGTCGGTGCGTGGGTGATCTGTTTGTTTTCCTCCGTCACGACAGAAATGACCCGTCCCGTCGCCACGTCCACGAGCGCGCCCGAGCCGCGCGACTCGACCTCGATGCGATTGCTGCCGATCACATAGTGGCCGATGATGGTGAGGTCGAGAATGGCCGTCGGTTCCTGCCAGGAATTCGTCCGTTCCACACCCTCGATCAGGAACAGGTAATCCGCCCCCATGTCGGAGGCCAGCTGCCTCATCTTGATGATGTGCGTTTTGATCGCTTCCGGCGAGACCTTGCCCTGTTGCGACTTGTCCTCCGTTGGGATTTCGAGGACGGCCGGGATGCCTTCGACACGCGCGAAAAGGTTCGTTTCGGTTCGCAGCCGTTTCAGCAACGCTTCCCGAGGTGCGTATTCGCCGCGCCGTGCCACCACGAGCACGGCCTTCGGTTTGAGCTCCAGCCGGTCCTCCTTGAGCGACTCTTTTGGGCGCGCGGCCCACTCGGTGTCAAAGAGCGAGTAGAGGTAGGCGGTGTAATTGAGCGCTTGCGGCGGTTCCGGCTTGGGCGGAGGCGGTGATTGGCAACCGGCGAGATGCAGAACGAGGATCGAGAACAGAGGACAAAGGATGGAGAACCTCGCCCGCCTATTCTCCATCTTCCATCCTCAAGATTTCAACTTCCCGAGCCCAAACTTTTCATGCACGGCATTGGCAGCTTTCTCGGCTTTGTCGAGGCCGATCACCACAGAAATCTTGATCTCGCTGGTGCTGATCATCTCGATGTTCACGCCCGTCTCGGCCAGCGCCTCGAACATCGCCGCCGCCACGCCGCTATGGCTGCGCATGCCGACGCCGACGACGCTGAGCTTGGCGATGCCTTCGGTCGAGTTCACGCTCTCGGCGCCGAGTTCCTTTACGAGCGGCTCCATCGCTTTCTTCGCCTTGGCGAGCTCGGCCTTGTCGAGCGTGAACGAAATGTCAGTATGTTTCTCGCCCTTGGGACTGACGTTCTGCACGATCATATCAATGTTGATGGCAGCATTGCCGAGCGCACGGAACACGGTGGCCGCCACGCCGGGCCGGTCGGGGACGTTGGCGAGGGTGACTTTGGCCTGGTTGCGATCGAGACTGACTCCGCGAATGACGACGTCTTCCATTTTCTTGGTCTCCTCTTTGACAATGGTGCCGGGATTGTCGTTGAAGCTGCTGCGCACTTCGAACACGACTTTCCATTTCTTGGCAAACTCAACCGAGCGCGACTGCATGACCTTCGAACCGAGACTCGCCATCTCGAGCATCTCGTCGTAGCTGATCTCGGGGATTTTCTGCGCGCTCTTGACGATGCGCGGATCGGCGGTGTACACGCCGTCCACGTCGGTGTAAATCTGGCAAATGTCCGCCTTGAGCGCCGCCGCGAGGGCGATGGCGGTCAGGTCGCTGCCGCCGCGCCCGAGAGTGGTGATCTGGTTGTCGGGCGTGACGCCCTGAAAGCCGGCCACGATCACGACATGGCCACTCTTGAGAAACTCGTGGCACTGCTTGGGCGTGATGTTGGCGATCTTCGCCTTGGTGTGAACGCCATCGGTAACGATGCCGGCCTGTGCGCCCGTGAGTGAGACCGCCTTGACGCCGATGGCGTGCAACGCCATGGCCGTGAGCGCGATGGTCGTTTGCTCGCCCGTTGCGAGAAGCATGTCCATCTCGCGTTCGTTGGGAAGCTCCTGGATTTCCTTCGCCAGCTTGATGAGCGAATCGGTCACGCCCGACATCGCGGACACGACCACGACCACCTGGTTGCCCGCCGCCTGGGTTGCTGCGACGCGTTTGGCGACGTTCTTGATGCGTTCGGTGTTGCCGACCGACGTGCCGCCGTATTTCTGAACGATGAGTGCCATAAAATACGGCGCGGTACCTACGACAAGGCAGGCAAAACTTCAACCCGAATCAGACGCCGATCGCCTTCAACACCGCGTCCTTCTGGGCAGGAACGGTGATGGGTTGGCCCGAGTGGGCGATCGCGGTGTCGGGGTCCTTGAGGCCGTGGCCGGTCACCGTACAGACAACCCGGCAGCCACGCGGAAAGCGGGCTTCGTTGTTGTACTTGATCAGCCCGGCAATGCTCGCAGTGCTGGCCGGCTCGACAAACACACCGTCCACGCTCGCCAACAACTGGTAGGCGGCGATGATCTCGTCGTCGGTCACCATATCAATGTGACCGTTGGATTCCTTGAGCGCGGCGTTCGCCTGTTGCCAGCTTGCCGGATTGCCGATGCGGATGGCGGTGGCGATGGTATGCGGTTCAGTGACGATTTTTCCGAGGACGATGGGGGCAGCGCCCGCGGCTTGCACGCCGAACATCCGCGGCAGCGTGTCGCTGAGTTTTGCCGCGTGGTATTCCCGGTAGCCTTTCCAGTACGCGGTGATGTTGCCGGCGTTGCCGACAGGGAGAACGTGGAACTCGGGGGCGGCACCCAGTTGATCGCAGATTTCGAACGCCGCCGTCTTCTGGCCCTCGATCCGGTCGGGATTGACGGAGTTGACGAGCGCGATCGGATGCGTCTGCGAAACCTCGCGCACGATCCGCAATGCATCGTCGAAATTGCCCTCGACCGCGACGACCTTGGCGCCATGAATCAACGCCTGCGCCAGCTTGCCCATCGCGATCTTTCCCGCCGGCAGGATGACCACGCACTGAACGCCGGCGCGCGCTGCGTAGGCGGCGGCGGAAGCGGAGGTGTTGCCGGTCGAGGCGCAGATGACGGCTTTGGCGCCTCGTTCGACGGCTTTCGAGACGGCCACAGTCATGCCGCGATCCTTGAACGAGGCGGTCGGGTTGAGGCCTTCGTGCTTGAGATACACCTCGAAACTGAGGCCGAGATGCTTTTCCAGCCGGACCGACCGGATGAGCGGCGTGCCGCCTTCGTTCAAGGTAATGACGGGTGTCTTCGTGGTGACCGGCAGGTATTGCCGGTACTCCTCGATTACGCCGCGCCACCGTGTATGTCGTTCCCCGGCCATGAGAGTTTCCATGCTTTAGCGTTTCGATTTCGGCACTGCAATGCAATTTCCCGCGCCTTGCTCTGCAACGCAGGAAGCGTGCTGAAATTGTCCTCCCGCCGGGCAAAAATGTTTCCGCACGCACAACGTTGCACGGGTCGAGTGTTCGAGCCAACCCATCCGCCCCGGTGGCAAGGCCAGACGATTTGGGGCTTCCACGACTGTGAACAACTTCCCCTTGCGTCCAACGGCATTGGCACTACGTTTGCAATGGGTTGAGGGAGTGTATGAGTGCCCGATTGTACTTCGGATCAACGGACTGCCAACGATGCCCTTTCTTCAGCGGCGGTCGGGAACAGAGTTGCCTGGCGGTCGAAGGCTCGATGCGCTGCAGCCTGCATGAGATCGAGAACTACTGCCTGAGCGAGGCGCACGCGTGCTGTCCCGTGTATCAGGAACGGATGCGCTCGCAAGAGGACGTGCCGCTCGAATTGTACGAGGCCAGGCTGGTCCTGATGGAGTTTCATCAGGTAACCGCGTGACATTCAAAGTCGCGCGCGGATGCGTCCCGCGAGTTCTTCGGCAGGATAGGTGAGAATCTCGGCCAATGTCGGGTGATAGTGCGGCATCGTGGCCAGGTCGAATACGGTGCCGTGCAGGTGCATCAGCGCGACGAGTTCGTGAATCAAATCGCCGCCTTCGGGGCCGACGATGTGGCCGCCGAGAATCTCCCCGGATTTCGGATTTGCCAGCACTTTCACAAACCCATCGGTCTCGCCCATCACAAGCGATTTGCCGTGGTCGTTGAATGGGTACTTTGCCACGAGGTACGGAATCTTCGCCGCCTGCGCTTCCTTTTCGAACAATCCGACCGATGCAATCTGCGGATCGGTGAATGCGACCGCCACCTTGGTCCGGTAATCCATCGAGCGCTTGGTCCGGTGGGTCGCGTTGTGTGCCGCGATCTCTCCCTGCTGGATGGCGATGTGAACGATCTCGTACGGCCCGCACACGTCGCCCGCGGCGTAGATGTGCGGCACGTTGGTCTGCTGACGGTCGTTGACCGCGAAGCGACCATTTTCGACTTTGACTCCCGCCCGTTCCAATTCCAGAGGGCGGACATTCGGCACCCGCCCGAGCGCTTGCAGAATCTGCTCGGCGCGAACCACGCGGGACCTGCCTTTGTGCTGAAACTCGACTGCCTTCTGGCCTTGCTGTTGGGAGAAACGCACCAGCTTCGTGTCGGTGAACACGCGCATCCCTTCGGCGCGGAATCGTTCCTCGATCACTTCGGCCATGTCTTGGTCGGCGTCGCGCAACACGTGCGGGCTGCGCTGGATCAGTGTGACTCGCGTGCCTAGCCGCTGGAAGAATTGCGCGAACTCCAGTGCCACCGGCCCGCCGCCGAGGACGACCAGCGATTTTGGGAGCCGCGTTTGTTTCAGTGCGTCATCACTTGTCCAGTATCCGACCTCGGCCAAGCCGGAGATCGGCGGCCTCGATGGAACCGATCCGGTCGTGAGGATGAACGACTTGGCTCGGAGTCGGCGCTTCCCGACTTCAATGGTATGGACGTCCACAAACCGTGCCCGGCCCAGAATGAAATCGAACGTGCCATTGCGAAGCTGTTCCTCGCGATAACCGGCGAAATCCTGGATCAGTTTGTCCTTGCGGCGTTGGATTTCGTCGAGCCGCGCTTCGAGCTTCCACGCGCGCAGCCCGAACTCCTTGGCGCGTCGCATCAGCGCCATCACCTCGGAGGAGCGCAGCATCGCCTTGGTCGGCATGCATCCGCGCAGGATGCACAACCCGCCGATGGCGGGGCCACTCTCGACCACGGCGGTCTTCGCACCGTAGCCGGCTGCCGTACGTGCCGCGGCGTAGCCTGCGCTGCCGCCGCCGATGATGATCGCATCGTAGTTCGATTTCATTGCTTTGTTGGATGCCGCACCGACAACGAATGTCTCATTGCTTGATTATTCCCGTCGAGCGTTCACAATGCCGTCATGAGAATGTTCCTGATCGCTCTGCTGTTGGGTTTCATCCTCGGGGCCGCCGTGACGTGGTATGTCGTAGGCAAACGCGCCGAACCTGCTCCTGAGACCCCCGTCCACTCGACAGCGACCACTTCCTCCGTCCAGCGCGCAGTCGAGGACGTGAAAAAGGCTGTCGGTGAAACGGCCGACTCGGTGCGCACGGCCATTGATGCCAAGCTCGACATCTGGCATCTCAAAGCCGACGACATCAAGGCCGAACTCGCCGCCAAGGGCAAGGTCGTGCGCCGCCAGACGCGCGAGACCGCGGAGGAGGTCAAGGACGCCGCGAGAGACACCGCCATTACCACCGCCATCAAGAGCAAGTACGCTGTGAACAAGGATGTATCCGCTCTCAACGTCTCTGTGAGCACCACCGATGGTGTGGTGACATTGGCGGGGTCGGCTTCCTCCTACGAGGCGATCAGCAAGGCGATGTTGATTGCGATGGAAACCGAAGGCGTGCGGCAGGTCGTCTCGACAATTCAGGTGAAGTAGGGGCGCACGGCTGTGCGCCCCTGCATCATGATCATGGGGCGCACAGCCGTGCGCCCCTACAACATTTTCTTCAACACCACGACATCGGTCGTCGGCAACAGACATGTGTAGTTGATGCAGACATGCGCGGTGGCCTTGCCGTCCTTCATCGCGATGTCCTGGAGGAAAGGCAATCGCTTCGCCAGTTCAGCCTGCCCCGGGCCGCCGTCGGCCAGTATCAGAATGCGCGCCGCTATAAATCGTTCGTGGACGGCACGCAACATCGCTTTCGTTTCTGGTGCCTGGCGTTTTCCGGCGATCACGATCTGCTTCGGCTTCTGCAACGAGAAATCCAGCGCCACCAACAGTTGCGGCGCGATCTGCGGAATCTTTCGCATCCGCTCTCCGAAAAGCTGCAACGTCCTGTCGGCCATCGTCCGGTACTCCGCGTGGTCGGCGAACTGGGCGAGCCGCAACAGGTTCAGCACCGAGATCGAGTTGCCGGAAGGCTCGGCGCCGTCGTAGTCCTCTTTCGGCCGGGAGAGGATCGAGGCATCCTCGCCGGTCGTCATGAAAAAGCCACCCTCTTTCGTGTCGAAAAACAGCTTGTTCTGCGTCTCCTGCAACTCGATCGCTCGCGTCAGCCACTTTGGGTCGAACGACGCCTCGTACAAATCAATCATGCCCTGGATCAGAAAGGCGTAATCATCGAGGATTGCGGCGCCGCCGACTTCGCCATCTCGCCAACGACGATGCAACCGCTGCGTCTTGGCGTCGTACAGATTCGCCCACAGCCAGTTCGCGTTCTTGACCGCTGCGTCGAGGTAGCGCTGGTCGTCGAGCACCTGATAGGCGCGCGCGAACGCCGAGAGCATCAGCCCGTTCCAGCCGGTGAGGATTTTGTCGTCGAGATGGGGCCGGATTCGCTTCGAACGGACGGCGAACAACTTTTCCTTCGAGCGGGCCAGGACCTGTTTGATCTCGTCCTCGCTCTTCTTGAACTCCCCGGCCGCCTCGCGCACGTTGAAAACCTGGTTCAGGATATTCTGCCCGTGCTCGAAGTTGCCGCCGCCGCTGATGTCGTACACGAAGCAAAATACCTTCGCGTCCTCCCGGCCGAGGATTTGGTTCACCTCGTCGAGTTTCCAGACGTAGAACTTCCCCTCGACGCCTTCGCTGTCGGCGTCCTCGGCGGAATACCAGCCGCCCTCCTTGTGGGTCATGTCGCGCATCACGTAGCGCAACACATCGCGAGCGACGTCGGCGTAGAATGAATCGCGCGTGAGTTGATACGCTTCGAGGTAGGAGCAGACGAGTTGCGCGTTGTCGTAGAGCATCTTCTCGAAATGCGGGACGAGCCACTTCTGGTCCACCGAGTAACGGGCAAACCCGCCGCCGAGTTGGTCGTACATGCCGCCGAGCGCCATCTTCTTCAATGTATGCGTGACCATCTCGAGCGCCTGCTTGTCGCCAGTCCGGGCATGATAACGGATGAGAAAGTTCAAGGTCACCGGCCGCGGAAACTTCGGCGCGCCGCCGAATCCGCCATAGACTTCGTCGTAGTTGCCGGCCACGTCGTGGTAGGCGTTCGTCAGCGTGTGTTCGTCGAGCGAACCGGGCGCGCTTCGCACCGCCATCTGTGCTTCGAGTTGGGCGCTGAACTGTTGGCCCTGTTTGACGATATCATCGCGCTTCTGACCCCATACTTCGTGGACGCGTTCGAGGATTTCCTTGAACCCGCCGCGCCCGTACCGGGCGGTCGGCGGCCAATACGTCCCGCCGAAGAACGGCTTGAGCTCGGGCGTGAGAAACACCGACATCGGCCAACCGCCTCCGCCCGTCATCGCTTGCACGGCGGTCATGTAGATCTTGTCCACGTCGGGCCGCTCCTCCCGGTCCACCTTGATGCACACGAAGTGCGCGTTCATCACCGCGGCGATCTCATCGTTCTCGAACGACTCGTGCTCCATCACGTGACACCAGTGGCAGGTCGAGTAGCCGACGCTGAGGAAGATCGGCTTGTTTTCCTTGCGCGCCCGCTCGAACGCCTCGTTGCCCCACGGATACCAGTCCACGGGATTGTACGCGTGTTGGAGGAGGTAGGGGCTTTTCTCCTTGGCGAGCCGGTTGGGTTTGCGGGTTGTTTGGTTTGTGCTCATGGGTGCGTTGGTTTCGGCGAAGCAAGTGGCCGACAGACATATGCCGAGCATCGGAGCTAGAAATATCCGGGTCATCATGGTTCGCGCGTCGAGAACCTAGCACAGGAATGAGTTCGCAGCATGCCCATGTTGGTGCGCACGGCATGATCAGTTTACCTTGTAAAACGCTCGCACAGCTCTCGTTTGGAGTCCAAGCTTCAGCTTGTCTGGTGTGGTCGTGAGAAAACAAGCTGAAGCTTGGACTCCAAACGAAAGTTAAACACACGCTACCCACATTCCACACGACAATCCAGAATCTCCCACGCTTTCCTGATGTAGAACCGGTAGTTTTCCAGCGGCGTGCCGTTTGGAATGCGATGATCGAGTCCGAGCACGCAACCGCCGGTGCGCACCATTGGCGGAATCTTGTACTCCAACTCGGCGACGATCTCCTCCCGGCTGCGACGGAGGACGTGTTTATCAATGCCGCCCATGAACGCCAGCCGCTTCCCGTATTTCTCACGCACTTTGACGATGTCCATCCCGGCGGCGGGCTCCATCGGATACATCAGATTCACTCCCGCATCGAGGAACGCCGGGATCGCCGTGTCGAGGTTGCCGTCGGAGTCCTGCTTGAACAACCGCGCGCCGCGGGATTGGAGCATGTCCCAGACGCGACGATAGTACGGTTTGATGAACTCGGTGACCTGTTTTGGGCCGACGAGCGGGCCGCTCTTGCCGGCAAGGTCTTCGTGAACGCTGAGTTGGTCCACCTGCGCCGACGCGGAAACTCGATCGAGCACCTTGCCTGCGGTGTCGCCGATGGTCGCGAGGATGTCGTGGATGAGTTCGGGCTGCTCGTGATACGCCACGCACAATTCCTCCTCGCCCATGAGTTGCCGCGGCTCGTCGAACCCGCCGGGGCGACGGTCAAGGTCACCGTCACCGGCTACAAAACCGCCGGCCCGGAAAGCCAGCCCAGCGCCGCAGTGCAGGCGGTCGTGCCGTAGCAGACGAAAATCGAAAGGCGCTCCGAAACTTCGGAGCGCCTTTCGCTTCCTACGACCGGAAGGAGAGAATCATTGAGCAGCCTTATACTTGGCGGCGTCCTCCGTCTGCCACCAGGTCTTCCAAGCCTTAAGAGCTGCACTGTATTCCTGGCGAGTATAGACGACTGACTCCTCATCAGTTTCGCGTGGTCCTAGAATCGACTCCAAAGCGCTGAGGCAGATCCAACGCACACTATCGTCCGAGTCGTCAAGTGCTGTGATCAGATGCGGAATGCTCTCGGAACTCTCGATGTTTCGTATGCTCAGCGCGATACTCCGTCGTACCTCAGGTCGGCTGTGGGAAAGGAGCTTGTGAAGATCCGGTAGGCTTGTCTTGTCGGTGACTCGGTCGATGCTCATAATGATCTCCGCTTTGGCCCGTGTATTCTCTTCAGTATCCGGTATTTGATCGATGTAGCCCATAGCATCTCTTAGGTGAGCGGCCATTCCTTGCTTGAGACATGCGGCCAATGCGTAGCCTCGAATTACCGGATCGTCACACTTTGACAACGCGTCTATTCGCTGCAAGTGGGACCGGCTTCCCATATCCTGAAGCGCAATCATTGCGTCCTTCGCACAAGCTCTGTCGTTCTCATCCAAGGACAGTACTAGCAGATTCTGCAAATCACACTTCGACCCTTTATACTTGGCGATGGCAGATCCAGACACCCTGAACCCGGGGCGCCAAACACTCGTGAAAGAGTACTTACCGGCTTTGGATGAAAGAAACGCTACGAATTGCTCGCCCTTCTGTAGATTTATAGTTGGCCGCGGATCGTCATCAGAGTCGGAACAAACATTTTCGATTGCCAGCACGCTCTCCGCGACATCTCCTTTGATGACAACGTCCGAGCTCATTGTCGTGGTAATCCGAAACTCACGACTGCCATCAGCCCCGGTACCGACGAGTTGCACTCTCTGCACCTCAAGTACTGAACCGGCTATGATTGCCACGGACTTCGACTCTAACTCCCTGATCCCCACCCACGGCTCCCAGCCCCCCAGAACTTGAGAAGTCAGAATGACACACATCATGAGAACAGAGAAGATGCAAAGTCGCATACATAGGGTTTTGTGACAGCCTCTATATCCCAGCTTGTGTGTTCGAGTTGTTTTCATAGCCTTTCCTTTGATCAACCTGTTTGTGCCTCGCTGCCATGCACTTCCTCCGTCCAACCGGAGAGGAACGACTTAACATTAACGCAGCAACCCATTCCATTCAACTTCGGTTCAAGGGGGTATCGGCGGCTCATGGCGTCCTTTGCCCCTGTAGTCGACATAAAGTGGGAAGAAGACTGGCATACCGGCTCCGCTGCCGCCGACAGTGCTGCCGATAGATATTTTGGCCAGCCAATTCTGTACCTTTTCGCCAGAACCCGGAGCACCAGGGTTCACGCAAGTTGGACTCCGTGGAGCGCCACCTGCGCCGCCCGAGGCGTTATTTTTTGCGCCAATATTATCCTTCGTGTCACTTGGATTTACCATCTGTCCATTGGGAAGCGGTACGATCCAGTTGTCGCCCCCTGGATAGAGCGATGTGTCGGTGCTCAGCCACGTCTCGTTCAGTTCGACCGGACTCGGAAGAACCGTCGCAAACTGGTCCAGAATCCTGTAGTGGAGCACGGACTTGAACCCGTCGGCCCAAGGATTGTCTTGGATTATGCCTGGCTCTAGACTAAATGGACTTTTAACCGTCATGAGCATATCGCAAACACGCACGTTGTTATAAAGGCAAGAAATTGTAACATCATTGGCCGGATAACTGTAATTTATGCTTGTGATTGTCGCAGGATTGGCACTCGCGCTGTCAAGCTGGACCTTCGTGTCGCCGGCAGTGATTTGCCAACCGACGGGGCCGACACAGCTTCCCTTGTCTGCAGTGGCAGTAGTGCTTTCCTGGTAGTTCTGCGCGTTCAAACCATCGAACCACCAGATAATTGGATCAGCCAATGTGACACCAATCACCGCATACGTGACAGTTCCATCAGAATCCGCGCAGTAACCAATGTCACCGTTGTGCCCGCGGATCTGGACAACAGGTGTGACGCATCCGGCGCTGCTTGGCGTCACCGAACAAGACATGGACCCGTTGCAGTTCGCTGCCCCCGGAAAGCCACTCCAAGTAATATTGGTGATTACCAGGTCAGGATCATTGCATGCCTTGCTCGCGGTGAGAGTAATTTGCTCGTACAGGCAGACAACGCTTTGGGGACCCACTGTAATCGTAGCCGTCTCACTATAGTCGCAGGCTGCATAACCGGCAACTGCCGCACTGATCAGAATGACTGCGAATAAACTGCCATACAAACCGCTCGTACGCATTCTTGTCATAGGTTTCCTCCAGTCACCTTGCCGTTTGGAATGAACAACGGATCGTAACTACTCAGGTGGCATCCCGCCGCGGGATGCCTCCTGAGTAGTTACGGA
>CAZOTB010000180.1:0-12345 GCA_964582645.1 uncultured Verrucomicrobiota bacterium | reverse complement strand
GGACGTGCCAGAGCGGACTGGAGACGACCCGGGCGGCAGAGCCCCCGTCAACTTAAATGTTGAATGTGGGGATGTGACCCCGAATTGTGCGCGGCTGACGGCACTGGCGCCGGGGTTGACGCCCCGGGCGGTGCTGGATGAGTTGGCCGGGGTGCAAATGCTGGACGTGGAGTTACCGACGACGGACGGACGGTGGTTGGTGTTGAGCCGGTACACCCAACTCGAGTCGGCGGTGACGCTATTGTTGGAGCGATTACGGATGAAACTGCCCGCGCAACCACCGCCGCGGTTGAGGGCGCGACGGCAGTTGGTGATGGAGGCGGAACAATGTAGTGAAGACCTTTCGGTGTCGGGACGCGGGAAATAGGGTCATTTTGCGTACCGCGCGAAAACTATCGCCCCAGTATCGAAAGTTAGGATAGCGCCCAAAGCGCCCCGATTCAAGCTCGCTGTTTTCGCGGGGAGCCGCTCCGGACTCGCTCCACCTTTCGGATGGTTTCCCGGATCGAGCGCACCGAGGTCTCCACCATGAACTCGAAGGCCTTCCGTCCCAACTTGGCGTTCCCGCGCGTGGGCTTGCCCACGAAACCCGACGGGGCCAGTTTGCGAATCGGGAAATACCGGAGCAGTTCGCGGTCAATCCTCCACGTCGCATCGCGGAGCTTGCTTTTCCGAACCAACTCCTTGCGCAGGTAAAGCATCACCGACACCTCGAATTCATCGCCGTGCATCAACGGATCCAGTTCCCCGAAGATCCCGCTCTCTCGGACGCCGTTCCAGAAATCCACCGTGATCGTCAGCAGGTCCGGGAAATCCATGTTCAAGTCCTGCACGACCGATGTAAGAATGAAGTTTCCGCCGTGACCGTTGAGGATCACGAACTGTTTGAAACCGTCCTGCCGAACACACGAAGCAATGTCTCGCACCACCGCCGCGAGCGTGGAGTTTCGCAGATACACCGTGCCGCGGTTCCCCCGGTGCATGTGGGAGATGGAGAACGGGAGCGCCGGCAGGCAGTAGGCATCGAGCTTCTCAGCGACACGGAGAGCAGCCGCTTCAATGTCCAACGTATCGGTCGCCAGCGGCAGGTGCGGCCCGTGTTGTTCCGTCGCGCCCACGGGCAGGATCGCCATACGCGTTTTGTGACGCTGCAATTCCGTGGTCGTGTTCAGGGAAGTAGGCATGGAGGGGAGGATTCTCGCCCGGCTGCGAGTTTGCAAGCTTTCTCAACTGCAGCGCGAGATTCCCCTCAGCGGCGGGTTGCGAGCGCCGCGGGGAACAGGCTGCAGTGGTAGTAGCCGATGGGACGGGTCCGGTAATACTCATCCACGCCCGTCGCCGTGCCGCGACAAGTGGCGGAGATGCCACCGCGATACCAGAGCCGCTTGAGGCCAAGGAAGGCTCGCTCGATCATATCAGCGTGGCGCGAGTCCAGGGCGTCCAACTCGCGCAATTGATCGTAGCAATAGACGAACGCCGTACTGGCGCTCGACTCGATGCGCGTCTCGGGTTCGTCCATGACGAGATGCCAGATACCCGATCTGCGGTCCTGATATTTGCGCAGCGCCTGGAACGTCTTCGCAATCCGGCGGCGAATGAACTCGGCGCTCTCGCTGCCGGGATCGAGTGCTTTCAACGCTTCCGTCATGAAGATCAAAGGCCAGGATGTTCCCCGGCTCCAGCAAGCGCCCTTCTTGCTCCGTGCGCGCGGATCGGTCCAGTGACGCCAGAGACCACTGGGAAGTTGGTTGCGCTCGGCGACGGTGCGGATGATTGTGTCGGCAAAGCGTCGGTAGCGTTTATCGCCTGTAAGCCGATGCACCCAATACAATGCCGGCAGCGGCAGCAGCGTTTCGCTCCAGAAGAAACGCATGTAGACCGGGCTGATCACGCCCTGGATGCGTGCGTTGCCCTCGGCAAAACGTTTCGTCAGTGTCACGCCCGACTCGATCCAAGCCGCGTTGCCGGTTATCGTGCCGCGCTCCATCAACACCGAACCCATCATCGGCAGATCAATGTCGGGCGTGTCCACCAGCGCTTTCGTCTCGGAGAACTTCTGAGCCATCGCATCGCCCGCGGCGTCGGAGAGTTTGCCGAGACAGTAGCTCACGAGGTCGAGCCACTCAGCATCCTTCAACTTTTCCGCGAGGACGATGTTCGAGAGGAACTGCGTGTACGCGGGATCGCCCCAGTTGCCCCAGCGCTCGATGTTGCGTTTGCCGTAGCGCGCGAAGAACTGCGCTCGGTACTCGGCGATCATCGAACCCACGGAACGTCGTTCGAGCAGGCGGGCAAACCCGCGGTCGCCAACAGTCAACCCGCCTTCGAGCATAACATTGGCGAGCGTGTACGCGTAGAGATCGCGTCCGTAGGACTCGTAGTAGTGATGCACCCCCGAGATCCCCGGCCCCGCTGTCACGGGGTAGTATTTGAAGTAACCGACGTAACCGCCCCGTTTGTAGAAGCGGTCGAGGTCGGCGTCGTATTTCGCCTTCGCGGTTTCCGGGAACAGACACGCCTTGTACTTCGAAAGCGGTTTCGGCGGCGCGACCGGCAATCGCCACTGGGCGTCGAGCTCGATGGGAACGCCCAATTCGAGGAACTGCGAGACGAGCGAGAGCGTGTTGAGGTCCTCGCCTGATTCGGGCGCGAGAAAGAGCAGCTCCGGTTCGTAGCGGCCAATGGGGGAATCAAGTTGGGTGGTCATGGCGTTGCCCGGCCCGAGCCGGCTATTGCACGAATCGAAAACTCCACAGTTGTCCTTTCTGAAGTTCGAAGCGGAGGCGGATGGACTTGCTTTGCAACGAGGCGATGTCCCTCCGATGCTTCCAAGTCATCTTGGCCGATACCAAGTCGCCGCTGACCGACTTGCTCTCGGCGAGGGTGCGACCCGCCTCATCGAGAAGCACCGCTCGAAGCCGGTTCCCCCTGAAATTGACGAGGAGATTCGTTCCCTGAAACGCGAGCGGGGGCGTGGTCAGCGTTCCTTTGTCCTGGCAATCCATCGAGACAAACCCGTCCTTCCTCCACGTCGCCGCGCGGATTTGGGAGATGCCGTCCTTTTTCGGCCAGCGGGGATGTGAGCCATTTGCTTCGCTGTAGCAGAACCAGAGTTCGTCACCGATCTC
The DNA here is from genome assembly GCA_964582645.1 of uncultured Verrucomicrobiota bacterium. Classification (GTDB taxonomy): domain Bacteria; phylum Verrucomicrobiota; class Verrucomicrobiia; order Palsa-1439; family CAZOTB01; genus CAZOTB01. The sequence goes on along the minus strand of CAZOTB010000180.1, from coordinate 9,217 downwards.
CAAGGGTTCGTTTGTCTGGATGTAAGTGGGGAACAAATCCTTCGCGTTGCTGCGTGCGATCGCCGAGGTCCGCTCGGAGGAACGAAACCACTTGTATCCGTCGTGGCTGAACACCAGTTGCAGGTCGCCGCCCATGCCGCGGTCCTTGCCATCAATCAAGTAGAAGATGCTCAACAGTCCGATGTAGTGATTGCCGTAGTTGAAGAAGTGCATACAGTACAACTCGGCCCAGTCGGGCGCGCTCGGGTCTTCGCTCATCCGCGCCGCTGCGGCGTCGTCCCGGGCGTCGGCCTCCAGCACGTTCACAATCGGCGACCAGTCTTTGTTGATGCTCCTGGATTGACTGATTCCGATGGCACGGCGCCGGCCATCTTTGCGTTCGGCGATGTTGCTGCTGCTTTTGACCCACGTGCGGATGTACGCCAGATAGCGATGCCCGAGCGGGTCGCGCATGACGAAATGCGAGTCGGTGTATTCGTTGTGGTCGGGGTTGACGTAGGGCGGTTTCTGAAACCAATCTACGAACTTCCAATCCAATCCGTTACCCGACGCCAGCAGCGCTTCACTACCCATGCCGTTGGGACTGTACGGATTGTTGTTCCGCAGAAAAACGAACATCTTCAGCCTTGCCGCGGCGTTGGTCTCGGTTGAATCCACGATGACGTTCGCAAGGTCGCCGGAGTAAACGACGATGTTGTTGGTCTTCGAGCCGAGGTCCTCGTAACGACCCAGATTCGGTTTGGTCCAGGTCTTTCCATCCTTCGACTCGGCGTAGAGGATGTGGCCGGTATAGGAACCGTGCGCGTTGGTGCGCGCCGGGTACACTGCGGACGAGTAGTACATCCTGCATAATCCGTCCTTCGGATCGCGGAACACGCTCCCGTAACAATGTGGCCATTCCTCCCACGGCTGGGTCGCCTGAATCACCGGCTCGGGACGCGGCTGGCCTTGATGCCAGACGCGCTTGAAGCCCGACTGTTCAGCGATGAATCGGTCGTCGAGGAAGAGACAGGGGCGGTCGCCGATCTGGATGGGGTCAACCGCGCTCACCGTGAACGGCGGAAGGAGTGAACCACAGATAGCGCAGATTGCGCGAATAAAATGGAGGACACCTGCGGGCGTGGGCGTCATCTGCTTTCGGTTTGCGACTTCCGAATGGCGTCAATCTCGGCTTCCAGTTTCGTGATGAGCATGTCCTCCGCAGCCAGCGCAACCCTGGTTTCAGCGCGTTCCAGTTTGTTGGCGAGGATGGCTGGGATTTGAATTTCTCTCCATCGGCGGAAGTAGGCGTTGTTCTTCTCAATCACCTTGGCCATCAACGGCGTCTCGTCGGCGGTGACCTTTGACGCATCGAAGCCGAGTCCCTGCAAGATCGCTCTGGCCATGAGGACGTGACCTTGCGGGTGTGGATGCACGCTGTCGCGAGTCCAACCGAACGATGAATCCTTCGCGCGCTCCTGCAGGATCGCCTTGAGGCAGGGGTGGAACTGATCCACGTAGGTCACCTTCAGCCGGTCCGCCAACTCCCTCGACGCTGCTATGAATCGCTCATGTTTCTTGTTGTACTCACCGTCGAGTGGTTCCTCGGGGCAGGCGCTGATCAGAATTACGCGGACCTTCGCTTTGCGCAACTGCATAATGAGTTCCTGCACCGCCCGGATATGGAGTTGCGGGGTGTCCAAGTACCGCACATCGTTCGCTCCGTACATGATCGTCACGACGGTTGGCTTGAGCGGCAGAACGTCCCGGTTCAGGCCATTCGTGACCATCCGCACGAGCGTGTCCTCCTGTTGCTTGCCCTGCAACTTCAACAACGCCGGTGTGGACATATCGAGAGCTTGCGCGCGTTGATCGAGCCAGGCGGTATCGCTGCCGTGGCCGGCGTTGCGGAACGTCAGCTTCCACTGCGGGAAACGTGTCAGCAGGAAGCATTCAACATGAGTCGTGTACCGGCGCTCCTGCGTGATGCTGTCGCCGAGAAACACGACCCGGTCGCCGTTCTGGAAAGGAGAATCGGCCTGCACCGGAGCGGTCCCAATCCATTCCGCGAGACAGGCCGCACCCGCCCACATGATTCGAGTCATCTGCAGTAGTTCGCGGACGAGACTCTACCTAACAGCCCGGCGCATGCGCAAGCCCAAGCCCAACACGATCAGCGCGAGCGCCGTGGCAGACGGTTCGGGGATCAGGGCAATCGCCAATTGATCAATCCCGAAACTCGCGCCCGTCATCTCGATCAGCCCGGAGGTCCCGCTGCCATTCGAGGAACCGAAGAGCAACTCAGGGAACGTATAGGAGGACATCGCGGTGTAGGATTGCGTGTCAATGACCGTGCCGTTGACACGGAGCGTGACCGTGTCCGAAGCGCCGCCCGAAGTACCCGTCTTCCGAAGATCGATGTTGAAGAAGTCGTCCCCGCTCAACGAGACGAGCGTGTATGAACTCAACGGCGTGAGCGCCGTGCTGATCAAAGCGATCGCGTTGTTCCCGCCGGCGTTGGTGATGCCGAACCCAACGAGCCGAGTGCCGTCGCCGATGTAAGCGTGATACAGCGAGCGCGGCCCGTCAGAGCTGGGCACACGGACGCGGCTGAGAATTTGGTATTCGCTGTTCGCGTTGACGATGCTCGTATTGATCCCCGCGACTGTGTAATATGGACCCGCATTGCCGTCGTTGGCCACGGACAGCGTGAGCAGCCGACCCGACGCCGTTTGGTTATCGCTGCCGGCAACGACCGTCGTCCAGGGCGGACTAGACGGCGTCGTGTTCGGCGTGACGTAGGCGTCGTAGAGATAATTCGTCACTGCATCAACCGATGTGCTGGTCCAAACCAATGTGGCGGTCAGGATGTAGAGGCATTTCTGAAAGATTCTGGACGGATCGTGTCTCATAATATTGCTCCTTCTTTCTAAGCCGTACAATACCGAGTCTGCGGGCGGGCAAGCAAGGGCCCGCTGGCTGGCAAATAATGTGACCGCGAAGGATGTTGGCAAGCGCGCAGTCGCCGCTACAATCGCAGTGTGAATAACGCCCCGGCTCAACCTCTGCACACACGATTGGCCGAGCGCGTGCGCGAGGCGTTGCGCGTCGAGATCGTGAGCGGGCGCTGGGTGAAACAACTGCCTTCCGAACGTCACTTGAGCCAGGAATTTCAAGTGGGGCGGCCGACCCTGCACCTCGCGCTCCGTTCGCTCGAACTCGAAGGCATGCTCCGCAGCAGACCGGGCAAGCCGTGGATAATCGTCACGCACCCGTCCGCCTCCGGGCGGCCAAGCCCGAAGCGGCGCGCCATGGTGGTGGTGGTGCGCAACGCGCGCGTCAAGCCCGACCTCACTTCCTTCCTGCCACTGATTGACCTGTTGCGTCAAAAGCTCCATCGCATCGGTCTCGATCTCGCCGTCGTGGATGCGCTGGTACGCGGAACAAAAGAACTCGACAAGACGCTGAGGGAGGTTGACGCTAAACATCGGCCGTCGTTCTACTTTCTCTTCTCGGTGCCTGCCGACGTACATCACTGGTTCCAGAAGGGTGATGTCCCCACGCTGATCTTCGGGTTGCGGGCGCCGGGGGTGACGTTGCCGGCGGTGACGGTGGATAGCGATGCCACGATCCGGCATGCCATCGAGCAGTTGCACCGTCACGGCCACCGCCATATCGGCCTGTTAATGCCCACGGTCGCCGGCGAGGGCGACGCTTGTCTGCGCAAGGCCTTCTTCGACTGCTGTGCCCGGTTCCGCGCGCAGGCTTCTCTGCAGATGGCGGTGGCGCGTCCCGACGCGGTGAAGGCAGCGATCCGTCGGTTCTTCGTCCGTCCTCCGTTTCCGACGGCGCTCATCACGACCGACCTGGAGCTGGTGATCGGGGCGTATTCCACTCTGGCAGAAATGGGCCTCTCCATCCCGCGCAAAGTGTCGGTGATTTCGATGTGGCATTGGCCGATCCTCGACTTTCTCTCACCCCTGCCGACATGTTATCAGATACCGTGGAACCGCATGGCCACTCACAGCCTGCGGCTGATCAACGATCACCTCCGTCTCGGTGTCTGGCCCGGTACCTTTCATAATCTGCTGCCGACGCTCCGCGAAGGGTCAAGCGTGGCGACCATCTGACATAAACCAGCGGTCATCTTTTTTGCCGCTCGGGATGGGGTTGAAAACGGCCAGCCAATGGAGCTTTCTGGCTTGCATGTGCTCCAAGCGAGCCAGCGCGGCGTTTACGCTGATCGAGTTGCTTGTAGTGGTCGCCATGATCGCGATCCTTGCGGCGATGTTGTTGCCGGCGTTGCAGGGCGCGAAGGAACAAGCAAAGCGCACCACCTGCGCCAACAATTTGAAGCAGGTCGGACTGGGCATCTTTCTTTACGTCGAAGATTACGGCGGCTATTTGCCCTACGACGGACGCCCCGGTGGAGCGGGGGTTTATCAATACGGCGGCTCGCCCGGGCAGAGTGCCGGCTACAACCTTACGCCGCGCCTTCTCAATCGCTACGTCGGCAACGACAAGGAAGTCTGGCATTGCCCCGCCGACAAAGGTCATCCCGCCGAAGCGCCGCCGTTCAACAAGAGCTACTACGTCGGAACCGGCTCGAGTTATTTCTACAACGAAAAGAACGCCCTCAACAGCTACGGCGGCGATTGGGCGCGTGGATTGACGGCCAGCGGGACGGGCATGCGGCTCGCGGAGTTCGGCAACCGCCAGCACGAAGCCTTTCTCTATGGCGAGTTTTCTGCGTTCGCCTACCCGCTCCTCATTTACGGCTACGCTCTCGAAGGTTGGAATTGGCACAGCACAACCCCGCCCGTGAAATCCAACATCGTGTTCATGGACGGCCACGTCGAGTACGTCACCATGCGCAACGCCTCAGAGTGGGCAGGCTTTACGTGGTTCGGTCGGCAGTAGGTCAGCCGGAATAGCCGGACTACTTCAGCTTCGCTGCGAGCCACGCCGCTGCTTCATCGTGCGCGGTCTTGTGGATGGCGTGTCCCTCCGTTTGCATGACATGGATCTCAATCGGCGCGGGCTTCTTCTGCGCGAAGGAAGCCGCCACCACTTTACGCGTGAACGCGATCACGCTGTCGGTACCGACCCGCTGGTCGTTGTTGCCGATGCAAATCCAGACCGGTCGGCCCGCCAGTTTCTCGGCGATGCTCGGCAGGGCGATGGATTGAGTCGGTGCGTGGTTCTCCAATCCCTTGAACTCGGTCAGGACCGGCAGTTCGGCGACGGGAGCAAACGCTGCCGCACACTTCACACGCGGCTCCGCCGCCATCAGATTGAGTCCCATAAAGCCTCCGCGCGACGTGCCGGCGACCGCGATTCTCTGGGGATCGGTGTAACGCTCATGAACCAGATAATCCAGCACCTCGGCTACCTGCTTGTTGAACACAGCCACGAAATTGTCGCCCTGTTCAAGCCGGGAACGCCAACCGTTCAGCCCCTCAGGCTCGCCCTCGCGATGGTCCGCGCCGTGACAGGGTGTGTCGAGCGCAATGCTGATCCAGCCATGCTTCGCAAGAATGTTTCCGGCTTTGTTGTAATCGTCACTCGACAGTGAGTCTTGGATGGTGCTCGCAATCACGATCAAGGTGGGCGCGGGAGCGTTGGGTTTTGCGCCACAAAGACCAAATCGAATGCCACTCGCGGTCTGGTACAGTGTGATGTTGGTTTCGTTGCTCTGCTGGCCGGTCGCGGTCATGGCCGCAAGGAGGTAACCGAAAGCAAAAGACCAATCAAGCGACAAGCGTGATTGATGTCGAGCGATCATTGTGGCTGAGCGGGAAGTACTCGTGAAGAGATCAGGCCAGCCCCGATCGTGACGAGAATCGAAGCAGGCAGAATCAGGAGGAACGAAACTGACTGCTGGGAGCGGAACAGCACGTCGCCAAACGAACAGAGTAACCCGGCCACGAGACCGCACCCGAAGCCAATCCAGGCGCTGCGTTCCGAGGCGCGCCGGTCGAAGAACGCCAGCGCAAACAGTCCGAACAGCGGTCCCGTCAGCGGATCGAGGATCCGACTGGAGAGCTCGAAGAAGTTCTTGCCGAGGTATTGCAGGAGGAAGCCCAAGGTCATCACGATCGCGCCGACGATGACGGTCGTCCATTGGGCGCGACGACGCTGCTTGCCGTCCGCGACCGACTGCACGGCGTTCTTGTCGCCGCGATGGAAGAAATCCACCGTCAGCACCGCGGTCAGACTGTTGAACCCGCTGCTCAAACTCGACATCGCCGCCGCGAACAACGCCGCGATCACCAGCCCGCACAGGCCGACCGGCATACCGTGCCCGATGAAGTACGGGAAAATCTTGTCGCCGCTCTTCTGAAAATCGCGCAACTCCGCGGGCAGCAGGTCGAGGTTCGCCTGGAAATAATGCAGTAGCGTCAGGCCGATCGCAGCCAGCGCGAAAATTGTGACGATGCTCGCCACGAGATTGATGAGCAGGGTGTGACGCGCCGTCGGGGCATCGCGCGTGGTGAAAAACCGCTGCATGGCGAGTTGGTCGGAGCCGCAGGTCGCAATCCACCACAGCCCGATCGAGAGCAAAAAGTTGAGCACAGACGTTCGCTGCGTCAGGTCGAGACTCCAGGCAGGGATGCTCGTCGTGCTGTTCCAGCCGTCGCGGATGAGTTCGGCGGCGCTCAGATGACCGGCGTGCATCAGATACAGAAAGGTGAACACCGCGCCGCCGAACAGCACAAAGAACTGCGCGATATCGGTCCAGATTACTGCCCGGATGCCGCCTTCGGTGGTGTAGATCAGTGTGATGATCCCCATGCCGAGGATCAGCCACAGGCGCGGGATGCCGGTGATGTCCTGCATCGCGCTGCAGATGGTCTGAAGAATGAACGCCATCCAGAACACGCGCAGCAGGATGAACAACACCGAACCGAGCGTGCGCACCGAGGGACCAAGCCGGGTTTCGAGTAGTTCGTACGCGCTGCTCACCGGCTGCCGCATGATGTGCGGGATCAGGAAATAGCCGACCGCCACAAACACCATCGGCAACACGAGAATTTGCGACAGGAAACCCGTGCCGTGCGAGAGGACTTCGCCCGGGTAGGCGAGATAACTGATGGTGCTCAAGAGCGTCGCCAGCAGCGAGATGCCCGCCGCCCACGGGCTGACATTGCGTCCTCCGACGAAGTAATCGTCCAGCGATTGATTCCGGCCTCCCGCGCGCCACCCCATCCAGATCATGCCGGCCATGTACACCGCGACGATGAGCCAATCGAAGAAAGAGATCGCAGTCGGAATCATCAGTCCATTTCCCAAAAAAGTGGCTCACGTGAGCCAAATTATTGGTAAATCAGTTTGTGACGCGGAAACTCCATAGTTGTCCCTTCGTGATCTCGAATCGCAGACGCACGGGTGCTCCACGCAGCGCGCTCAACTCACTTTTCCCATGCCACTTCACGGCGCCGGCCACGGAATCGCCACTCATGGGCTGACTTGGGAGGATGGGTCTGCCCTTTTCGTCGAGCAACCGGACCCGCAAGGATTGGGCCCTGAACTTGACCCGCAGTTCTCTCCCATCGAATACGAACGGCTGGGGCGTCAGCATCGCCCGCCCAGCGGCATCGAGCGACACGAAACCGTCCTTGCGCCAGGTCGCGGCGCGGATCTGCGAAGTGTCGCCGGTCTTGGGATGGGCCGAGTGGGCTTCGGTGTAGTAAATCCACATCTCGTCACCGAGGAACAACGGCTCGTTGCATTGCGCGTAAGTCGGCACGAGGCCGGCAGGGTTCGGCTCGACGAATGTTTGCCGGTCGGGCTGACGAGGCCACTTCACGCCGTCGTGACTGAAGGTGAACTGGATGTCGCCACCGCCGTTGACGGTGTCGCCGCCGTGAATGCCGTCCACGAAAGAGAGCATGCACACCATGCCGAGGTAATGGTTGCCGTAGGCAAACACCGGCATGATGTACGGCTCGACCCAGTCCGGCTTCTCGTTGCGACTAAGCTTCGCGGCCTTCTCGTCGTCCTTCGCGTCGGCCCGCAGCACGTCGGTCATGCGGGACCAGCCGTTGGTCAGGTTTTGAGAGAACGCCACGCCCACCGCGCGCCGGTGTCCTCCGATGTCGTTGCTCATCTCATGTTTCTCGTTTCGAAACCATCCCGGCAATCCGGGATGCAACGGGAACAATCGAAAGGTTCCGAGGTAACGCTGGCCGAGCGAGTCCCAGATGATCTCTTTCGTGTCGAGAACAGTGCGCGCCTGCGCCGTCTCGTCGCCCTCGGGAAGCGCGACCGACGGGCGCGCGCCGAACTCTTCCCAGCGAATCCCGTCGCCCGACCGGTACAACTGCTGGCCGCTCTTCCAGACGAACATCTTGAACCGTCCCCGCGAATCGGGATCGCGCGGGTCGAGGAACACGTTCGGCAGTTCCGCCTGGGCGAAGAGAATGTTGTTGGACGTGGAGCCGTTGAGTTCGACCATGCCTAGATTCGGCTTCGTCCACGACTTGCCGTCCTTCGATTCGGCGTAATGAATCCAGCCTTTGCCATGCGCGATACCCTCGTACCACATCTTGTAGAGCTTCGGCTGCGGATCGTAGAGCACACTGCCGAACATGTGCGGCCAGGTTCCGGTGATGGCTGGCTCGGGTCGCGGCTTGCCCTGATGCCAGATCCGTTTCAGCCCCGATTGTTCGGCGATGAAGCGGCCGTCGAGGAACAGACAGGTGCGGTCGCAATCGAGGGAAGTTGGAGCTTGGGAGCCGGCATCCCCAGCAGCAGAGTCGAATGAGGCAACCGGGTGAACAGCTGCTGATGCAACGGCGGCACCGACAGGGGCAAGAACATCTCATTGGCTCGCTCGCCACGTTCTGCAATGGCACGCAGCCGGGCGTCGGTATATCGTTCCAACGTCACGTGAACCTCGTGCTCCTGAAGTTGCTCGGAATAGTAGATGAACCAATCCAGATCGGACGGCTAGAGGGGATAGTCACGCCCGCAGTTCCAGTCGCGGATGTTCGGGAGCGGATTGGTCCACTCGCCGCGTTCGATCCCGGTGCGAAGCTGATCGGCAAGCAAGTCAGCGGTCGAGCGGAGATAATCCATGCTGGCCTAGTTCGCAGGCCAAGCAGGGCAATTTGTCAAACCGCGCCCGGTCGAGCATGATTCCGGTAGATGGAGACGCGCATGAGCCTCAATTGCAGAGCATTTATCTATGTTGCCTGTCAACCGTGTTCTCGCGCTTGCGTCTTCGGTGGGGAGC
>CAZOTB010000179.1:0-12403 GCA_964582645.1 uncultured Verrucomicrobiota bacterium | reverse complement strand
GTGGGGCACCTGTTGCAAGGGCGGTTCAAGGCGATTGTGGTGGATCGCGGGCAGTGGGGTTTGGCGCTGAGCCGGTACGTGCATTTGAACCCGGTGCGGATCGGACGGTTGGGGTTGGACAAGGCGCGGGGACGCTTGGGGCGGGCGGGGTTGGCGGAACAGGCGTCGGCGGCGATGATTCGGGAGCGGATCAGGTTGCTGCGAGGATATCGGTGGAGTTCCTATCGCAGTTATGTGGGGCTGGCGGAGTCGCCGCCGTGGCTGGAATGCGATGGAGTGTTGGCGTTGGTGGGAACGGGTTCGCGCGGCAAGCGTGCGAAGAGCTATCGGGCGTACGTGGAAGAGGGGGTGCGGGAAGGGTTGTTGGAGAGTCCGTGGGAGGAACTGGAGGCAGGGCTGGCGCTGGGTGGGGCGGAGTTTGTGAATCGGGTGAGGAAGTTGGCGCGAGGCCGGGAGCGCGAACAGCCGCAGATGGGGCAGTTGCGGGAGCGGATTTCGTTTGCTCGCGTGGTGGGGGTGGTGGAGGAGTTGAAGGGGGAGAAATGGGAGCGGTTTCGAGATCGGTACGGGGACTGGGGCCGAGAATTGGCGTTGTACTTGGGGCGGAAGCGGTGCGGGATGAAGTTGCGGGAGTTAGGGGAGGTCGGAGGCGGGATGGACTACGGGAGTGTGAGCGAAGCGGTGAGGCGTTTCGAGCGGCAGACGCGACTGGACGGAAAGCTAGCGACCATCTTGAGCCAGGCGGAAGCCCGATTATTGAAAATTGAGACCTGACCCCTTTTGCTCACGACCGCGGCGTGCGCCCGCTGCGAGGATCGAACCCGGCTTGAAGACAACGCACCGGCAGGCTTCGATACGGCAGCATGCCCTTGGGGATCACACTGAGGGTGCGTCCACAGGGCGGGCAGAGAAATCGCTGGCAGGCGCGTCGCTCGGGGCCGTCACAAGAGGGAAAGCGCGTGAAGCGGCCGTGACGGTGCGTCTTGCCCCGGCAGCAACCACAGGGCGGATACTTCCCGGAAAAACTTCCTTCGAACAGTTGCATCCCGGGAGCAACGCCCAATCGCCCCACCGAGGCAAGAAGCATTTTGAGTCAGTCTCGCCTGGGCGGCTTGGTCTCCGCCCGGGGCGAGCGGATTCGCGCGTGGGCCACGGGTCAAATTCCACGGCCCTGATTGAATTTGACCCACTCCCGTTCACACGAAATACTGTGGCGCGTTACAACAATAAACGGCTTTCCTGTATCAACCTCTATATAGAATCGCCCTAAATGAAATCGCCTACCAATGACGCCACCTCCACCACAACCCAACTGCCCTTCGCGCGTTCCTACATTGCAGCACCTCGATTGCTCGCAGAATGTTATCCTGGTGATCCAGCCCCGAGCCAGGCGCAGATGAAATTGGAAGGCTTGGTGCGGCGTGGTGTTGGATTGGTCATCAACCTGATGGAACCAGACGAGGTCAATCACAGTGGCGAGCGGTTCGTAGATTATCGTCCGACGCTGGAAGACGCCGCCCGAAAAGCAGGGCGGGTCATCAGTTGCGAGCGTCTGCCCATCCGCGACATGGACGTACCCACGCAAGATCACATGCGCAAGATTCTCGATACGATCGATCAAGCTAACGGCGCTGCGCAACTTGTCTATGTGCATTGCTGGGGCGGCAAGGGCGTACGGGCACCGTCATCGGTTGCTACTTGGCGCGTCACGGCTTGGCTGTTGGCGAGGCGGCATTAACGCAGTTGAACGAGCTGACGAAGGGGTCACCCTATAGTTTTGGTTACGTGCCGCAAACGTCGGAGCAGTGCGACTTCGTCCGCAACTGGAGGCAGGGGCAATAACTGCGATCAGATTATGACACAAGATCTCCTTCTCTTTGCCACAAACCCGTGTTAGTCTGCGAACGATGAAAGTCACTTAAGCATCACGAGTGATCCAGCTCGCTGGCTGGGTCCGCCAACCGAGGTAACAGAGTCCTACGGTGGCACGATCCCGGATGCGCGGAAGCAGTGTGTGCTTCTGAAATAAAACTCTGACGGTCCTGCCGACCGCCAGAGCGAGGTTTAGAAAACCATGCTCAGTGATGGCGGTCATCCCCATCCTGGTGCGTAACCAAAAAAGGAATACGTGTCATGGACAACGTCAGACTTGCTGTGCGCAATCGTGGCAACAACTACAACCACCACCTCTGGAACAACAACGGGACGTGGTTTGTGCATTATACGATCCATCCCACGCCGATTACCAAGCAGCGGATTCGCTGTTCGCTCGGGATCAAATCCCTTGCAGAGGCAAGGCGCAGGAGAGACGAGCTGTTTGAGCGTCTCGTGAACAAAGAGGACAACAAAGTCGAGCCCGCCGAGGTCGTCTTGGCGGCGTAGGCCAATTCACTAACGAAAGGAGAATGAGATGAACACAGACATGGTGAAACGAATTGCGCGTGGACTAGCCCAGCTTGGCTTTGTTCGCCATGAAGCGCATGCATGGGCGCTTGGTGAAATCACTGTTCGATATCGATCACAGGACGATTCCTTCCTTGCCCATTTTACGGACGGGAAGATGCATGACTACAGCTTCTTCGATTTGGCGGATGACCAGCAGGCGATCTGCGAGGCAGCCACCCTCATGGAGTGGGTGAAGCATTATCGGAAGGTCGCGCTGTCGTCCGAAAACGCCGCGGCGGTCAAACAGGCGGCATGAATCAATCGAAAGGAATCAGAAAATGAAACTTGCTGAAGCATTATTATTGAGAGCAGAGTTGCAGAAGAAACTCGCTTCGCTGCAGGCACGGCTTGCAAAGAACGCAGTGGTACAGGATGGCGATAAACCACATGAGAAACCAGACAGGCTCTTGAAGCAAGCCATCGAGGTACTCGGAAAGCTGAATCAGGTCATCGCAGCCATCCACCTAGCGAACCTCAAAAACAAAATTAGGGATGGGGACTCGCTGACAGAGGCGCTCACGAAACGGGATATCCTCGTGCTGTACCACGGCATCCTTCAGGGCGTCATCAATGCGGCGACGACTCAGCCCGAGCGATATGGAGTGAAGGAAATACGGTGGGTGCCAACGGTGAATGTCGCGAAGCTGCAGGAAGAGGCGGACGAAACGGCAAAACGTCTTCGCCAGCAGAACACGGGAATTCAGGAAGCCAATTGGCTCGTGGAGGTCAAATTGTAGAAAAGGTATGGGGGGTTCGGGCGAGCGCACCCCCGCTAGGGTCACAGGCAAAGATCCCGTGCGTGGAGGGCAGCGACATCTCACACAACTGCCCAGCATTGGGAACAACTGAAATAGCACAGGGCAAAGATCACTACCGAGTGCGCTGACGAAACTCCCGCCTTTTCCTTCGACGGCAAATAGCATAGCCTAGAATTGTTTGGTGCAACATGAATCAGATCGAACGTTATCGCGGATGCCTCCTCGGGCTCGCTGCGGGCGATGCGGTTGGAACAGCCCTTGAGTTCAAACCGCCGGGCTCGTTCACGCCCATCACCGACATGGTCGGCGGCGGTCCGTTCCGGCTGAAACCTGGTCAGTGGACGGACGACACGTCAATGGCTCTTTGTTTGGCGGAAAGTCTGATCGAAAAGCGTGGATTTGATCCTGTGGATCAGCTCCAGCGGTACCTGCGTTGGCATCGTGACGGACATCTCAGCAGCACAGGGCGCTGCTTCGACATCGGCATCACTACGAGATCCGCCCTGTCACGATTCGAAGCGACCCACGAACCGTATTGCGGACCAGTTGATCCGCAGACCGCCGGCAACGGATCGATCATGCGCTTGGCAGCCGTTCCTTTGTTATTCGCAAAGTCACCCACAGCTGCGATCGAGAAGTCTGGGGAGAGTTCCCGCACAACACATGGCGCCAAGACCGCTATTGATGCATGTCGGTACTTTGGCGCGTTGATCGCCGGCGCTGTCAATTGCGCCAGCAAGGAGGAGTTGCTGTCAGATCGGTTCAGCCCGATCCCGGGTTATTGGAAGCAGCATCCTTTGTGTCTTGAGATCGATGAAGTAGGATCGGGCTCATTCAAGCGTCGGAATCCTCCTGAGATTAAGGGCTCTGGCTACGTGGTCAACTCGCTGGAAGCCGCGTTGTGGGCTTTCCTTCACTCCACGTCATTTAAGGATGGTTGTCTCCGGGCGGTGAACCTCGGCGATGATGCGGACACAACTGGAGCGGTGTATGGGCAACTGGCTGGCGCTTTCTACGGTGAGCAGGGCATTCCGGCAGAATGGCGCGCCAAACTCGCTAAACGACAGGTGATCGAATCGATGTCAGACCGGCTTCATTCATTGGCGTGCTCATGACAACATTCAACCGACAAATTCCCCGCGATGTCGCCCAGCAGCACGGCTTGGAAGCTCTGAAAATCAGCGACGAAGGGTGCGCTACAAGACAGCATCGGGTCGGCTCTTGGAGAGCAGTCCGGGGTCAGTCCTTGACAATTGATTCTGCTGCAAAACCCCTACCGCGGCGAAGATCGCCCGCGGGCGCGCGGGGCGGACGGCTGAACCCGAATCAGGTGCAGTTCGCCCCGATCCAGTAACTCCCACTGCACCGTCTCCCCCACCTCCAGCCCAATCGCCGCCGCCAACGGCAACGGAAAATACACGTACAACGTCGGCGTCCGCCCCCGCCGACGAATCCCCTGCACCCGCAACGGATACACCACCGCCGCGTGGATTTCTTTCTTCGACTCCACTTTTCTGCTCGCTTTCATATCCTTAGTGTATAGACTAGCCCGACAAATGCAGCCCCAATCGAACCTATGAGCGTCCCCACCTTCGATCCCCAAGCCCATCTGTTCAGCCTCCCCGCTGTCACCGGCCAACTCTTCGCCCCGGACGATCGCTTTCGCCTGTTCACGGAGATAATCTATCCCCGGCTGGTCGAGGCCCGGCCCGAGTTGGTCGCCTGCTACTGCCCCGACAAGGGCTGCCCGGCGGTCGAGCCGGGGTTTGATCCGACGGTGTTGGTGCGGTTTCGGGAGAGGTTGATCCGGCACGAGAAAGCGGCGGCGGTGTTTACGACGATCCTGGAGGGGTTGCAGGAGGCCGGGCTGGTGGCGTGGCAGAGCAAGCAGCGGCCGGACTCGATGTTTGTGACGGGGCGGCGGGCGCGGATGAGCACGTTGGAATGTGTGCGCGAGACGCGGCGGCTGGCGTTGGGGGAATTGGAGACGAGCGCGGCGGCGTTCGGCAAGCCGGCCTGGTGAAGCGTGCTGCAGGAACGGTACGTGGAGGGTCGGTTTGATTATCACAGCGAGGAAGCGACGTTGCGGGCCAAGCTGCAACAAGCGGGCGAAGACCTGCTCGGGCTGTGGGACTGGGTGCCGAAGTTGTCGGACGCTACAGCACGGAGGACTTCGACGTTTCGATGGGAGAACGTCGAGCGGTCTGCCCGGCGGGCAAAGCAAACACCCAATGCAGTCGGCTGGAAGAAGAGAAGAGCGGCAAAGTCAGCTACCGGTTCGAGTGGAGCATGCACTGCCACGAATGTGCGTTGCGAGCGCAGTGCCTGGGGAAAGACCAGCGGCATCGAACCCTGGTGGTGGGCGAGCATCACGACCTACTGCAAGCGCGGCGTCGGGAACAAAAGACGGAAGCGTTTGCGGCGGAGAAGAACAAACGCAACGCGGTCGAAGGGACGCAGAGCGAGATGGGTCGCGGGCACGGGGCGCGGCAGGCGCGGTATCGGGGCTTGCCGAAGATGCGGTTGCAGAACTATTTCATTGGGGCGGCGTGCAACGCCGAGCGATGGATACGTCGGATGCAATGGGAGATGAAACGCGCGGCACGAGCGGCGACGGGGGCGGTTGTCTTGCAAGGAAGTGGTTGAGCCAGGGCGTGGTGTGTCTTGAGGTCGGGAAAAGGAGGGGAAATGCGGCAAAAAGCGGCGCCACGCAGCGAAAAGCGAACGATTGCGCCGGCGAAAGCGAGCGAGTCCTGCCCCGACGCGACTTCAAGTCGCCTCGGCGAAAAAGTCACCTCCGGAAACAGGGGGTTTTGCAGCAGAATCTACTCTTTACACCTCGCTGCATATTTCAGTTCCTTCCTACTGTTTCGAACCGCTCGATGCCTTCCGCGTTCGCCTGGGGTGCGAGTAGGTTGCGCGCATGGGCTTTGAATTCATCGCGGACACTTCTCTATCGCTCCCTGCCCCTTTCTTCAGCTCCATAATCTGATCCCTCAGCAGCGCGGCTTTCTCGAACTCCAGCTTCGCGGCGGCTTCCTGCATTTCTTCTTCCAACTCGCGCAAGACCTCGACCACGTCGTAGTCGGCGCCACTCTCGCGGATGATGCTCGCCTCCAGCTCGCGGGCTTTGTAGTTGATGGCGAGGCTTTCCTCGATGGCGCGGCTGACGCTGCGGGGCGTGATGTTGTACTGGCGATTGTAGTCGAGCTGCTTCTGGCGGCGATATTCGGTGACCTGCAACGTCTTCTTGATCGAATCGGTCATCACGTCGGCGTAGAGAATGACTTCGCCGTTGATGTGGCGCGCGGCGCGGCCCGCGGTCTGGATGAGCGCGGTGTGGCTGCGGAGAAAACCTTCCTTGTCGGCATCGAGCACGGCGACGAGGCTGACTTCGGGCAGATCGAGTCCTTCGCGGAGGAGATTGATTCCCACCAACACGTCGAAGTCGCCCTTGCGCAGGCTGCGCAGGATATCGACGCGTTCGATGGCATCGATGTCGCTGTGCAGGTAACGCACGCGCACGTCGATCTCGCGCAGGTAATCGGTCAAATCCTCGGCGGTGCGTTTGGTGAGCGTGGTGACGAGCACGCGTTCCTTCTTGGCGGCGCGCTGACGGACCTGTTCGAGCAGGTCGTCGATCTGGCCCTTGAGCGGTTTGATTGTCATCTTGGGATCAGTCAAGCCGGTGGGACGAATAATCTGCTCGAAAACCAACGAAGTGTCCAAGTGTCCAGGTGTCTGAGTGTCTATGTTGGCGGACTCAGGTACTTGGGCACTTGGCCACTTGGACACTTGAGAGCTTGGGGACTTGGGCACTTGGGCACTTAGACACCTGCTTTTCTCCAGTTCATACGCTGCCGGTGTGGCAGAAGTGAACACGACTTGTGGAATGAGACTCTCAAACTCGGCAAAGTTGAGCGGGCGGTTGTCGAGCGCGCTGGGCAGGCGAAAACCGTGTTCGACGAGGGTGGTCTTGCGCGAACGGTCGCCCTCGAACATGCCGCCGATCTGCGGGACGGTGACGTGCGATTCGTCGATGATCATCATCCAGTCCTTGGGGAAGAAGTCTATCAGCGTGAACGGTCGTTCGCCCGGCTTGCGCCCGCTCAGGTGCCGGGAATAGTTCTCGATGCCCGAGCAGAACCCCATCTCCTGCAACATCTCCATGTCGTACTCGGTCCGCATCTTGATGCGCTGGGCTTCGAGCAACTTGTTCTGGCTCTCGAACCACGCCACGCGCTCCTTGAGTTCTTCGCGGATCGCGACGATGGCCGGGACCAGTTTGTGCGCGGGGGTCACGAAATGCGTGGCCGGGTAGATGCAGACGTACTCCAACTCCTCGATCTTCTCGCCGGTGAGCGGATCGAAGCGGGTGATCTTCTCGACGGTGTTGCCCCAGAGTTCGATGCGGATGGCGTCCTCGGTGTAGCTCGGGCAAATCTCGACCGTGTCGCCGCGCACGCGGAACGTGCCGCGCGTGAAGGCCACGTCATTGCGGTCGTACTGAATATCAATCAGCTTGCTCAGCATGATCTCCCGATTCATCTCGCCGCCGCGTTGCACCATCACCATCATTTCGTGATAGCTCTCCGGGTCACCGAGGCCGTAGATACACGACACGCTCGCGACAACGACAACATCCTTCCGGCTCATCAACGCGCTCGTCGCCGACAACCGCAGGCGCTCGATCTCCTCGTTGATGCTGGAGTCTTTCTCGATGTAGGTGTCCGTGCGCGGAATGTACGCCTCGGGCTGGTAGTAATCGTAGTAGCTGACGAAGTACTCGACGGCGTTGTGCGGGAAGAACGATTTGAACTCGGCGTACAACTGCGCGGCGAGCGTCTTGTTGTGCGAGATAACGAGCGTGGGCCGCTGGAGTTGCTGGATGACGTTCGCCATCGTGAACGTCTTGCCCGAGCCGGTAACCCCGAGCAACGTCTGGAACTTGTTGCCGGCCCGCAGCGATTTCACCAGCGCTTCGATCGCCTGCGGTTGGTCGCCGCGCGGGGCATAGTTCGAGACGAGTTGGAAATCCACGCACGGAATATAGTGGAAGGGTGAGAGATTGGAAGCGGGGAAGCATACACCCCCGGGGAGGGCGGGATATCGAAAGTGCGCGGGCTACTGGCCGCCGGCGTACTCGCGCTGCCAGTTCCCAAGCGAAATCACCACGACGCCGGGATCTTGCCTGAACGACACGCGGCAGATGCTGCGACGAGTGCGGCCAGACGCCGGTCTGCTGCGGGAAGCGCGAGGCCGCGCGCATGAGCGATTGAAAACCAGCGCGAGGCGCTGGGGGTTGCGTCGCCGTTGGGCGAAGCAAGAAAGGCTCTGACGGTGATCCGTTGAGTCATCACGGTGTGCGTGACCTTCCCCAACGGCGCGATGGCAAGCCGCGGGTACTGTTTTCGTAAAGCTCGCCAGCTCTCAAACCGGGGGAAACTCCACAAGCCAGCCATGATTTCCCCATGCCCGCGCCTCCGCAGCACAAGTTTGTCACCGCGACGAAGGACCAAGGCATACTGCGTGATCGAGCGCGTGGGTTTGCGTTTGCGAAGCCGCGGAACCTGACCGGCCACTCCCGCGCAACGCGCCCGGCATACGCGACTCATCGGACAATGGTCGCAGCGGGGCGACTCGGGCAGGCACACGAGCGCGCCGAGTTCCATCAGAGCTTGGTTGTAATCCCGGGCGCGTCTCTCGGGAATTGTCTCCTCCGCGAACGACCAGAGCCGGTCCCGCACTGGCTTGGTGGACGTATCGCCGCGGATGAGGAACAGGCGACTGAGCACACGAATCACATTGCCATCGAGAATCGGCGCGGGTTTGTTGAAGGCGATGCTGGCAATCGCGCCTGCCGTGTAGCGACCCACGCCCGGCAGTGATTGCAATGCCGCTACTTCGCTCGGCACGCGTCCACGAAACTCCTGGACGATGCTCTGCGCAGCCTTCTGCAGATTTCTCGCACGGGAGTAGTAACCCAGCCCGGCCCAAAGGGACAGAACACGGTCTGGCTTCGCATTCGCCAGGGAAGCGACGCTCGGGAATGCACGCATCCAGCGTTCGTAGTAGGGAATGACCGTCGCCACGCGTGTTTGTTGCAGCATCATTTCCGAGACGAGGATCGCGTATGGGTCGCGTGTTCGTCGCCATGGAAGATCACGGCGGTTGCGGCGGTACCAATCCATCAGCCGAGTGTGCAGTGCGCGGACGATTCTGGCTTTGATTCGGTTCTGCATTCGGGGTAGCATCGCTCAATGGCTGCGATTTCGTCCTATACCGTCCAGTTGACGGAAAAGCAAATCCACGCGCTGAAAGCGTCGCTCGAAAACCTCGGCTACAACTTCCGCGAGGTGCCCTATGCGCACTTCAGCGCGGAGAAGGACAAGGTCAACCTCACCGTCTATCAGAAGAGCGGCAAGTGCGTGATCCAGGGCAAGGGCACGGAGGAGTTCGTCCAGTTTCTTCTCGAACCAAACATTCTCGGCGAGGCGCGTCTCGGCTACGAGCACGTGCTCAATCCGGAGATGCTCGAGCCGCGCCTCGGCGTGGACGAGAGCGGCAAGGGCGATTTCTTTGGCCCGCTGGTGGTGGCGGGTGTCTATTTGAGCAAGGATGCCGCGATGGAGTTGAAGGACAAGGGCGTCAAGGACAGCAAGCAAATCTCCAGCGACAAACGGATCGAGGAACTTGCGGATGTGATTCGTTCGACGGAGGGCTGCATCGGCGAGGTTCTCCCCATCGGAAACGAGGCGTACAACCGGCTTCAGAAGTCCATGGAGAACGTCAACAATGTCCTCGGTTGGGGACACGCCCGGGTGATCGAGAACGTCCTGGAACGGCTCGCCAAGGATCCGGCCAGGCCGGTCTGCAACAAGGCGATCGCCGACCAGTTCGGGAACGAGCGGATCATTCGCGAAGCGCTGATGCAACGCGGAAAGAAGATCCAGCTGGTGCAACGTCACAAAGCCGAGGCCGATCTCGCCGTCGCTGCGGCTTCGATCATCGCTCGGTACGAGTTTGTTTTCCGGCTGAAACGGCTGAGCAAACAGTACGGCGTGACGCTGCCCAAGGGCGCTTCGACCGCAGTGGAAGCGGCTGCGCGCGAACTTGTTCAGAAGCACGGCAAGGATGTTCTCGGCAAGGTTGCCAAGCTGCATTTCCGCACGACTGCGAAAGTTCTCGGCCCGCCATTTTAGCTGGTTTCTTGAGATTCCAGCGCCATCTCGAATTCCGCGTTTATCGCGTGGCACAATCCTCGCTATAACGTATTGTCGCCAGCGGATTTAAGCCCTTGACCCTCCGGGTCGCCGTGATATAAGGCCCAGACGGGTCGAGGTCGGGACGAATCAGGGCGCTTGGACAAGCCCATGAAAGACAAACAGTTAGAAAAGAACATCCAGAACTTGGAAGCCTTCCTCGAAACGTGGAAGCAGTTCAACCAGTATCTCCAACGCTCGTTCCGTGGCGAGACGTTCACCGACGACGACGAGGAGGCGTTCCTCGATCTGAAAAGCGTGATCGCGCAGGAGTACGAAACGTTGATGATGAGCCTTGCGGGCGAAATCGAACGTGACGAGAAGGCCTTGCGCATCCTGATTGATTCTCCCTCGCTGCGAAGCATCCGCGAGGCGTCGGAGGGCTTGGCCCGCCGCGTCGAGGCCGAGTGGCACTCGACGTTCATCAAGCTGCAGACCGCGCTGGGACGATTGAAGGGACGACGGATCCAGCTTGCGTCCGTCAGCACCGCCAGCGTGATGTTTGGCCGGGTGCTGCGCAATCCGGTCGCGATTTTGTTCATCATGATCGTGGTGGGGCTCGCGTTGTTTGAAGTGTGCAAGGTGACCGGCGTGTTCAAGCCGCGGGCAAGTCTGGAAGCCGAACCACAGAGGAACCCATGACCAAACGTGACCTGGTAGTTCGTATCAGCAACGAGACCGGCCTGGTGCAGCAACAGGTGCTCACCGTGATCCAGAAGACACTGGATTATGTCATCGAAGCGCTGGTGCAAGGCCGCAACGTCGAGCTGCGCAACTTTGGCGTCTTTGAGGTCAAGATGCGCAAAGCACGCATCGGTCGCAACCCAAACAATCCCACGAAAGACGTTCATATCCCGCCCCGGGCCGTGGTGAAGTTCAAGCCCGGCAAGGAA
Organism: uncultured Verrucomicrobiota bacterium; assembly: GCA_964582645.1. GTDB lineage: Bacteria > Verrucomicrobiota > Verrucomicrobiia > Palsa-1439 > CAZOTB01 > CAZOTB01. The sequence goes on along the minus strand of CAZOTB010000179.1, from coordinate 1,045 downwards.
ATGCGCGAGCAGGTACTCAAACTCTCCGCCGAGCAGCACGCCCGCGCCCAAGCCGAGCAGAAGGCGCAGCAAACCGCCCAGCCCAGCGCAGGGCAGGCTTAATTCGTTGATTCGCAGGTTCGTGATCGGGTATTCGTTATCCGGGATTCGGAGGGGACGAAATCAGATCCCCCGATTACCAAGAACCAATAACCGATAACGAATCTTCGATGCCCATCCAAAACCTCCCCGGCTTTCGGGATTTCTACCCTGACGAACTGGCCATTCGCCGCCACATCTTCTCCACCTGGCGCGAGGTCGCCCGCCGCTACGGGTTTCGCGAATACGACGGGCCGCCACTTGAATCGCTGGACTTGTTCACCAAGAAGAGCGGTGAGGAGATTGCGGGACAGCTTTACAATTTCGTGGACAAAGGCGAGCGCGCCGTGGCGTTGCGTCCGGAGATGACCCCCACCCTCGCCCGGATGGTCGGCGCGAAGGAGCGCGAGTACAAGAAGCCGATCAAATGGTTCAGCATCCCGCAGTTGTTCCGCTACGAACGCCAGCAGCGAGGCCGACTTCGCGAACACTTCCAGTTCAACGCCGATATCGTGGGCGAAGCTGACGTCAGCGCGGATGCAGAGTTGGTCGCGCTGGCTGTGGACTCACTCCGAGCACTCGGTCTCACGGCCGATGATTTTGTGGTGCGCGTCGGCAGCCGCCACTTTGCCAGCAAGGTTCTGCGGGACCTCGGCGTGGCCGAGGCGAAGGTGCTGGACGGGTTGTCCGTCATAGACAAGATCGAACGCGAAAAACTTGAAGTCACCAATGCCAAGCTTCGCGAGTGCGGCCTGAGCGACGACAGGATCAGCGAGTTGATGAAGATCCTCGAATCCAGTCAACTCGACGATCCGCAGGCCACGCGGTTTCTCGAATTGATCAAAGCCAAGGGCCTCGGCGATTTCGTGCGCATTGATCTCAAGATCGTCCGCGGCCTCGCCTACTACACTGGGATCGTATTCGAGATTCACGACCGCAAGGGTCAGTTCCGTGCCATTGCCGGTGG
>CAZOTB010000178.1:0-12478 GCA_964582645.1 uncultured Verrucomicrobiota bacterium | reverse complement strand
CCGGTCACGTCCTCGACCGATTGCGACACGTCCAGCATCACCAACCCGCCCGGGGTGATCACGGGAACGATGTCCAGCGTCACCCCGATCTCGTATTGTGAGATCGCGCTCACCACCGGCACCGTCTGGCCGCTGCCCGTGGTGATGCCCGTCACCGACGAGGTGATGATCGGGCGCGTCTCGCCGATGAACACGCGCGCTTTCTGGTTCTGCGACGACTGGATCATCGGCGTCTGCAGCACCTTGAAATTCGACGACAACCCGAGCGCGTGGATCGCCGCATCGAGATCGAGCCCGTGGAACGACAGCCAGTAGTTCAGCCCCCGCGACAACGGACCGAGCTTGCCCGGATCGGTGATGTTGCCGGGTGTCTTGCCCGGGAAACCGAACGAACCCGTGGGAACCGAAACGCCCACGCCGGTGACGCCACTCCTTGTCCACTGACGCTGAAGCATGTCAATCCCCAGATCGGTGGTGTTGCCGAGGTTGACCTCGACAATGACCGATTCGATAAGCACTTGCACGATGGCCCGGTCAATGTCCGGCATGATGCGCTCGATGAGTTGAAGGTCGTGGACGGTGCCGAGCACGAGGATCGCGCCTTGTTCCGGGTCCGGGATGATGCGGCAGCGGTCGGTGAGGATGAAGTCCGAAGCGGTTATTGGTAATTCGTTATCGGTTATTGGTGCTCGGTTCTCAGTTCTCGGTTCGGCAGTCGTCGTCGTCCTCGTCCTCGTCGTCGAACTCCCCGGCAGTTGATCCTGCGGCTTTACCGGTGCCACCGGCTTCTTTCCATCCTCCATCTTCCATCTTCCATCCTCCGTCTTCTCCTCCTTCCTCCTTCTGCCTTCATCCTTCCCCACACTATGCTCCGCTCTCGAAATCACCGGCTGCACTCCTCGTCCCGTGATCGCAGACAAAAGCTCCATCACCCGTTGCACCTTCGATTGCTGCAACTGGAACGACCGAAACTGAATCTCCGGCGCCACCGTCCGGTCCAGCACCTCGATCATCTCATCCAGCATGGCAAAATTCGACGGCTTGGTGAAAATGATGAGCGTGTTCGTGCGATCGTCCGCGTGCATGGAGACGCGGCCAGCTATTCGTGATTGGTTATCGGTTATTGGTTCACGGTTCGCGGTTGGAATCAATGTGGGAGCGGCCTCAGCGCCGCGACCGGTCGCCGTTCTCCTCGCCGGTTGATTCGACGTTGGACGTTCAACGTTCAATGTTCGACGTTCACGCTGTTCGATCCCGGCCATCATCCCCTGCAACATTCCCGCCATCTTCGACGCCTCGATGTTCCTCAACTCGTAGTATTTCACCTCGACCCGATCTTCCGTCGGTTGATCGAGATTCTCCAGAATCTGCAACAGCCGTTTCAGGTTCAGCGTCGTCTCCACCACCAGCAACGAATTGGATCGGTGCAACGGAATGATGCTCCCACCGGGTTGATGAATGAAATGCGACAGCGTCGGGATGATCGAAGGATCACTCACGTCAATGTGTTTGAGCGGGATGATCGTCGCCGTGATTCGATCTCCCTCCATTCCATCTTCAACGTTCGAAGTTCGACGTTCAGCGTTCAACGTTAAATCCGTTTGCTGGATAGGCAGTCCTTCTCTCACAATGCTCGCATTCGGGAACGCCTTCACCAGTTTCTCTCCCACCGGCGTGAGCGATACCCCATTGGCATACAACAACGTCTCCAGGGTGAGCAGCGCCTCGGCCTTCGTCAGCGGCGTCTTCACATCCACCGACACTGGTCCTTGCGGCAGCCCCGGCGCGTGAATGACCGTGCGTCGGCTCAGATCGGAGTAGAGGGTGAGAATGTCCGCGAGAGCGGCGTTGTCGAAGCGGAAGGTGTACGCAGCGGCGTCAGCCGCGGGTAATTGCTGATTGGTTGTTGGTAATTGGTCTGCCGAATCACCAGTTACGAGTCCCGGATTACTCTCCGGCTGGCCTTGGACGTTGGATGTTGAGCGTTGAGAGTTGGACGTTGAATCCGTTGCAGCCGTTCCGCCTTCTATCGTCGATCCTCCATCCTCGATCTTCGTCCCCGCTTCTGTCTTCTGACCACTGATCACTGACGACTGACCACTGTCCACTGGTTGCTGCGGTCTCCGATACCCGGGAATGCTCGCGAGAATTATCTGGCTCTCAGCTCTCGACTCTCCTCTCTCGGCTTTCCTCGCCTCATCTGCGGTCTCTGCGAAATCTGCGGTAGAGAACAGAATGGCCACGAAGAGCATGAAGGGACACGAAAATCTGGAACCGGGAATTACGCGAATAACGCCGATGCGGGAACAACGGACGGTTCTGGTGTACTGCAGTTTCATCAGCTCTCCGGCACGTCTCCCTCTTCCTCATTACCAATTACGAATCCCCAATTACCCTCCGAATGAGGCGCCCATCCTCGATCTTCAATCCTCGATCCTCCGGCCGTTTGCTCACAGCCTTCGACTCTCAACGTCGCCCGCTCTCGGCACGTCAACTCATTTGTGAAAATTGAAGATGTGACCCTCATGGCTGTGTGATTTGTGAAAATTGAAGATGTGACCCTCATGGCTGTGTGACGCTCATGCTGGCTGGGTACTACTTAACTTTGAACTCAGTCAAATCTTTGGGCCAGAGAACTGAATAATCGCTTCCTGCTCGCTCACGATATGCCACCCGAGCATCTATCCAGAAATCATGACTTCCGAGAGCGGCGCGTATCTCCTCGAATAACCCAATTGGATCATCTGTCAGGATGAATATGTTCACTTCTCCTGAGCCCGCATCATGACCGTCGATCTCACAATCGCCTGTCAAAGCGGCCTCTAAGACGTTTTCAATCTCGACCACCGCATCATAGTCTTTGATCGAGGAGGCCGGCCATTGCAACACAAGCTGATATTTCATAGGTGTTTAATAGGGAGGAGCCTTAAGCCCTTTTGTAACTTGTAAATCAATATAGAATCTTTGGCCCTCCTGAGGGCCGATAGGCAATGTTGAATGGAGATTGCGTTCAAGTGCAAGCATTTCCTCTTTGGATCCGCTCGCAAGAATCCTCAGCCTGCCACCGCCGAGTTCAGCTTGCGTATAACGCGTTGTCGGGCTTTTCGTAATCCCGTATTTCAGGTGCTGTCCACTCGCGCCCACTTTGTGGTAGAGATAAGTGAGCTGTCTGGCTTCTCCTCCCGCGCCCGCTGCCGTGGTGAGGAACATCACGGCGTTGTCAAACGCAATTGCTTCTCCTGCCGGAGTCCCTATGAACCTAGTCTGTGCAAAGACTAACGCGTCATATCTGTACCCCGGTGTTGGACTGGACGGGACGTAGCGCGCGGGCGCAGGCCCGCTTGCGGCCGAGATGTACGTTGAGGATCCGCCAGCCGTAGCACCAGCGGCGATTCCTGCGGAAACTTCGTTGGGCAACACGCGGATCGCCTGAATTCCCGCATTGATGTTGGACAATGTCTGCGAAACCTTGTTTACCACGTTACGGAAGGTGTTGCCGGCGTTCGACCAGAAGCCTCCTCCCGCCGGTGGTGGAGAGCCCGAACCAGACATTGTCAAAGTCGCACTACCACCTTGAGCGCTACTCTCCAATGTTGTGCTCACATTAGCATCAAGGTATCCAAAGAGAGCACCGCTGGCAGCGCCAATGATTGCGCCAAGCCCGATGTTACCTCCTTGTATTGCGGCTCCCGCTGCTCCTCCGGCACCACCCCCAATTGCACCGCCAATCGCAGCACCAACACCCGCATCCGCTCCCATTGAAGTTGCAACTGCACCCCCAATTCCAACTCCTGCCCCTGCGAGCGCGCCTGAGAGAGCGCCGGCTAGTAAACCCAACCAAATATTACCGCCCTGTATTGCTGCCGCAGCAGCGCCGATGGCGGCACCGACTAACACGCCCACCACAATTGCAGTGATTATCTCGTGGCCGCTCGGGTCGGTGTACTTGAATGGATTGTTGAGGACGTAGGAGTAACGATTCAGGGACTGAGGATCGCCTGGGTCTGGCACAATGGAGTCCGCCTGAATGAAGCGGGCAAGCTCCGGATCGTAGTAGCGCGCGCCGTAATAGTAGAGGCCGGTGTCCTCATCGAGCGTCTGGTCGGTATAGCGATTCGAGATGGAGAAGGCGGACGTGTTGTCCTTGAAACGTTCTTTGCCGAAGCCGCTGTATTCGTAATGCTGGACGATATTGCCGCATCGATCCGTGAGCACGTTAGAACTCCCGAGATGATCGCCGGTGTAGTAGTAGAAGACCGGGTCGTATGTGGGTGCGGCCTTGACCTCGACCGTAGTGGCGAGGAAGAGGGAGACGATGAGGGCGACGCTGATCACGGAATGGGCGAAACGGAGAATGGGAGAACGGGGGAAGTAGCAGCTTGAACGTTGAACGTCGAATGCAGAACTTTGAACGCTGAACGAAGAAGCAGAACCGGTCGTCGCGCGGAGGCGACTCCCACATTCACGGAAATCCCGGAGAAGAGCGTGGAGGAAGCCAACCGCCAAGTCGCCAAGACGCCAAGACCAGAAAGCTTTGCGCCTTTGCGTCTTTGCGCGAGACATATTTTTCCACCAGAAACGCAGCCAGTAAATGCGCGCTGAGAGCAGACCAAGCCAGCGGCTCACCACAGAGACACAGAGAACACCGAGCAGAGGGATCAACAGCAGAGTGTAAAGGCAGCGGCCTTCGTTGAACGGCCAGGTCAAAGCAGCAGTGAAGGCGCGGGCGCAGAAGGCGAACCACGGGTAGTCGCGCTGGAGTTTGACGCAGGCGTCGTTGCTCGGCTGGAAAGTACAGACGCGACCACCGGCAAAGACGTGACAGAGCGTCTTGCCGCCTTTGATTTCGTAGATGCCGCCGATCCAGAGCGTGAACGCACCGTTGACGAGGTTGGTTCTCCAGAGACGTTCGCCGCCGTCGTCATAACCAAAGACCACGTTCGTTCCCGCGCCGTGGGTGTACTGTCGAAGCTGATTTTCTTCGTCATAGGTCAGTGTCGCGCCGAAGCGATTGGTCATGCTGCCGCAGAGGTCGTAAGAATAACTCTTGCCGTTTGCATTGGTGACGGCGTGGAACTTGGTGGGGTGGTACGTGTAGGCGCCGGTACCGAACTCGGTGTTGGTCCTGACGTTGCCGATGGCGTTGTAGCCGAACCGGTACGTGGTCCCGTTGTGGACGTAGTTTGTAAGTCGGTCGAGATCGTCGTACTGGATGCTGGTCACGGTCGGTGAGGCAGCTCCTGAGTAGGCCGTGATGCCGTTGGTGATCTGGGTGAGGCTGGACAGTTTGTTGTAGAAGTAGGTCAGGTTCTGGACGTTCGTCGAGGAGCTCGCAGCAACCATTTGCTTCAGCCGAAAGGTATTCGTGTAGTACGTGTACGTGTTGGTTACGCTGTTGCCGAAGACGGTGTTGGTTGCCTGTCCGGCCTCGTTGAAGCCCTTTGCGGTGTAGAAGTTTTCATTCCGAATGCCGGTACCGGAGAGAGCAAGGACGTTCGTCAGGTTGCCACCGGTGTCGTAGGTGTATTGGAGTTGCGCCACGCTGTTTGGATAGGTGAGCGTGCTGACCCGGTCCGCGTCGTCGTACGTGCTCTGGGTCGCGTAGGTGCCACCGTTCTTCGTGACAACTCGAGTTGTCTTGAGCACGCGCCCGCGCACGTCATAGCTGTATCGCTCGTCGCCTTCCCGGTCGGTGACCTTGAAGAGTTGACCCGGATACACCGTGTGGGAGCCATCGCCGGTGTCGTAGGCGTAGAGGTTCGTGAACACGGCGACGCCAGCACTGTTGTAGAGAATCTTACTGGTGAGACGTCCGATTGCGTCTGCATATTGAAGGACGATTTTCTGACTTCTCGAATCCACCTGGTTCGTTAGCCGCCCGGCCGCGTCATAGTAGTAGCTCCATGATCCCATGGCCGAATCAGTCATGTTGGTCTTCCGCCCGAGCGTGTCGTACTTCATCGTCGAAAGCAGATTCCCGGCGGCATCAATGACATTCGTCAGGCTTCCAAGCTTGTCGAAGTTGTAGGTCGTAGTGAGCGTCGTGCCGTTATTGATCTCGGCCACTTGGATCGTGCGTCCATAGGCGTCGTGGAACGACTTCGCGACCTTGCCTTCGGCATTCGTGCCGATGTTTGCCCAAGGATTGTTTCCATCGCGGTATGCAGTGGAGACGGGGCCGGTGGGCGAATTGGCCTCGCCGCTCGGCGGCGTCACGCGAAACAGCCTGCCGATGGGATCGTACTCGTTGATCGTCTTGGGTTTGGAAGTGCCTTCCGTGCCGAAGGCTAAACCCGAGCTGAAATAAGGAATTGTCGTGTAGTTGATGTTGCCGCGCTGGTCATACACAACGTCCGCCACGCGATACTGGCCATTCTCGGCCTCTACGCGAGTCTGTGCGCCACGTCCGAGCCCATCGCTGTAGCTGCGCGATTCGTGGCCATTGGTGGCATCCACCGCGTCGTTGACTTTTTGGTGAACGTAGTTGGAGCTGATCCCGCCACCCATGCCGCCGAGGTTGTAGCTGAACCGGGAACGCCAGAGCGTGGGCGTGCCGAAGGCGGTGGTGGAGATGAGGCTGTTGGTGATGCGGAAGAACAGATCGTACTGCCCCGCGACGACGAGTCCCTTCGGGTCAATGGCGTTGGTGGCAGCGCCGGAGCGAACGTCGAACGAGGCCTGGTTCGTGAAGGTGCTCGTGATCTCCTTGACCGGGAACGTTTGATACGTGCTGTCGAAGACGGTGGTGCTGACGATGCCAACCTGATTGGTGCTGCTGACGAGGTTGCCATACGAGTCATAGCCAAATTTATTGGTGATGTAACTGGAGGGTGTTTCCAGCCATGCCCGCTGCAAGGTCCGGTTGCCGCGGGCATCATACTCATAAAGCGTCTCGCGCATCTTGCCGGTCTGTCCCGCGCCGGTGTAAATCCTCATGCTGGTGGGCTTGTTGAGGATGTTCGTGTTGGCCAGCGTCGTGTAGCCTACGTCGGTGTAGAGCGAGTCGGAGCCGACATCGGTGAACGCGTGAGTGCTAAAGTTGATGTTGGTGACCTCGCCATAGTTGACTTCATTGGTGAGGTTCCCTCTCGAAGCAAGGTTGCCAGCCGAGGCATTGTAGAAAAACTGCCGCGCGATCGCCCGGTAGCTGCTCACGCCTTCGTACTCCATCGAGACGGTCTGGGCGATGAACGGGAAGGTCCAGGTCAGCCGGGAAGTCGTGTTGCTGTAGAGGACGACTTCTTCCACTTTGTTGAGCGTACGATTGTAGAGGAGGCCATCGTTGCCCCACGTTTCCAGCCGGTACGGAATGCCTTTCTTCGCATGGGAATCGGGGTCCTGGTACTCGCCGTTGGCGCTGTCGTCGCGACCGCCACTCTGATGGAAGTAGGTGAGGTTGGTTGTGCCGAGAGGATCAATCACTTTCGCCATGTTGAACCCACGGAACTCGCGGGCGACATAATCGAAGAATCCGCCGCTGAACTCATACTTGTTGGTGTTGAAATTGCCGAAACCATCCGAGACGACGATGTTCGAGACGACGTTGACAGGGATCGGCAGCAAGCCGACGGCGCCGGAATCCCACGGATTGCCCGACCATGCAATGTCGCGATTATCGAGCTGCGTGGAAGGCCGGTAACTCACCTGCACGGCCCCGCCCAGACTGTTGCTGATCGTGTTCATCAGGTCCGGGAACGGCCCTTTGTTCAACTGCACGATCCAGAAGTTGGTATATGGCGATGTGGCTCGCTCCATGATGCGGTCCGGCAGGCCGTCACCGTTGATGTCAACGAAATCCACCACGGTATCGCTGCTGTTGATATTGACGACGCTTCCCCAGCCGGAGCCACTTTGCCCCTGGGTGACAACAGGACCCCAGTTTGTGCTGGCCGCGAACCCGTACCCTGTGTTGAGTTGAACTACGAAATTGGTGTAGGGGCTTGTGGCCTTGCGCATGATGCGGTCAATCAGTCCGTCGCCGTTGATGTCGGCGAGCGTGTTGAAGATGTCGCCGCTGCTGCTGCCGACCGGGCTCACCCAGCCGTCGCCCCCCTGTCCTTGGTTCTCCAACGGTCCCCAAGTGTCCTCGGTCGTCTCGAAGCCGGCCCCGTTGTTGAACTGCACGATGAAGTTATCCTTCGGGGCGTTGAGTTTTCGCATCACGCGGTCGGGCAACCCGTCTCCGTTGATGTCATAGAGGCCCACCTTGGTATTCACATTCCCATCAATTCCGTAAACGCTGCTCCAACTCGACTGGTTGGTTTCACCCTGGCTGGTGAGAGTCATCCAGTCGAGCAGGGTGCCAAAGCCGCTCCCGGTGTTGAGTTGCACCTTGAAGCGGTCATACGGTGGACACGGCGGGCACGTCACGTCGCGCCGGGCGACGCGGTCCGGCAGGCCGTCGCCGTTCATATCAAGCAGATCCACATAAACGTTGGCGCCAGCCCGAATGGATCGCCAATCCGATGAGGCAGCCTCGTTTGTGACCGGTCCCCAGGACTCATCTGGTGTGAAGGCAGAGTTGCCGGGAATGCCGGTACTGAATTGCACGAAAAAGTTCGTGAACGGGTTTTGGAACTTCCGCATCACGCGATCCGGCAGCAGGTCACCATCAATGTCGGCCATATCAACAATCGTGGCATCACTGTCAATGTCCCGCACACTGTTCCAGCCCTGTCCGGTTTGCCCCTGGCTGTCCAAGGGCGCGAAAAGATAGTTGGTTGTGCTCGGATAGAAATTCGTGCCGGTGTTGAACTGGAGCGCGAAGTAGTTCGTCCAAGGCGAGCTGACCCGCGACATGACGCGGTCAGGGAGTCCATCCCGATCCATGTCGAGCAATTCCACGCTGTATTCTTGCGAAGTATTGTGCCCGCGAATCGCATTCCAGCGCTGGCCAGTCTGTCCCTGACTGTACAGACCGGTCCAGTTGTTGGAGGGGCCGAAGCCAAACTGCTGCGCCTGGTAGGTGAACGTGAGCGGCGGCAAAGAGTTGCCGTAGCTAGAGTCGAACTGCGCGACCGAGGCAATCAGCGACCGGGTCGTGCTCGGCGAGTTGGTGTACGTGATGACGTACTTGCGCACCTGGGAAGCGCCGACCTTGACGTGAATCTCCTTCAGGAGCTTCCGCGTTTGGACCCGGTAACCGGGCTGGAAAGTGGTGGAACGGTCGGTGCGCTCAGGCGTATCCAGTATGAAGTCCACCGTGTGGGTCTCACTGATTCCGTTGGTATGACCGTTGTAGCTGATCTTGGCCAGATACAATTGATTGCTGTGGGTGGTGTAGTTGAAGTGCGTGGTGTTCCCGTTCACGTCCAACACTCGGTTCAACGCCCAGCGAAACGTGCTGTCCGGTTTGCCCGCTGGGAACTTTGTGTTTTCCATGCGATTGGTGCTCGCCTCACCGAAGAAGGACTGATTGCCGGCCTTGTCCATGACCCGCCAGTAGTTGTCGGTTGCGTTGGTGACGTAGGTGAACTTGAGGAATGCGCCATCCACTTCGGCTCGAAACTCATTGCCTCCGATGTTCACGAGACGGCTGCCGACGCCACCCGAAGAAAACACGAACCCTTTCGCGTCGTCGTATTGGTTCGTGGGCATGGTTCCCGTCCACTTAATCGGCACTCCGTAACGAGTTTCGCGTTGGATGTAGCCCACATCCAGCATCCAACCGACCCCACACCAGCCATTGGCGCCCTGGGAGTTGTAGCTCAACGCGATGCCGGGTTGAGAGCCTTGGCGACCCGGTGGCACGACGACTGGAACGCTGTAGCTGAACCGGCCTGTGAATAGGTCGGCTTGGAAATTCAGGATGTCACCAGCGGGGTTTGCTGCGGAAGGCTGGCTGGTTTGCAGCTCGGGAGTGGGCGGCGAACTGGACGCCGCCGCCTCGCCGCCGCCTTCCTCTTCGGGCGGGGGAGCAGCCTCGGCTGCGGGTGGCGCGGCCGCTTCGCCCTCGGCCGCCGGCTCCTGCGCGGGCAGCGGGGTGAGCGTGAGCAAGAGCAGCAAGGTGAGCGATCCAAATGCCAATGGAAGTCGGTTAGCTCGATTTCGCAGTTTCATGTCTCTCTCCTTCTCCTGTCCTATCCGCGTGCCACCACAGGCGGGCAAGCATCAGCGGTTGCCTCTCCGTGTCTCCGTGCCCTCCGTGGTCCGGTATCGTTCCCACTGCGGCGCGCCCGGCGGTCACGCCCTACCCTCGGCCTCACCCGCCGACGGTGACGGTCTGTTCGGCGCTCCATTGGCCGACGCGTTGATCGCCGACGCGGTAGATGCCGCGATATTTCCATTTCGTCAGCGCGGAGGGTTGCGCGAAGGTGTCGGTGTATCCGGGCGTCGTGTCGTAGGCGAGCATCACCCAGCCCTGACCGTCGCCGCGATCCACCTGCAACTCGATCATGTCGAGGAACTCCGCGTTGCCGCCCCAGCCCCAGCCGACGTTCACGCCGGCGGGCGTGCGGGTGACTTTGAACGCGGGCGCCAACGTGGCAAAATCGGGAGCGCCCTTTTCCGGTCCGATTACGCCAAGGTCGGTGCCGATGGCTTCGGTGAAACCACTGTGCCCTTTGATGTCTGACGCGACGGACAGGATACGATCGAGCGCGCCGGTGTTGACCGCCACCACGCCCGCCGGCAACGCGGGCGGCGTGAAGACCGGCAACACCATCAATGCCGAGCCGTCGCCGGTCTGCGCTTCGGTGGCCGCGTCGGTGCAGGCCAGCGCGAACGCGCGCGCGGCGCCGAGCCAGGATTGGAGGACATAGACCAGCCAGAGGGCGTCGGCCACGGCGGCGGCGGACTGCGCCGGGGTCAGGCCCACCGTGGCGGCGTAGCCGGGGAGTTTATTTGCAAAATTCACCAACCAGGTGATCTGGTCAGCCGCGCGCGTCGGGAAGTAGGTGTTGCGTTTCATTCGTTTCCTTTTCGTTGGGGGTTGGTTGATCGGTGTCGCTGGTGGCACATAGCCGGGGTCTCCGGGTTCGAGCAGGTAACTCGGGTCGCCCAAGCGAAGATTTGGGTCGTCCCAGAGGTACCCTTGGTCGAATTCGATGATTTTCATGGCCAGAATCGTCCTCGTCGTCGTGGGGCTCGGTTCCGCCGTTATGGGGTGATTCTCCCGCGGCAGGAGGCAAATCCCTTGTAAAATGGGGCAAATCTCCAATGAAAAGGGGCGAATCTCCTGCGATTGGAGGCGCGCCTCCAGCGGCTTGGGGCGAGTCTCCAGCGGTATGGGGTGCTACTCCAGCGGCAAGGGGTGAGCCTCCAACCAAAAGGGGTGCGCCCCATCGGAGAGGGGGCGTCAACACCTCCGCCCGGAGGTGCATCACCTGCCGCAGGGGAAGCAGCCCCTGCCGCGAGGGAAGCACGTTGCCGGGCTTCATGTTCGCGCGCTCCTCACAGGAAGCGAGCGACGACCCGAGCCCCGTCCGCATTCCGTTGTCAGTACTCCCCCAGTTCCTACGGCGCGATGGGATACCGCAGACGCCGAGGTGTGTGAACCGGGAAAATCCCGGATTCACTACCGGGAGATTCCCGGTACGGGCACCGGGATTTTCCCGGTGGGCGACCGGGAAATTCCCGGGTCGCTCATTGCCGGGCGCGTTCCCACGTTTGTTGCCCGAGCGTGACCGGATGCGAGTTGAGCGTGGAGTGAAGAGCTCGCAACCGGGATGGTTGCGCTACGCTTGGTTCGGTCGCTGCGATGACTGGAAAGCGAAATGGGTCAACTCGCGGGCGTTGCGCAGGTTCAGCTTGGTTTTGATGCTCTCGCGGTAGGACTGAATCGTCTTCTCGCTCAGACGCAGTTGCGCGGCGATCTGGCGGGTGCTCTGGCATTCGCCGATGCGCCGCAGGATGTCCCGTTCCCTGTCGCTGAGCAACTCGACGCCGCTTGCCTTGGATTCACCGTCCTTGCGCAGAAATTGGATGACCAACGACTCGGAGTGTTTCGGGTTGATGTACGACTGTCCCGCGAGCAAGCGACGGATGGCCGTGAGCAGCGCCGCCAGTCCTTCACTCTTGCACACGTAACCTTTGGCCCCCGCGCGCAAGGCGCGCTCGGCGTAGCTGTGGTGGTCGTGGACGGAGAAAGCCAGGAGCAAAATCCGCGGGTGCCGGTGAGACAGATCCCGGATCAACTCCAGTCCGTCCCGGCCCGGCAACACGAGGTCCACAATGACCAGGTCCGGGCGGGCGCGGGCGACACCTTCGATGGCTTGAGCGGCGTCCTCTGCCTCGCCGCAAACCGTCAGGTCGGATTGTGTCTCCAACAACCGGGCCAATCCTGTCCGTACGATGGCATGGTCATCCACGATAAACAAACGCTTTGCATGATGGGTCGTTTTCTTCACGCAATACCTCCGCAGGGTTCGATGTTCGGGTCGGGAATCGCGCCGGCCAATGCACGGCGCGGAAAGCGCGGGAAAGTCGGATTGGGAATTCGCTTGCGTCAGCCTGACGGCTGGGAAGAAACTGGGCGCGG
>CAZOTB010000177.1:0-12552 GCA_964582645.1 uncultured Verrucomicrobiota bacterium | reverse complement strand
ATCCTCGCGGGACATGATTTGACGAACGTCTCTGTCGCAAGTGCCACCGAAATCCGCAACGGCACCGCGGCCGGCGCGCGGATGATCAGTTTCCCTGCCGGTGCCCCCGTCATGCTGCTGGCCTTCGCACCCGAGCCGGGCGATGACGGCGGCAGGATGGACAACATCCTGGTCAGCGCCGACACGGGTGACCTGACCATCGCGCTCGGCGACGGCGGAGATTCGACGGACAAGAACGGGGGCGATGCCGGCGACTGCAAGAACCTGACCATCACCACCGCCGGGAACGTGACCATCATCACCGGCAGCGGCGGCGATGGATTCAAGAGGGGCGGCAACGGCACCGAATGCGAGGAATTCAGCATCACCTCCACCGGCGGCAACGTCGTGATTGATGCCGGCGCGGGCGGCAGCATCCTCGATCTCCCCGGCGCCAAGGGCCGCGGCGGGAACGCCGGCTTTTTCATGAATGGCGATCTGGAGGCGGCCGGCGATGTGAGCATGAATACCTCGGGCGGCCTGGGCGGCAATGCCACCAAACAAGCCGGCCAGGGCAGTTATATCGAGGCAGTCAATGTCATCGCGGGCGGCGATATCCTTTTGATCGGCACCAACGGCGGCAGCACCCCCGACACTGCCAACCTCGATGGCGAAAAGGGCAGCGGCGGACTCGGCGGCCACGTCACGGGCAAGCTCAATGTGTTTGCCGATCTCACCATCCTCGATGCGGGCGGCACGGTCACGATCCTCACCGGCAGCGGCGGCTCCGGCGGACGCTTCGGCAACTACGGCGGCGGGGTCTTCGGGTTCGACATCACCGCCGGCGATGATGTGACGGTCACCAGCGGCAACGGCGCCACCTACGACCCGATCAATACCGCCTCCGAGAAAGGCACCGGCGGACTCGGCGGCGAGATCAACAGCCTGATCATCACGACGCCAGGTAACGTGGTTCTCACCGCCGGCAACGGCGGCGGCGGGAGCAGCGTCGGCAACAACGGCGGCAGCATCGGGTTCATCCAGATCATTGAGGCGAACGATGTCACGTTCACGGCCGGCAACGGCGGCGGATTCACCTCGGCGATGTTCAGCGACGACGAGAACACCGAGACCGGCGGCGCCGGCGGCGGCCTTTTCAACAACCGCATTGGCGGTCTGCCCGGCAACTCCATCACCGGCAACGTCACCCTCACCGCCGGCAACGGCTACGGCAACACGCTCGATGTCCGCCGAGGCGGCCCGGGCGGCTCGATCTTTGACCTCGTGGTCGCCACCGCCGGCAACCTCGTGCTCAACGCCGGCAGCGGCGGCCAGGCCGATACCACCAACCACAACGGCACCTCGGGAGGACAGGGTGGTCACGCCGAACAGTTCGAACTCACCGGTGCGGACATCACCGTCACCGCCGGCGTCGGCGGCGTCGGAATCAACGGTGGTCACGGCGGACGACTCGATGACGGCACGCTCGATGTCAGTGGCGAGGCGAACCTCGCGGCCGGCAACGGCGGCGATGGAATCTCGACCGGACAGTATTCTGCCAAAGACGGTGGCGACGGCGGCGACGTGAAGAAGTTCGTCATTTCGGGGACCGGTTTTGTCCGTTCCATCGTCGCCGGCAGCGGCGGCATGGGCAACAAGGACGGCGATGGAGGCACGATCGAGAATATCACGTTTGACGGCGGCACCATTGGCGATTTCAGCGGCGCGTATGGCGTGGCCGGCATGGGCGGACTCTTTGCCGGATCCGGCGACACGGCCGGCGATGTAATCAGCGTTCACGCCGCGCGGATCTCGAACATCGTCGCCGGCACGGGAGCGATCCCCGTTCCTGCCCACACGATCCAGGACATCGTCGCCACGGCGGTCGCGGAAGGCATCGGCTCCGATCTCAACGACAACGGCAAGTTCGACTTTCTGGACCTCGGCGGAACAGTCGGCGCGTACGATCCCACGACGGATCAGCCGATCGACGGCTTGGTTCTGGCCGAGTCTCTCGGCACGATCACGGGCGCAACGCTCTACACGTTGGAAACCAGCACCGGCGACAGCACCGGCATGGTTCAGCCAAACTGATCTACCGCCGCGTATCGAGAGGCTGCACTTCGATTCGGCGGGTCAAGAACGCGCCGCTTTTCCCTTTCGCGTTCGACGCCGCGATCTGGACCGTGGTCGTCAGGGTGCGCTGCTTCTCATCGAACGCGATCGTCCCGCCGGCAGCCGGGGGCGAACGGTACGCGTCCACCATCATGCAAGCCTTGCCGGGCAGCCGCACCCGCAATGCGCTCGTGGCGGGAATGAGGATGGCGTTCGTTCCCGAGGGAAGCGCAACCGCGCCCCAGGTGTTGTCGTTCGCCTGGGCTTCGACGCCGACGTTCGTGCGCGTCGCGCCAAAGGCATACACGGTCGTGACGGAGGCGCTGTGTTTCGGCCCGCCCAATGCCGCGGTGATCATGACGCCGCCGTCCTCGGCCATCTCGACGGTCTGAACGATGGTGTCCTTCGCTCGCCGCCGTTTCGGCAGCCATCTTCACGTTGGTCGCGGCGGGCTCGCCGACCAGTTTCATCGCGCGCGTGCCCTGCGCACTGCCGCCGACCAGTTGCAACCGCTGCTTCCCGGCCTGGATGCGGAAATCGTGTGGACCGAGACCGTCGGCGCGGGATGGTTCGACTGAGCCAACGAAGATGGCGCGCTCGGGTAGTGAAGTCGGGGCAGTGGCGACTGAGAACTTCGCGCCGGAGATTGTCTCGAGGTACTGGGCGAGGTGTCTTGCGACGGCCTGCTCGGGCGTTTTCTCGCCCGGCGGGGTCAGAATTTCGATCGGATCCTTCCCGTCCTTGACGAGCACGAGTTCCGCCTCGGCTGCGAAGCGAAAGCCGATGAATGCCACCACTGCGACCGCGGGGAAGGAAATCGTTGGTGTTTTCACGTCCGCTCCCCATAGAAGCAGGCTGTTCCGTTTGGAAACAGCACTCTATTTTGCGACTCGCTGCAACGCATCTTCCCGTCCTCGCTCCCGAATCGCTGGCCAAGGAGTTGGTGGACTATGAGAAGTTCCCGAAGTCGGCCTCGTGCTTGCGCGAGCGACGATGGAGACTGTTGAGTGGGAAGTGAGACCTCTGCGCGCTGCTGGGAATCAATGTTTCCCGCTGTTCACTTCTCTCGGATCGGGAGTCATGGGCTTCGCGGGGGTGAGAGTGGCTGGCTGCGTGCCCGTTTTCTTCTGCGCAAAATGCTCCATGATCGTCACGACGACCAGAAACGCCAGGCATTGCACGAAGAGGATGAGCGAGGTCCAGATGTTCGCCCAGAGCAACACCAGCGCGCTCAAACCCAACGCGAACGTGATCAGGTAAATCACGCTCACCGCCACCGGCTTGGACAACCCGGCGCGCACGAGCCGGTGCGAGATGTGGTTGACGTCGCCCTTGTAGATCGGCTGGCCACGCGCGGCGCGGATGACGCTCACCGCGGCCATGTCGAACAACGGCACGCTCAACACGATGATCGGGATGATCAACGCCAATGCCGTCGGACGGCTGCTGGTGTAAAACGTCGCCAGGATGGTAAGCACCGCGAGCATGTAGCCGACGAAATGACTGCCGGCATCGCCCAGGAAGATTCTGGCGGGACTCCAGTTGAACGGCAGGAAACCGAGCAGCGCCCCGCAGAATGCCATTGCCAGGACGCACACGAAGAACTGTCCGTTGATCGCGGCAATCAAGCCGAACATCGCCCCGCAGATAAGTCCCACGCCGCCGCAGAGACCGTCCATGTTGTCGAAAAAGTTCATCGCGTTGATGATCGTGACGATCCAGAGCATCGTGATGAGGTAGCTCACCACAACACTGTCCACGAACACCGTGATCCGCAGACCCGAGAGAGCGATGAAGAACGCCACCAGAATCTGACCCGCCAGTTTCACACCGGCATGCAGGTCCTCCTTGTCGTCGCGCATGCCGAGTCCAACTACGAACATGGCGCCAAAGAGAATTACGAACAGCCGGTACGCGACCTTCCAGGCGCCGTCCACATAGGCATCGAACCCCCACGACCGGCCGAATGCCAGCAACCCGAAAAAACCGAGCAACACCGTGATGACGAACGCCAGGAACACCGCCAGCCCGCCCATCAACGGGATCGGCGTGCTGTGAATCTTGCGGTGGCCGGGATCGTCGAGCAGGCCGAGTTTGAACGACCACTTGCAGCACAACGGCGTGAACACCAGCGCGAGCAGAAGCGCGACGTCGAAGACGGCCAGGTACAGGTTCTCCGCGGCGGCGGGGATCGTTTTCAGGAATGTCATACGCTCGGGGCGAGTCGTTGATACAGTTCGTAGATGTGCCGCACCATGGTTTCCTGCGAGAACTTTTGCTTCACGAGGTCCCGACCACGCGCGCCCATCGTAGTGGCCAGCGCGCGATCTTGCAACAGTCGAATGACCGCGCGCTTGAGCCCCTCGACGTCCTTGGGCGCGAGCAGGAATCCCGTCTCGCCATCGCGCACCACTTCCGCCGCGCCGTCAATGTCGAACGAGATGGCAGGCTTGCCCGCGGCCATCGCCTGCGGCAGCGCGCGCGCAAGACCTTCGCGCAGCGACAGGTGAACGAGGGCGTCCATGCAGCCAACGTACCGCGGCACCTCGTACGGCGGAACCAGGCCGACGAAGAGGAAATGTCTCTCCAAGCCGAGCCGGATCACTTCGTTTTCGAGCGGCCGACGCAGCACGCCGTCGCCCACGAGCAGGAACTTCACGCGCGGGTCCGACTTGACGATGTCCGGGGCGGCGGCAAGGAGGAACTCGTGTCCTTTCAGTTCGAACAGCCGCGCGATCTTGCCGATGACGAACTCATCCGGCTGGATGCCGAGCCGTTTGCGTAGCTCGGCGGCCCCCTCCGCTGCGGCGACGAACGCGCCGATGTCCATCCCGCTGTAGATGGTGCTGTATTGATGGGGCCGACCTATGCCCGCCGCGAGCGACTTGCGCGTCATTGTGTCGGCGACGGAAATGAAATGTGTGGTGAATCGCGCGGCGTATCGCTCGGCGGCGATGTAGAGACGGTTGCGCCACCACTTCTCATACTCGTGAAACGAAAGCCCGTGAATCGTGTGGATGACCACAGGCGCGTGTTCCCGGTGCGCGGCGATGCGTCCGAGGATACCGCCCTTGGCGCTGTGGGTGTGGACAATGTCGTAGCGCCCGCGCCGCACAACCAGTCGCAGGTCGCGGAGAGCATCCAGGTCCTTGTCTGGTACGACAGCACGGATCAGGGTGGGAACGATGATTGGCTCGATCCCGGCCGCGCGCGCCGCGTCCATCAACGTCCCCTCCGGCCCCTCGGTCGGCCCCGTCACGAGATCCACTTCGCAGCCGTAGTCGCGCTTGAGCCCGATGCAGGTCAGGAGCGTGTTCTCCTGCGCGCCTCCGACGATCATGCGGGTGATGATGTGGCAGACTTTCATGGTGTATTTGCCGCCGCCGTTTTGCCGGGGAGGAGTTCGTACACCGTGTGCGCGTTGTTGCGAAAGAAGACGCGTGTGTGCGATTCGAGGAATTGGTTGAACAACGGCCAGTTCATGTCCTGGAGATACTTGTAGTTCCGACCAACGCGGTCGAGTTCGTCCTTGTTGATGTAGATGTGGGTGACACCCTGGGCGCGCATCTCGCGCAGCACATCGTCGGTCGTTTTCGAGCGCGCAACCATCTCACCGACGATGCTGCGGTCATAGACCGTGTTGGCGAGTACCCGGTGAGGCGTGTAGTAGATGCGCGCTTCGCCGACGTAGAGGACGGTGGCGTCGGGCGGCAGATTCTTGGCCATCCA
This sequence comes from uncultured Verrucomicrobiota bacterium, assembly GCA_964582645.1. Lineage (GTDB taxonomy): Bacteria > Verrucomicrobiota > Verrucomicrobiia > Palsa-1439 > CAZOTB01 > CAZOTB01. The sequence goes on along the minus strand of CAZOTB010000177.1, from coordinate 6,729 downwards.
GCCGATGGTGAAATAGATCCGTCCCAGATACTCGGAGGGGGAGACACGTCCGAAGAACACCGCCAGCTTGCTGGTCTCGGGCGGGAACTGATCGGCGTTGTTGATGTCCACGGCGTTGATGATGAAGCTGTAGTTGAGATTGAACACAAGCAGGATCGCCAGCGCGGCGCGCGTCAGCAACCCGATGGTGCGTTCCTTGTCGAGCGTTACGGCGGCCATCGCGCCGAGCAGCGCGAACCACGGCATCGCGGGAAACAGAAAGCGCCACGGGCGAAACGTGAACGCCCACCAGCATGCGTAGATGAGCAAGGCGTACCAGGCGCAGAACTTCCAGCGCGACTCGGCTTTGCCGACGAGCAGGAACATCGGAGCGAATAAGAGCAGGATGGGCGAGGAGAACGATTCGCGGACTGATTGCGACCAGGGCGAGACCACGAGGCTGGCCCATGCCGCGAAGGTGCCGAACGACGGCGCGTGATGTTTGTGGAAGCGCGCTCCGCACACGTCGTCCCAGAACGGGCTCTGGAAAATGCCGTTGGCGAGGGGATAGACCGGGTTGCCGGTGAAGATTGCATTCTTGATGAGCCAGGGAAGCACGGGGAGCACAGCAAGAACAAGAAAGAGAATGGAGGATCGGGGATGGAGAATGGACGATTGCTTGCGGTGGATGAGCAGCACCAGAATCAGAGCGAGAAACACGACGGGGCCGGCGGTGTATTTCGTCGCCATCGCCAGGCCGCCTGCCAGCGCCGCGAGCCGGAGAGCGTGCTTGTCGGCGTCAAAAAGGTGCCGATGCAACGCGGCCCCAGCGAGGAACGCGAAGAACGTCGTCGCCAGATCAATGCGCGCCGTCTCGGCTAGCACTGTCACGAACGGCAGCAGATAATACAGCGTCGCAGCGGTGAGACCGAGTTGACGCCCGCCCAGTCGGGTTCCGAATGCGATCAATCCGATCGCAGTCAGGCCCGCGAATGAGGCGTGGATCAGATGCGCCACCGTGGACGAGCGGAGCGTGATGCCCCAGAGATACAGCATCTCTGTCAACGACGGCATGCTGGCGTAGAAGTTGTGCGGGAGAAAATGGATGCGGCCCGCCTTTTGATATTCTTTGAGGGCACCGAGGTGATACTCGAGCGTGTCGTACTCGATCTCGGGGGCGAAAGCCGGGATGATGTGCAGTACGGCACCCAGGACGAGGCAGGCGATCAAGAACACCTCGAACGGCCTCAGCTTTTCACGCGCGCGCTGGCGGAAAACGCTCCATGATTTCGTCAGCCACGGTTTGTGCCATACGATCAGCAGCAGCGAGAGGAACGCCGGTAACGCGTACAACCCGGGAGCGATCGCTCCGAGCATGCCGGCGATGAGAACAAACCACGCCCAGAGTCCCAAACCGAGCGCGATGGCGAGCAGGTGATTGAGCGTGTCGAGTTTCTCGATCCAGCGCAACGCCCGCAACATCGCCAGTCCCACGCACCACGCCGACGCGAGCAACAACAGCAGCGCTCCGACATCGAGGATGCGCCCGCCGCAGCCGGGAGGGATGCCGATCCGACGGACAGAATCCCCCAGCAGCCACAAACCCGCGTGAAACAATCCGCGTTTGCCGAGATGAACGAAGTACAGCCACAAGCCTCCGATCAACCAGACCAGGGCGATCACCGCCGTGGTTCGGGAAGAGAAGCGCAGCCTGCCGTTCATTGGCGCGACACGCTACCAAAGCCCGGCGGCGAGGGCAACGATGGCGGCGCTCGTTGAGAGTTCACGCTTCAGCGTGCGAATCCTCCCGCGAGCCGGACACGCGGAAGCGTGAACTCGGAACAGTGGCTACGCGGTTACTTTTCCGCGAAGTTATCGCGCGTCACCAGCCGGAAGGGCTTGGATGGTTTGGACTCCTTCTTGTCCGCGCCGACCGACGTGAGGAACAGATGGAGCGGGACCTCCGGCTTGAGCCCGACGACCAACTGCTTGTCTTTCACGTCGGCCTTGAGCAACTCGGCTCCGCGACCGTCTTCGTAGCGCGAGAGGTACAGGTTGTACTTCAGGCCCTCGGCGGCATCGAAACGGATGATCATGCGACGGCCGTCGTTCCAGTGACCGGGCTCCACGAACTCGCGGATTGCCGGAGCATCGCCGACGCCTTCCGTCAGCAACTTCGCGATCTTGTTCTCGGTCGGCCCAGTCCACTCGGGCAACGGCTTGCGAATCTGATTCAGCGCAATCGCGGCGTCCGTCGTGTCCGCTTCGGAGTCGTATTCGGCGACGACGGCTCCGATTGTGTAGGTGCGATTCGGCACCAGCTTCATCACGCTCAGGTACGGCACTTCGTTCCGCGCTTCGACAAAGACCTTCTCCAACGACAACGGAAGGTCCACGATGCCGTCGCCGCCGTGGGATCCCCACCAGGTCGTCTCCAACTCACGCGAGCAGTCATAGGGATGGGTGCCGGGCAGCGGGAAACGCACGTAGCGCGTTCCTTCGAAACTGACGTAGGACCAGGCGTGGGTGTCATCGCAATTCCAGTCGTCCTTCGTGCCGACCGAGGTCCATGTTTCACCTTTGGCATCGCGAAGTCGAAAGACGACGCGGCCCCAGGACGCATTGCCGTCCACGTTCAGCCCCAGCGCGGTGGCTTTGCCGGGAATCAAGGCGGGCTTCTTGAGGTTGAGCACGGCATACCGGGTGACCAGCGGGCGATCTCCCGGCTCGACGGGCAATGTGATCCGGACGCCGCGTTCCAGTCCCTCGGCTTTCATGTTCGGATTGGCGATGCGGCGAATCGCGAAATGATTGTGGGCGTATGTCCTGTCCTCGGACGTGTCGAACGTCCACTCATCGGCTTTCCACTCCGTGACCGTGCGAACGATCCTGGCGGGAGCTTCCTCGTACTTGGGCGGCCCAAAGGTGAAGCTCTCGATCTTCTCGACGCCGGTGAGCCAGATCGGCGAAGACGAAATGCGGACGCTTACAGTGCCGTCCTTGACCGGCAGTTTCGTCGCGTTGCCCATCGAATCAGTCACCACCGCTTCCTTGCCGGCCACCTTCAACGTCGCCTCAACTGTGCCGTTCACGCGCCACAACGCGTAGATCATCTCTTTCGTCTTCGCACGCTGGAACGCCATGCAATACGTCGTCAACACACCCGTGTCCACGCCGCCCGCCACGTCTGCGCCGCACAGCATCGTCGTAGCCGTGGCGATGGCAGCGACCGCGGGCTTCGGGTTCTCCAGCGGGAGACGGTGGAACAAGCCCGCGCCGTAATGCTCCGCGCCGTAGTAGTTCCCGGCGTCGAAATCCACGACGCTCGCTTCAAAGTTCTCGATGCCGTACGCCAAACCCAGGAGCCAGTACCGAACCTGATACTCAGCCTGTTCCTTCTCGGTGAGCGCACCCGGGTTGGTCGGGAAGAACGGGCCTTCGCACCAACCAATCGGCAGGCGCGGCCAGCCAAGTTTCTCTGCTTCGGCGCGCAGCCACCAGAGATTGTTGATCGAGCCGGTGACGTTCGACACCTCGGGCAGCAACTCGAACATGGGCGCGTCCATGCCAAAACAATCCACGATCTCCTTCGGGATGCCGAACTTGAGATACGCAAGCGTGCCCTGCGGTGCGCCCCATTGCAGGTAGAGCTTCGTGTTGGGAAATTTCTCGCGCATCGCCTTGCCGATGGCGGTAAAGATTTTCGTCTGCCTCTCGGCGCGCGGTCGCTCCTCGTCGTTCAACTCGCGGTCGCCGTCGCCCGTGTAGCGCGGCCAGGGCGCGTACTGGATCTCACGGCCGAGATGCCATTCGCCGCCGTAGAAATAGCACGTCTGATCGAAGTCCTTCGCGAGTTCGGCGACCTGGGCGAGTTCGGCCTCGACCATTTTCCGCATCGCTTCGGGATCATTCTCGTCAAGCCGGTGAAACACGCCGACGTCGGTGTGCGGCGCCTTCGGAAGAAAGTCGTGCCGTTTGAGTTGGTCGGCCTTGAAGAATGACTTGTGCAGGGCGATGCGTCGCAGTCCAAGCTTGCGGAACATGGCGAGGATGGTCTCGTTGCGCTCGAACGTGCCCGCCTGCATCGGCAGGTAATGACCCCACAGCGACCAGATGCCGAAGCGCGTTTCGTTCGAAGCGGTGCCGTAAGTGCGCGTGTTCGGCGGGAGCAACACCAGGCTCAGCGTGTTCGAACGCGTCACGCCGCCGGCTTCGACCACCGCGCGGAGTTCGTGCCAGCCGAGCCGCTGGAGATCGAAGCTCAACGCCACGTCCGCCGCCGCGCCCGGCTCCAGCTTCGAGTTGCCGCTGACGGAATTCGTTTCCGTGCCGTCGAAGCTCTTCGTGTGAAGTGTCACCGTCGCCTCGAGCGATTTGTCGCTGGTGTTGGTCACCGAGATGGTAAACGACGGCTTCTCGGGCTGCTCGAAGACGAACCCGAACTGCTTCGGCGTGATGCTGTAATCAAACGGCGCGGTTTCGAGCGTAATGCCAACCACGTGAACCGAACTCGGCAGACCCGCGGGATGGTAGCCGTAGTAAATCGGATCGGGATAGCTGCGTCCGAGCGCGACCGGTTTGCTGAGTTCGAATTCGAGGAACTGATGAGCCATATCGCGGAAGCCTTGGAAGCGGTCGGTGTCCACGGGCACGCGTACGAGATACAGTTGCTTGCCATCGGCTGTCTTCTGCGGAATTTTCGCGGCATCGGTGACTTCGAAATCCGTGCTCGCGGGATACCCGGCATCGGGTCGGAAGAATCGGAATGTGCCGCGTGGGACGGTGTTCGGTTTCTCGTCGAGCCACGCGAGCAGCCAGACGTTCTGATAGTTGCGATAGGGAACGCGGAACAGGAACGTCGCCGGGTCCACTTCGAACGCACCCGGCCAGGAGGCTTTTCCGTTCACGTAACTCGCGTCGGGGCCGCTGCCGGTAGTCAGCCGGTAGCGATAGAGCGTCGCGCCGAGATCGAGGCCGGGCTGACTGAGATAAGCGGGAATGCTCTCCGATCCGAGTTTGGTCAATGGCCCGCGCTGTCCCTCCTTCGCATGGCTGTGGTGTGCGAGCGACAGTGGCAGGAAACGGCCATCCTCCTGGGCTGCGGTGAACTCGGCAGAGAGAACGCTTCCGCCCTTCGAAACCACGATGCCGAACTGCGCCTGCTTCGGGTTGGCCGTTCGTTCCTCGGCGACGAGCCGGTCGTCGAGCCAGACCTGTCGGCCTGCGGGAGTCAGGATCATGCGCAGCGTGAAGACCTTCTCATCGAACGGCGTAAGTTCGGCGTAGGCCGCCCCGATCTCGCGGCGATCGGGTTCTTCCCAGAGATTCTTCACCCTCGGGAAGCGCCACGAATACCCCACCGCGCCGGATTTCTTACGAATGCCCGTCCACACGCGCGTCGAGATCGTGTCCGTTTCCATCTGCTCGCCCGAGGCCGTCGCCGACACGTGTGCCTGATTGTGACCGGTCAGCCGGACCGAGCACTGAAGCAGCGGCTTGAGATCGTTGGTCCCGTCTCTCGCCGTGAATCCGACGCTGCCGCCTTCGGAAACGCGAAACCGGAGCGTTGCCTCCACGGGCAATTCCAGCGAAGCGGCGGTCTCCAGTTCCAGCGGGACAGCCGCTCTTGTCTCGAGCACGGAGCCAGTCTCGGCCTGTCCTCGGACAATGGTCCAGCCATCGGGAGAGGAAGTGTTCTGGAACGACGGCGATGCGGCAAACGAAGCGACGCTTCCGCTCACGAGTGTAATCAGAACGACAAGATGGGATATGTGGAATTTGGTGTTCATAGTTTCTGACGCGTGATTCTTCATCGGTACAACCGGGCAACTTGAATACGGGTAGTTTTGGGCACGTTCGCCCGAATCCTCGATGGCCGTTTCCCCCGCAGTTCGCGCCTGGGCACGTCTGCCGTGATCCAGCCGCACGTGAACAGCCCGGACTCGGCCCGAACTCGGCCGATCGAATCGAGGATGAAGCTATCTCCGTAGCCGAAGCCCGCGCGTCCTCCCATCATGCGACCGGGTTCGGTGACGGTGTTGGCCTTCACGAACCAGACAGCGTTCTCGACCGCCCGCGCAATGCGATGGTTGCGCACCCGTTGACGATGCCAGTCCACGTCTTTCATGCGAATGAACGAGTAATGCGGCTCGAAGATGATGCGCGCACCGCGTTCGGCGAGCAGCAAGCAGGGCTCGAGGGTCGAAGCCTCGTAGCAGATGATTACACCGAACGTGACGCCGCGCGCACGGAACACTGGGAAATGGCTGACGTAGGTCATCAACTTCTGCTCCTGTTCCGAGCCCGGGATGGATTTGCGATAGACGCCGAGCAGTTTCCCCCGATGGACCACCACCGCGCTGTTGTGGAACCGACGGCCTCGGCGTTCGGCCAGACCGATGATCGAAACCATCTCACCGAACGCGCATCGGCGCACCCAGTCCCGAAACCATTCGCTCGTGACCGAGACAGCGCCCGCGCGCAGTTCCTCGGGAGTGCCGTAGCCGCTCAGGAAACATTCGGGCATACAGGCGAAGTCTGCGCCTTTCCGGTGTGCCTCTGCGAGGAGGCGGAGCGTGTTCGCTGCATTCTTCTCGAGCGCGCCCGGCTCGGTCGGCCCCTGGTACGCGGCAATGCGAAATACGTCTCTGGCTTTGGGCGCGACGGCGCGACGTGCATTCACAAATCTTTCACTTATAGAGGGTGTTGGGAAATTCGGAGCAAGTCGTTTGCAATGAGCCGGTTGCGCCA
>CAZOTB010000176.1:0-12623 GCA_964582645.1 uncultured Verrucomicrobiota bacterium | reverse complement strand
GGGCGCAGAAACGGCGGCACCCGGATTCGTTCTGGCACGGTTGGCTGCTGACGGCTCTCGATGGCGTGCAGTTCAGTCTGAGCAACACGCCCCAGGTCCAACGCGCGGCCCAGAAAGCCAAGAGTCGGCGCGGGCGCGCGGCCTTCGCCGAGATTGTCAGTAGCGTGCTGTTGGAGTGCGGCAAAAAGGCAAGCCGCAGGTGATTCTCGAAAGGCATTACCTCTTAATCATACGATTTCTCCTGTGCCTTCTTCTGACGGCAGAGCTTCCTTGAGGGTCTTCCTGCCAATGCTGTCGATGCCTCACTCGGATTCCTGCTGCGAATCTCGTCCAGTTGCTTGCCCGGTTTGATGTAATCGCGCGTGTGCCAACGCTCGCCAGAGATTGACACGAGGAATCGAATGAAAGCCGTTGCATCCGCGCTTGTCGCAGCGTTGTTCGGAGAGGCGACTTCATGCCTGACCTCAGTGGGACGGAAAACTCCTCTTTGGCCAAGGTCGTTTTTCAGGCTCTCCGAGCTACTGGAAACCCGCGCGAGGCCAGCACACGCTCCCACGAACGAGTCCTCCCGTACCCCATCGGCGCCTGGCTCTCGGCCCACGAACGCTCGCTCAAGGTGGTCGACGCCACCGGGATGAGGCCGTCGAAAGCGAGTGGGCGTTCCATTACTTGGTGCTTGGCGCCGAGGAGCCGATCATCGCCCAGTTCGGGAAAGACTCGAACGAGGTGCAGACACTCGGGCTGAAGAAGAAGTGCGAGTACCGCTCCCCGCGCCGCAAGGGGAATGGCAGCAATGGCAACGGTTACACGCCGTAGTTGCCTCCCAGAACGGACGCGCCGCAATGCGTGCCCTGGCACGCCGTCTCGACGACACGACGGCGATTTGGACCGCGCAAGCGAAGCTGCAATCGCCGGGACGGCAGCCAGGGCATGTGCCGCAGCACCCGAAGCATGGCCACTCGCTCACGCTCGCGGCTACAACGCCTTGCCAGAGATCGCCTTGCCCACTACTATCCCGTCCGTGGCCGACATCGTTGCGCTCCATACGCTGCTACAGCAGCATTTCGGTTTTCGGGAGTTTCTCGAAGGCCAGGAGCCGGTCATGGAGGCCATCATCAACGGGCACGACACGCTCGTGATCATGCCCACCGGGGGCGGCAAGTCGCTCTGCTACCAGCTCCCCGCGCTGGCACTCGAAGGGATCACCGTGGTCGTCTCGCCTCTGATTGCGTTGATGAAAGACCAGGTGGACGGACTCGTCGAAAAGAAGATCCCCGCCACGTTCATCAACTCGACTCTCTCGCCCGCCGAGATGGACGAACGCATCGAACGAATGCGCCGCGGCGAGTACCGGCTCGTCTATATCGCGCCCGAGCGGTTCAAGAGCCCGCGGTTCACGCAGACGCTCGCGCCGCTTTCGATCGCGCTGTTCGCTGTGGACGAGGCGCATTGCATCTCGCAGTGGGGACATGATTTTCGTCCCGATTACATCCGCCTGAAATGGGCGCTCAAGGACCTCGGCCAGCCGCAAGTGGTCGGGCTCACCGCCACGGCCACGCCGGAGGTGCGCGACGACATCATCGAACAGCTCGGCCTGGGCAAGTTTGGGCGTCAGCCGCCGAAGGTGTTCGTGACCGGGTTCGCGCGCCACAATCTCACGCTCAACGTCGCTCACGTGCGCGGGAAGGCCGACAAGCTGGAGTTCATTCACGATGCCGTGCGCGATCTCAAGACGGGCATCATTTACTGTGCGACGCGGAAGAACGTGGACCGCATCGCCGAGGAGGTCGCCGAGATGGGCGTGCGTTGCGTCGCCTACCACGGCGGGATGGACGACAAGGAACGCACCGCGGCGCAGGGGAAATTCATGGGCGGCGAGTACCCCGTGGCGGTGGCAACGAATGCGTTCGGCATGGGCATTGACCGCGCCGATTTGCGGTTCGTGTTGCATTACGACATCCCCGGCAGCGTCGAGGCGTACTACCAGGAGGCGGGACGCGCGGGCCGGGACGGCGAGCCGGCGCGGTGCGATTTGCTCTTCAACTACGCCGATGTGCGGACGCAGGAGTTTTTCATCGAGGGGGCGAACCCGACGCGTGAAGTGATCGCGGAACTCTACCGGGTGCTGCGGGGCCTGTGCATGCGCGGGCCGGTCGAGATGCCGATCTCGCAAATCGCCGAGCTCGTGCTTTCAACCAAGAACGATATGTCGGTCGGCAGCGCCTTGTTTTTGCTGCAACGCGCGGGATTCATCGAGCGAGATTACCGGACGGGCAGCCGGACGTACACCACGCGGTTGGTCGAGCCGGTGAAGGAACTCGACAAGCTGGAAATTGATTTCGAGCGGCTCGACAAGAAGCGCGAGCGCGATTTCGCCAAGCTGCATCGGATGATTGATTACGCCGACCATCGCGGTTGCCGGCATCATTTCATCCTCCAGTACTTCGGCGACACCGAGGCGGACGAGCTCTGCAACGTCTGCGACAACTGCCACGCGCAAGGCCGGGTTGCCGCGCGGTTGCCGACCGAGGAGGAGACCGTGATCGTGCAGAAGGCGCTCAGTTGCGTGGCGCGTGTGAACGGAAAATTCGGACGGGCCCGGATCGCGCAAACGCTGCTCGGGGATCGGACCAAAGCGGTCTTCGACGCGGGGCTGGATCAGCTTTCCACCTACGGCCTGCTCTCGGACCTGGGTTCCGACTATGTGTGGAAGCTGCTCGAAGTGTTGATCGGAGCAGGCTGTATCGCAGTGACGGACGACCAGTATCACCTCCTCTCGCTCACGCCGCTTGGTGGAGACGTCATGCGACGAAAGCAGGCGCTCCCGCTGGCGTTACCGGCCTTGATGATGCGACGAGGCGGTGCAAAGGCCGGTGCGGGCGGCGGCAAAGGCAAGCGGAAGAAGAGAGAGCAAAAACCGACGGAGACGACGGCCACCGACACGCCGTCGCCGGAGTCGCCTCATGATGCGAGGCTGTTCGAGGAGCTGAAGAAGTGGCGTCGTCGCAAAGCCGAGGCAATGGGCGGCGTGCCCGCGTATTTGATTTACCCGGACAAGACGCTGCAGGACCTCGCCCGGGTGAAGCCGAAAACGGCGGTGGAGTTGCTGGAAGTGCGCGGCATCGGCGAGGCGAAAGCCCGCCAGTTCGGCGCCGAGACCTTGCGTGTCATTCGTGAGTGCGAGGCATCTTGACTTCGGGCCGCCGGACAGGTAATTGCGCGCTGTCTTACAACTTCAAACGCAGAAAGGACTACAGATGACAAAGAAATGGATTCTTGGCGTTGGCGCCGTGGCGGTTGCCGCGGCGGTGTGCTGCGCGCCCGCGGTGACGAACGCCGGTGACAACAGAGAGGAGAAGAAGGCCGCGAAGGAAGGCGAGCAGTATTTCGATGGCGACATCAGCGCGGTGGATTTCAAGGCCGGGACCGTGACCGTGAAAGAGAAGGCAGGGAGCATGACGTTCACCTGCGATAGCGCGACCAAGTTTTACGCGAAACACAAGAAGGAGGCCGCCAAGCTCGAAGACTTCAAGGTGGGCGACAAGGTCGAGGTGCGCTACGTCGTCGTGGCGGGAACGCCGACCTGCAAGCGGCTTGCGGAGGCTGGTTCGCGCGCCGATAAGAAGGAGAAGAAGGAAGAGAAAGCCGAGAAGAAGAAATAGGCGAGCCGGGGCATCCCACTCGTTTTCAAACGGGGAATCCACGCGGGTTCTCCGTTTCCGTTTGTTGCGGACGCCACTGTAGTGGCCGCCGTCCCCGGCCGCTGTGGTTGGCCCGCCGATCTCAACGCCCGAGGACGGGCGCCTCTACAACCGAGGAAGCGGTTAGATGTGCCGCTTCGTTGTACCCGCATGGGGCGATGGTTGCGCGTGGAGAAGCTCCTGCTTATACTTGATCGCTGGTCGCCGCGGATGAATTTGTACACGAAACGGATTTCAGTTGCTCTTGTCGCCTCGCTCGGCATCCACCTCATCGTGCTCGAAGTGTGGGCGGTGATGGTGACGCTCAACGTGATCACCGGTCGCGTCCCGCCGAAACTGGCGCAAGTGAAGCACGAGGTGCCGGTGCTCAGGCTGATTGAACCGAAACGCCCGCCGCGCCCAACGACGTTCGTCGAGACGGATGCGTCGCAGCAGTCGAAGGAGCCACCGAAAGAGTCGAAGTTTTACTCGGACCGCAGTTCACTGGCTTCGAATCCGAACCCGGACAAGAACAGCGCCGACAACACTCCCAAGCTCGAAGGGAAACAGGACAAGGTGCCGAGCACCGCCAACGTCCCATTGCCGCAACTCGCGAAGAGCGAACCAGCGGAGCCCGAGCAGCCACCGAAGCCGGACGTGGAGAAACCCGCGCCAGAGAAGACACCGCCCGATTCCGGTAAGAAGGAGCTGGCGATGTTGAGCAAAGACTCGCAGCCGAAGCAGGAGCCGGCCAAACCACCGAAGCCGAAATCGGACGCAGGCGAGGCCCGGCTGCGCGTGCCGCCGCAGGAGCGGATCATTCCCGAGCGTGAATCGAAGTCGAGCGGAAGCGCCGCCCGGGAGGGTGTGAAGGCGTTTGACGTGACGGGTGTGATCTACGGAGAGTACGACCGTCGGTTGATCGCGGCGATCAAGACGCGGTGGATTGCACTGATCGAGCAGCACACGATTCCGGGCGAACGGAGCGGCCAGGTCGCGGTTCGTTTCAACCTCAACATGGACGGGTCGGTCTCTCAATTAACGATTGCGGAGAGCACCGCCGGTGATATGCTCGCGCTCTACTGCCAGAAGGCGATCACTGATTCCGCGCCCTATGGGCCGTGGCCGGATGATTTGAAGGACATGGTCAAGCGCAACTACCGGGAATGGCAGATCGTGTTCTATTACGCGCAGTAGTTTGAATTAGATCAGAGGCAACCATGTTCCATTTTTTCGAAAAGGGCGGCATCTTCATGATTCCGCTCGTCATCTGTTCTCTCGTGGCGGTCGCGCTCATCCTCGAGCGCGGCTTCGCCCTGATCCGACGCCGCGTGATTTCACCGAGGTTGGCGAGCGTGATTGATCAACTCCAGCCGGGGCAGGACATTCGCCTGATCGTCAAGGTCGCGCGCGCGGAGTCGTCCACGCTGAGCCAGATCGTGAGGGTGGCGCTCGACCATCTGGGCTGGCCGAAATCGGAAAACATCGAGGCCGTGCAAAGCCGGGCGCGCAAGGAGGCGTCCCAACTCGAACGCGGCATCGTGGTGCTGGAAATCCTGACCGGCGTCGCGCCCCTGCTCGGGTTGCTCGGCACCGTGTCGGGGTTGATCCAGATGTTCGCGGACCTTTCCACCGGCAAAGTGGAGGGCGTGGCCCAATCGCAGGCGCTGTTTCTGTCGAAAGGAATCGCCGAGGCGTTGAACTGCACCGTGATGGGCCTGGTGGTCGCGATTCCGTCGCTCATCGCCTACAGCTACTACTCGAAGAAGGTTGAGACGATGGCAATCGAGATGGAGGCGATCGTGAGCGATCTGCTGGCAAAATTGTACCGCGGCTCGGAGGAAGGCGCGGGCGCGGAGTACGAGGAAGCGGTTGCCGAGGCATCCGAGACGCCGCCGCTTCCCGAGGGCAAAAAGAAGAGATGAAGTTCATCGATCGGAAACGTCGCCAGCCCACGATCATCGTCGTCGCGTTGATAGACGTACTCTGCATTCTCCTGATCTTTCAGATGGTCACGATGACGTTCCGCGACACCGCGGCGGTGCAACTGACGTTGCCGGAATCGAAGACCGCCGAGGCACAGGGCGGCGGCGAACAGGGACTCATCCTCACCATCTCCAAGGATGAGAAACTGATGCTTAACGACCGGGAAGTCGGCGTGGACGAACTGCTCGGCAAACTGATCGTGGCGCGCACAAAGAATCCCGAGGCGACACTCGAACTGCGCGCCGACGAGAAGGTGTCGTTCGGGTTCATCATCAAGGTGATGGATGTTGCGAAGGAAGCCAAGATCCCGACGGTGAGCGCGTTTGTGCGTCGGCCCAATAATTGATGTCCCCGCCCATGGTTCTCGAGATCGTCAAATACGGCCATCCTGTCCTGCGCGAGCGCGGCAAGAAGGTGCAATCCATCACGCCCGAGGTCGAGCAACTGGCCGCCGACATGATCGAGACGATGCATCACAATGCCGGCGTCGGCCTCGCCGCGCAACAGGTCGGCAAGGCGCTGCAGTTGACGGTGATGGACGTCACGGGCGCCGACCGGCCGTGGACGATGGAAGTGGATGGAAAAGCAGTCGCAACCGAGGGAACCATGCCGCTGGTGCTGATCAACCCGAGCGTCACCGAGCCGCAAGGGGAACAGATCGGGGGCGAAGGTTGTCTCAGTTTTCCGGAAGTGATGGCGGACATCAAGCGGGCCGAAAGGGTGAAGGTCGAGGCGACGAACCTGAAGGGCGAGCGGTTTACCTTTTGTTGCACGGGTTTGCTCGCGCGCGCCGCGCAGCACGAGATGGATCATTTGAACGGCATTCTGTTCATAGACCGCATGGATTCAGCGACGCGCGCAAGTCTCTCGGGGCGGCTCAAACGGCTGCAGAAGGAAACGAAGGCAAAGCTCGGGAAACGATGAACTTTTTCCGCACCCTCCTCAACTGCTGCGCCGGGTTTCAGTTTTATCGGACGCGGCTGGAGTTACACCCGCTCGACTCGATCCGCTTCCTCGCAATGGCGATCCTGCTGGTGGTGGTGGTGCAAGTCGGCACATTTGTCCCCGTGCTGCAGCACATCCTCGATGACGGCGCGCAATGGATCGAATCCACGTTGCCTCGTTTTGAAATCCGAAGCGGCAAAGCGCACTACGACGCGGAGCAGCCGTTTATGTACACGAACGATTATATTCGTATCATACTCGATACCTCGGGGCAAACGAACGAGCCGGCATACACGCGTCCGTACGGGTTATTTATCGGGCGCGACAAGATGCAGTTCGGCGTGGCGACGCAGGATCGGCACGGTAACCTGGGTTCGGCCCGTCGAAGCGAGGACACATACCGCGGTTACCCGGATGGTGTTGTGGACGGCGCGTACGCCCGCGCGCTCAGCCGTCAATGGCTCTGGCGATACGGGCCGTTGGCAATGCTGCTCTACTTCTTCTTCTGGCTGCTGGTCGTGTTGGTGCAGGCCTACCTGTTCACGCTGGTAATTTCGGTTGCCGAATCCGCGACGCTCAAGAAGTTCGGGTTCAACCAGTTCTTCAACCTCGCCGCGCACGCCTGCACACCGGCCTTGATCGTGGTCACGGTGCTGATGGTGTCACGGTTGACGCAGATTGATTTTCTGATGATGGCATTCCTGGCGACGTACTTCATCTACATCCTCGGCGCCACCGCGGCGTGTCGAAAAGGCGACGAGGACGAGAAAGAGAAGGACTCAGACAGAATGTTCTGATTGACGGCTCACGCCGCTTTCGGCAACGACGCCACCGCCAGCTCCTGCTGCACCTGTTTCAACTCCGCCTCGAACTTATCCCGGCCTGTCCGTGCGAAGAAATCCTTGAACGACTCGCCGTTTGACTTGGATTTGTCGTAGAAAGCGAGCGCGCGAGCAACGTAGTGATGCAGATCGCGTGATGGAATCTTGACGTAAACCAGTTGGTTGAACTTGCGATTGGCGCCAAGGCCGCCGCCAAGGAACATGTCAAAACCATCCACGTTGTCTCCATTCTCCGTCCACGACTTGCCGCGGAATCCAATCTCCGCGATCTGATGCTGGCCGCACGCCGACGGGCAGCCGCTGAAGTGGATACGGATCTTCGAATCGAAGTTCGGGTGCATCTCCTCCAATTGATCCACGAGCAACATGAGGCGGTTCTTCGTCTCCGCGACCGCAAGATTGCAGAACTCGATGCCGGTGCAGGACACGCCGCCCTTGCGGAAGGGCGAGCCCTGGTACATCAGCCCGCGACTGTCGAGTTCGTTGAGCAACGGCTTGAGGTTTGGTTTCGGCACGTTGATGATGATCAAATTCTGCTTGTTCGTGTTGCGAATCTGGCCGTCACCGAAGGTTTCCGAGAGCTCCGAGATCTGGCGCAGCTTCTCCGCGGAGATGCGTCCGCCGAGACACGAAACGGTGACGTAGTACAGCCCGGCCTGTTTCTGTTCATGAACACCGAAATGATCGGTCTCGGGATCATTGGGCAACACCCAGTCCTCGCCCGGCTCAAGTTCGCGCCCGATGCGCTTCTGCAGTTCGGCCGTGAACTTCGCCGCGCCCCAGTCGGCCATGAGGAACTTCAGCCGCGCACAGGTCCGGGCATCGCGGTAGCCTTCGTCGCGATAAATCGTCGAGATGTGCTTCACGACCTCGATCACCTGCTGTACGTCCAATGGGACGAAGATCGGCAGGCACTGCGCCATGTGCGGCGCTGCCGAGAGTCCGCCGCCGACTTTGACGCCAAAACCGCGCGTGCCGTCCTTCTTGATCACGCCGAACAACGAGAGGCAGTTGATGTCCGGCTGCGCGCAATGGAGATGGCAACCGCTGATGGAAATCTTGTACTTGCGCGGCATGTTCGAGAAATCGCGGTTGAACGTCATGTACTGGCTCACGGCGCGATTGAACTCGGTGCCGTCGAAAATCTCGTCCTTGTCCACGCCGGCGACCGGGCAACCGACGACATTGCGGGTGTCGTCGCCACACGCACCGCTCGTGGTCATGCCGACCGAGTTGAGCCGGCCGAAAATATCCGGCACGTCCTCGACGCGCAGCCAGTGCATCTGAAACGTCTGCCGGGTGGTGATGTCGAGGAAACCGCGCGCGTATTTCTCCACGAGCGAGGCGATCACCTTTCCCTGCGCCGCATTGAACTGGCCGCCCGGGATTTTTGTACGCAACATGAAGTAGCCCGAGTTCTTCGGCTTCTGGCGGTAGAATCCGTACCACTTGAATCGCTCGAACTCGGGTTCGGGAATGGATTCGAACCCGCTCGCGGCATAGCGGTAGAGATCCGGCAGGACATCGAGGCCGTCCTTGGCCTGCTTGATTTCCTCCTGGCGGGTGAGCTTGCCCCGACGCGCCTTCACGTCGGCAAAAGTCATGTGTTTTCGTGGTTCAGCCATAGTCCGTACTCCCGCGCGTATTCTACACGCTGAACGATTCGCCGCAACTGCAAGTTGCGGTGGCGTTGGGGTTCTTCATTTTGAACCCGCCGCCGATCATCGCTTCGGTGTAATCGAGCATGGAGCCGGTGACGTAGAGCGCGCTCTTCTGGTCCACGAGTACTTTCGCGCCCGCGGTTTTGACGAGGATGTCGCCCTTCTTCGGCGCGTCGGCGAGGTCCATTTTGTAGGAGAGGCCCGAGCAACCGCCGCCCACAATCGAGATGCGCAACGCGCCGGTCGGCTTGTTGTGCTTCGCCAGGAGTTTCTGGATCTGCCGCCCGGCCGCTTCGGTCGCCCGGACGAGCTTTTCGCTGCCGATGCGATACTCGGGCGACGCAGTGGCTGGTGGCGATGTGGTTGCTGTCTCCATGCGCGCTCACCGTATCCGCGCTGAAGGCGAAAAGCAAGCAAGCCCAGAAGGAGTGATCCTTCGCTTCGGTCCCTTCCAAATTATCGAGTCGTTCCTGCGCCATCTCTGCCGCTTCGGCGCCGGGAGACTTTGAGACGACGGGCCTCCAGACCTTCACCGCTTCGTTGGCGCGGCCCACGTCGAGACAGGACTGCGCCGACTTCAACTCGTTGATGGGGCGATTTCGGCGGAAGTCTTTTGCGTGGAGGGAATCCTCTTTGCCAGCTGCGCCTTGGGGATCGGCCCCGCTTCGAGCAGGACCTTCTCCAACTCGTTTGCCAGACCGATCGGGGTTGTGTACATGCCCTTCCAGCGGTGAAACTCGTCGCCGCTGGGTTTGAGCAGGAGAACCGTCGGGAAAAAGGTGACGTTGTACTGACGCGCCAGCGCCGTGTCCGTCTCTCCGACCAGCCGGTACAGCGCGAACTTCTTCATGGTGCCGGGGATTTCCTCCGTCTGCGCCCTCTGCCGTTTGCAGCCATGTGGGAATTGTTCCAGAAATACAGCATCACCGGCTTGCCCGCCTCGCCGGCTTTGCGCAGGGCGTCCTTGTACGTGTCGGAGGCCGGTTTGAGTTCTCCTTCGCGCCGAACGCCGACTCAGAACAGAAGACAGAGACTCCGAAGCGAACTGCGAGGACAACTCGTGCCGATGAGATCATGCAGCGTTTGTGAAAATTGAAGATGCGACCCTCACGGCTGCGACTCGACCCTCACGGCTGCGACTGTCTTTTAGGGCGGGCTGTACAATTGTCGGCCTCGGAATTAGAAAGTAGCCAATGACTTACCTTGAGGCGAAAAAGCAGGTCGATGCTTTTCTCCATGAGCGACGCATCCCGCACGGCATTGAGGACTTATACAATGATTCCGATCTGTGTCGCCGCGAATATGCAGAACACCTCCTTGAACTGCTGCAACAACCTTTCTCGATCGAGATGTTACAAGTTATTGCTCGCGCCTTCGTTTTCACAAATCCGACGACCGCACAGAGGCGGGAAGCGACGCGAATCATACTGAGAATACTCAGGCAGAACGCACACAGGTATGATGTTTATCTTTCGGACTTGGGTATGAGGTTGGCTGATTTGGCCGATGAAAGCGCGGCACATGAAATAGGACAGATGGCTCTCGACAAGGGTTACGGGCGACTGCGTCCCGCGTTCATTTTCGCTTTGCACGATCTCGGCACTTCCACTGCCATTTCCTACTTAATGCGCGCAGCACAAGACCCAGAGATGGCCTCATGTGCGCTGGAGATGCTCGCTCGCCTTCGCGTGGCGGAAGCGCTGCCCCTTTGTGAACAAGTGATAAAGAAACCGGATGTCGCTGACAAGGGCGACATCAAGCAGACCTACCAGAAGCTCAAACGCTTTGTGGCCAAGAAGGAGGGGCTCCCTGCGCATGTCACACAGGAGCCGATTCCTGGGAACTTGGACGAATGGAGTACCAACGTGGATGGTTCCGGTCTTGCGAGCATTCTCGGTGATATCCAGAGGTGCAAATGCGGTGGTTTAGGTCAACGGGAGATATCGACGATAACAAAGGCTGTTGATGCTCTCACTCCGGATCGAGCAGTACGCTTCAAGTTCGACGTGAACTACTCCAGTAAGACATTCTCCCTCTGGGTGGAAATCTTTTGCGACGATGATGACGATTACGCGTTACATATCGCTGGCCCCAAGTACTTCATCCAGAAATTCGCGAAATCACGACCGAGGATTCCCTTACCGGGGTCTCGGGGATAAACGCTTGACTCGTCTTCGGGGTCAACGCTTGACTCGTGACAGAATGGTTCATGCGTTTCTTTCAGGCGTACCGGTTCCGGCTCCATAGTAATCCCCTGATCGATCACTTGATTTCTGCTCGCATTCCGCTGCCCTCGCCCGGCTCTCCATTGCACGGGAACGCCTCGTCTGGCGGGGCACCCTAAAGTTCATTCCCAACCCCTCTGCGCGACATACGAGACCAATATATAACAGCGTACCCCGGCGTCATAAATCGTAAATGTGGAGAGGCGCTTCTCGATCTAGACACAAGACTCAACATCGATGAGTCGGCAAGTTTCCTGCAAAGCAATATCCAATTCATTCCAGCGTTAGCGCACTTTCCTCCAAACGCGGCGGGCAATACTCCCGAGCCAGACAATATCCTGATACTCATTCCGAGGAATCTGATGTCGGGAATAGGCTCCGGAGGAGGACTTCAAAACCTGCTCCAGCCTACCTGGTACGACTCTCCAGAAAAAAAGGGTATAATATGCTTTTATCCTGGCTCGGCGCCTGTGCTACCATGGGGTTACCTGTATGACACCATCACCAATGCCCAGCATCCTTTCTATGGATGGATCTCGATAGAGCGATATCAAGGGCAGGGTTATTAAACATGACATGATGCCTAATTCGATTCCATCGCAAGGACCGAGAGAGGCCCTGCGTGGTCTGCTTTACTTCGGGAGCATCGTGGGATTGTGCTCTTGCATTATATGTTGCTGGCTTGAGTATGAGCTAGAGATGATGGCGAGTTGGCCCGGGAATATCAGTCTTGCACGACGCATTGCGACAAAGGGAGTAGTTGCAGTAATCGCTGTTTCATTTCCGATTGCATTGCTGGCTTTCTCGAAGATTGCCAAAGCGGCTAACGATCGATCCAGCAGACTGGCCTGTTTCGTAACATGCATGTCGGCGGTACTTGCGTTAGTTGTGCTCGCGCGGGAAACCAGGGTAGTTTGGAATCTTGATATCTACGGTGGTGGAACTCATGAATTGCGAGCTTACGCGGTTTCTTTCGGCATTCCTTTTGAACATTTGAACGACTGGATCTCATCTCTCCGGACCAGGCTAAACCATGAACGCATTCTTCTCGCTCTCGTGAGTATTGTGAGCATTAACTCGTGTTTATGGTATTCACAGTGGTTTAGAACAATAGGACGCGCCAAAGAAGTCACATAGTCCAATAGGTGGTCACACGGCTCCTCCGGAGTCGCGTCTCTCTGTTCTTGATTTGATCGGAGCCGGCATTTTCCTCGCGGGTGTAGTCTAGCCCCCCGGCCACTCGCCTCTCGGGCAGCCGTCATGACCGAGTCTTGCAGCCACTGC
>CAZOTB010000175.1:8422-12626 GCA_964582645.1 uncultured Verrucomicrobiota bacterium | reverse complement strand
GTGCGCCACCTTCGACGGGATACAACCACCGGCGTCCGCCGACCTCCGCCTCCCAGTAGCGACACGGTTCGGAGCGCGGCGGCCACGCCCACGCGGGTCCGTCCGAAGGCGGCGAACCGCCGCCACCGAACAATTCCTCGACGGAACATTCCAGCGCGCAGGCCAGCGCCAGCGCCGCCGTGACGGAGGGCGTAAGCCGTTCGCTCTCGATGGCGCTGACGGACGACCTAGGAATCCCCGCGTGCCGGGCCAGTTCAATCTGCGACCAGCCGCGCGCCGCGCGCCGTGCCGCGACCGGGTGGGAACTCGTATCTGTGGCTGCCATGATGCTGGCAGACTATGACAGTATCATGTCGCCAGCAAGTCGAAATCCCGAGCGTGCCTGCGGAACGTCATCGCCTGGGCAGGTGGCTGATTTCCACGCCGGGGCGTGGGGTGTCTTCGGGATTGGCGGTGAAACGTCTCGCGGAACGCGCCGGGATTTGCCATCAATACCCGTGCATGTTGAAAGCGTTCGTTCTATTCACGCTGACGGCGGCGGCGGAAATCTTCGGCTGTTACGCGGTGTATTTGTGGCTGCGATTGCAGAAGCCCGCGTGGTGGTTGCTGCCGGGCGCGCTGTCGCTGACGCTGTTCGCGTGGTTGCTCACACTGCACCCGCAATCGGGCGCGGGCCGCATCTATGCCGCGTACGGTGGCGTGTATGTCGCCGCGTCGCTCGCGTGGCTGTGGCTGGTGGAAGGCCTCCGTCCCGACCGCTGGGATGTCATCGGCTCGTTGATTTGTTTGCTCGGCACGGCCGTGATTCTTTTCGGCCCGCGCAGCACATGACGCGACCCTTAGCAGATTTCAATTCGAGGGAAAGATGCCACCTCGCAGGTCTTGTTACCCGGTCGGCAAAGCTGGAAAATACCATCTGCGGAACACGAACACTTGCAGACCACCTCATGAACTCTCCAATTACCCATCTGGAAGCGTCGGCATCATCCGGCAAGACGCTCGAATCTCCGCGTGGCCACTACCAATCTCAGGTTCTACTGCTGGCCCCGGAGCGCGGCGACGACGCCCACAGCCGGACACTCGCAGCGCATTTTCTCGAACTGGGCGTGCCCATCGAACTCACCGAAGACTGGCTCTTGCCCACGTCTCCGCCGCGCGACTTGAATCGGTATCGTGCCTGCCTCTTCCCGCAATCGAGCAAGCCTCGCTATGATCGCGATCTGGACGCCTTCGCGCGCGAGGGCGGCTTCGTACTGCCGGATGGCGGAGGCGACCTGCCGAGAGACCGTCGCACCCTGCCAGAGCAAAGACGGTCTTTGGCATCATATCCTGTATCCCAATCGCCGGGCTGCGTTCTGGAGTCGCGCGACTCATTGGCCCGTGCTTTTTGGGACGCACGCCCTCGAAGCTCTGCCTGGTGATTCTCCCTTGGCAGAACAACTCCGGTCTTCCCTCATGCGCACCTATGCGGTGCTCGAACGCCATCAGGATCCCCAGCGCGGTCTCTGGCATCTGGTGATCAACGAACCGGAAACCCGGCTGGAATCTTCCGCGACCGCGGGGCTGGTCTATTCCCATGACCGGCTGCGCGAGTTGGGCGTTTTCGACGACCGATCCGTTTCCATGATCGAGCGGGCATTTGAAGGGCTGAAGACCGTCTATTACGGAGGCGGATTGGGAGCTTCCTGCCGGGGCACCGCCTTCGGCGTCCCCGAGTACTATCGCACCCGGCCGATGGGCTGGTACGAGCACAGCCTGTTCCCGGGCGCGCTGGCGGGCCGACTACGTGGCATATGAACCGGTACGCTGCATCGAACGTTGAGCGACGCCCGCCGCCCGGAGTTCTCTCACCGGCGGATTTGCTGAGTGCTGCCGTGGGCGGCCAGGATTTCCAGTTGGTCGATCCGCTGCCGGGAACGCTCGTCGCGCCCGGCCTTGCGCCGCGCAGAAGCGAGAATGTCCTGCGCCCTCCGTAGGGTGTCTGGGCTGATCCAGCGATTGTTGCCTGCGAATTCATGCAGGATGTAGCCGGCAAGGCCGCGTTTGGTTTCCGCTTTGTGCGCGATTCTCATGAACTCAAAGAAATCCAGGACACGCGACGCGGCCTGGCCGAACACGCCTCGCGCCCATTGTTCTTCCCGCGAGCGCACATCGCACTCGGGATTCCAGAGGAGGTGTGCGAGGCAGTAGAAATCGAGCGCCCAACGATTGTCTTCGCCCATCAGGTTGTGCGTGAAGCCCGACCAGGCGTAGAGACCGCCGACGCCTGCATTGCGATACACGCGCAGGTCGTCCTGCATGATGAAGCGGTAGGGGATGAACGGGACGGACCAGCCGTAGTAGTCAAACACGCAGAGCCGGTGCGGTGCGAGTTGGTTGACCCACGGCTTCAGGTGCTTGAGGAACGCACCGCTGCGGGGGTCGCGCAACGGATAATTGTAGTTGCGTTCGAGCGGACACCACCAGCAGTTCTGGTTCGGCGCGGGACCCACCTTCCGCGGCGCTTTGATCAGTTCGAAGTAGGCGATGATGCCGAGCAGCGTGTCGGGGCGTTCGGTTCGCAGCGCGTCGGCGACTCGATTCCAAAACGTGAGGTAGCCGTCCGACGGATTAAGTCCGCGGGACGGGTTGTTCATCGGTATGTCGTCGGGCCACAGGCCGATGATCTTCAACTCGGGGTTACGCCGCGCATACTCGAGCACGCGGCGAACAACGACCTTCTGCACCGCCGGCAACTCGACGCGCGTCTGCCAGCGCCCGCGCAGGCCGCATTCGTACGACGGCAAGTACCAATCGGGATGCCTGCGCTGATACGTTTCGTCACCCCAATCGCCGAAGTCGTGGTTCTCGTCGGGAGGACAGAAATAATGCAGCGAATGGTGGGTGACCTCCAGGTCGAAGCCGCGGTCGAGCAACGCATCGAGCACGGGCCGCTTGTATTTCTCCCAAAGGTCGTAGCGGTAGTAATCAATGTAGAAGACATGATGGTTCAGCCGCCGCTTCGCCATCCAGTCAATCTGGGGAACGAAGAGTTCGGGATCGAGAAAACGAAAGTCCGGCTTCTTCTGGGGAACGAGAATGTTGCGGAAGATGTTACGCAGGGCAAACGCCGCCGTCTCGGTGCGATTGATTTGCGGCAGCGCGACCGTCTTGAGTTTCGGTACGTGCTCGATTCCCGGTTCGATGAACCGGCAGCCCAGGGTTTCGAGGAGATCGTACACCGCATAGAGCACGCTGCGGCTGTTGCGGCCGGTCAGCGTAACTTGATCGCCACAGGCTTGAATTGAGTAGCTGTCGGGCGTACTGCTGAGCGCCGCCCTTCGGAGTACAAGCTTCAGCTTGCCTCCGCTCGACTGCGACTCGCGCAACGGAAGTTGTGCTCCCCCGATCCTCTTCAGGTATCGGCGCAGTTCGCGCGAGGCGAAACGCAGCACGCGATCGCATTCGCGGGGGAGGACGATCTCCGCTCTCGGACGACCGTTCTCGATCAGGACAGTTTGATTCATGGCTTTCGGAGCCGGTAGACCTGCCATGCCTGCAATGGTTCTCCCCTCCTGTGAGGCACGCCGTTCGAGTCCGATGTGACCCACTGCACGCTCCTGTGTTCCGCAATGGCACAGGACTGACGACGGAAGAGCCATAGGATTTCCGTCTCGCCGTCGCTCCAACGAACGCCGCCGCCTTCCGGCAGGAGACGACGATGTTGCATCTGCGGTTGGACGCGATTGTAGATGTGGTTGAGATCGGCCCACCAACGCGGCAGTTCGAAGCGGTCGTCGTAGAGATTCGAGAACAGCATGGTGCCCCGGTTGGCCATGGCGCGAAACTGAATGCGCCGCAATTCCCCTTCGCTGCGACCGCGCGGATCAACGACCATGCACAGGTTGATCGCCATGTCCTCCTGGCCGATCCACCAATCGAAATCGTTCTGACCGACCACGCCGCCGAGGGTGTGTTTGCGATCCTTGCGCAGGTCAGCGACGCCGAAGTAAGAGATTCCGAACGGGGAGATGCCCTCGAACTGGAGCGACGCGATGCCCATGCGCTGGAAATCGCGGAACAACGCGCCGAGCCGGGAAAGGTTGGTCCGCATCCGCGCGGCGTGGTTCTGTTGCAGCAGGCCGAGGTTGGCCCACACCAGGCGCAGGGAGACGTTCATCGGGCCGCCGTCTCCGCAATGGTCGAGGCGGCTCGTCGATCCGTC
>CAZOTB010000175.1:0-8412 GCA_964582645.1 uncultured Verrucomicrobiota bacterium | reverse complement strand
GAGTCAATGAACAGGAAGTCGAGCCCGCCTTCCTCTTTCCACCGGCGGATGTCCTGTCTCATCCAATCGTAAATGCCGGTGTGCCAGTCGCAGACGTTGAGCACGTTGTGGCCGTAACCGCCGCCGCTCGGCAGACCGAGCGGGCCGATCATCCGATACTCGGGATGTTGTTGGAAAATCGGCGCCCGCGGCGACAGATGCGGCGACCACCAATGGCCGATCTCGATACCGAGCTTGCGGCCGCGTTCGTAGAAGTACCGCCACGCTTTCATTCCGCCCCAGAACGGGGACGGCTGAAACCGATGCGAGGCGCACACGCTCGCGCAATGCAGGTCGCCGTGGATGCCGGCGTCGAGTTTGCGGCGCATGCCGATCTCCGTGACGTCGCTGTGGTGAATCGCATCCGGGAACAGCCGCCGAATCCCTTGCTTCGCCAGCTTCGGCAGCGCGTAATCTGCAAACGCGTACAACCATTCCGCACAGGGTACCGGCTTGCCCGCGACCGTGAGATGCGGTCGGTCTTTGCGCATCACAAAGCGGTACTTGTTGTGCGCCGCCTGCGGCACGATCTGCGACGCGCGGAGGCCAAATTGTTTGCGAATCCCGCCGTACACGTGGTCGTACGCCTCGAACCACACATCGCGTGCTTCGTGTGGCTGGACAGCTCCCGCCGAGAAGAGCACGAGCTTCGGCGTCGTTCGCACGCGGCTGGCGAGAGGGAAGCGATACTCATCTACAACGATCAGGTTCTTGCTGCCTGCCTTTGACTCGATCAGGCTGGAGATGCTTTCGAACTTCGGCCAAAACATCAGCAGCATGCCCTCCCGCGCGTATTGAAAATCGAAGGCCTGCAACAGCCCGCCGCGCGGCGCAAGTTGGTAAGACACGCCTTGTGGGCTGCCGAACTGGTCGAGTGTCTTCAGGCATGTCGTGGTGAACATTTTCCCGCGCGATCCGTTGTACGCCGGCATGTTGCACTGGCCTTGATGCAGCACGATGTTTCCGTCCACGCTCCCGCCAATCTCCCAACTACCGTGAAAGCGGAGGCGGAACACTTGTCGGGCGCGACTCGCGAAACGGAAGTCGTATTCAAACCCGCACCATTCCCTTCCGCCAAGCGTAAGTCGGCGCGCACGAAGATGAATCTCCACGTCGTCCTCCACAATGGCATCGGAGACAGCAGGCGAGATGAGATGTTGTTCGTACTCGTCGCAATAGGCCCGCTGCCCGGTCTCGAACCCGACTGCGCGCAGACGAATTACCGCGCCGCCATTCTTTGACCGGCGGATTTCACGCAACTGCAGCCGCGGATAGACGATGCCGTCCACCGTGTCCAGGCGAATGGTCGCGGGATAGCTCGCGTCGCGCAGGGGAATAGCGCCGATGAGAATCGCGCCGAAGCCGCGGAAGTCGGTCGAGTTGGAGCGTAACACTTCGAGTTGAACGTCACCGGGCAGGTTGATGATGGTTTTTGTCATAGATCGGGAAGACTTCGTTCGCCTTGATACAACACCCGGTACTCACCGGGCGCGAGCCGCACGGTGCGTTTGCCGAATGCCAGCCCCGGCAGCGGCATCGCCTGGCGCAACCGGCTCGTGATCGGCTTGTCGGTCGGATTGTTGACCGAGACGTGCCATCGCTGCGGATTCTCGCCGATGTGCGTGGTCTGAATGAACAGATCTCGACCGGCTGCATCGGCGATGACGGGATGTCCCGCCACCAGCCACGTCTGGTCGGCCCAACTCACGTTGACGGGCACATAACCGTTGCCGAACGCATCTATCCCCATCGGCGTGTAGCGATTCTCGCCGTTTCCGTAGTCGCCTTTCTCGTAGCCCTTTCGCATCCACAGCCCGGCGCTCCATCGTGGGTTCAAGCCCTGCACGCGCGCAGCCACGGTCATCTGCGGCTTGTCCTTCGGCTTCGGCATGACGAGCTCAGCTACGTAGTCCTTACCGGCGATGTCGAGGATGCCCCGGCTGGCCACGCGTTTGCCGCGCCGTAGTTGCAGACCATCGAGTCGATCAAGATACCGTATCATCTCCACCATCTCGGCGCTGCTCTTGGGCGACGACTCGAGCGGATAGTTCACGCCGAACAACTCCCAGGAAAACGACTCGCCCGCTTTGAAGGCCCGCCCTTTCGCATCGGCGGCGATAAAAATCCATGAGCCGGGGCCTTTCGGGTTCGCGAGCCGGAGGACGAGCGGGTTGCCGCGGTTGATGAACAGGTGGCTGTTGCAAAATTGCGGACTCCAGACACCGAACCAATCGCCCCGATCTACGCGGAACTCCTCGAGCTTGGTCAGCGCGGTCAGTTCCACGGTCTCCAACTGCTTCGACCTTCCGATTACCAGGAAACATTGCTCCACGCCGAATGATTTGACGCCCTGGAATAGATCGAGTCCCTGGACGGTCAGGTCTCGCTTGAACTTGATCTCGCCCAGGAACAGCGTGGGCTTGATCCCGGCGCGCATCGCCGGGCCCGCCCATCCTGCCGGGCGGGGGCCGATCGTGGGTGTCACCCAACTCCGAAAGCGCACCGCGTAATCGAAGAGCTTCGACGGCATGATCGGGCCGTACGCGTGCCACGGGTTCAGGAAATGGACGCGTTCGTCGAACACATGCGTGCGCGCGCTCGTGATCGCCGTCGCAAGTTCATCGGAGAATTCCATCAGTCCGGTCTGGTTGAACCGGCTGCCGTCCTCGCGTCCCTGGTCGCTTTGCAGGATCGGACTGCTGTTGACGAAATGGATCAACGGCTTCGTCGCCGCCGGGCCGCCGTCCCAGGTCTCGCCCGCGTCCGGGACCTGCGGCGTGTACGTGACCGTCATCATGAACGGGCCATGCGCGAGCAGCAGCGGGCCGTCGCCGGGGCTCTTGCAGTCGTTGACATGGTCGCTGCAAAACACGACCGCCTCGGCGCCATCCTTCCAGCAACGCCGCGCGTAGCTGACGGCCTTTCCGGCGTTCATGTCTTCGGCGACGAGCACCAGGCTTTTCTGGATCGCGCCTTCGAGCAGCAGCAATTGATCGAACTCCTTCGCGCCGTTCAGAACAAACCGCCGGTACAACTCCCGTCCGTTGTAGATGCGCGCCTCTTTCAAGCCGACTGCCGAACGCAGGGCCACGCGCGACGGCATCAGCATGCGGCCGGTCACGAATTCCTGGCCGCCGTAGTTGATGACCCGATGACAGCCCGGCCACGCGAGGATTTCGGGGCCGTCGGACAATGAGAGGTTGATGCCGTCGTACTGATGCGTCCAGCGCAACGCTTCGTCGAACAACGTCCTGAGACTCCCCACCCGCGCGCAGGTCAGTGAGTGGTTGCTTTTGACCTCGCGTTCGAGCTCGGCCACCGAGCGCACCTCGTTGAATGTCATCGGCCCGGGAGGGAACGTGCTTTGCGCCGCGGTGAGGAAATCGTCGGTCACGTCCTCGACCAGTTTGCCGTCCTTGTAGTAACGCACCGCCGCCATCGCGCAAACACGCAGGTCAGGCACGTTCACCGCGCCTTTCGCTTTTGCCTCGGTGAATCCATAGACGCCGAACTGCATCCCGAACGTGTGCGACGCGGACAGGATCCAATTCAGGACCGGGCTCGGCTCCGTGGTCGAGAACGTCTGCTGAAATAGTTGTTTATTGTCGGGTCCTGTCAGACACGCGGCGGGCGGGAACGCGACGTTGGTGCCGAAGACGAACAGGTGATTGCCGATGTTGTTGTCTATGCAGTAGCCTGGGAACACTGCGAGCTTGTCGTCGGAACTTTTTCTGCAATCGCTCTTCAGCGATTCCAGCTTCTCCGGCGTGAGCTTCTCGAACTCGTCCGTCACCACGAGGAAATCGAGGCCGAGCGTCTTCGCCGCCGCGGCGTATTCCTCCACCCTGTTCGCGCCGGAGCCATACCGGGTCTTCACGCCGATGATGCCGCGCATGATACGGGCATCCTTCGGCAGCCGCCCAAACTCGGCGAGCCTCGCCTCGTCCTTCCAGGGAATCTCTTCGTAATCCTTCATTGCGCCCGCGCGATAGTTCGGCGGCACCAACCGGGCGGTATCCGTCACCGCGCCGCCGACCGCGCCTGACTGCAGCGACGGCTCGGCAAGCCAGCGATAGGTGTTCTCCAGCAGCAACCCGAAGTCGCTCGGTTTGCCTTTGAGTCCGTGCGTGAGCACTTCGTGATGGAAGAGCCATTTCGTGCCCGACCCGATCGAGTACTGCGGCCATTGACTCATGAAGGCGATCCGTCCCTTCGCATACGATCGCACTGCGAAAATCGGCGGTTCGGGAATGCTCTTCTCGGGTCGGTGGAACGGATGACGCGGCAGCACCAGACCCGACTTCGTCAGATCGACCGGCTCGGTCGCCGACGTCTTCGAGGCGCGGACGACCGGCTGCCACGATGCATCGAGCCAGAGCGGGGCGGTGGACTGACTGTTGTAAGTGTGGATGTACGGATACCAAATCTGCTTCACTCCTTTGGACACGGGCGACTCCAGCACGTGATCGGTGAACGCCAACGGGTAATCCATGTGGCTCATCATCGAGACGTTCCCGGGATCGTTCTCCTTGATGTGCTCGACGGGAATCTGCACGCCCCAGCGCTGGAACAATTCCGGCGGCAGCGGTTCTTCCTCCGTGTGCGCACTTGGCGTCATGACGAACACGCCTCCTCCCGCGCCGAGGAAACCATCGAGCAGTTCAACGAATCCCGCCGAGGTGAGCTTCGTGCGGACCCACGGGTACTGGACGGGCCCGGCAAAGATCACGAGCGCGTTGTACTTGCGGAATCGTTCCGAGGTGAATTCGTCGAAGTGCTCTGTGTAATCCACCTCGAACCCCTTTGCGTGCAGTTCCTTCAGGTAGCCGAGATCCACGTACCCGGTGCCGGCACCCGTCGGCGAGCAGAAGAGAATGGAGGCGCGGTTGGTGGCCGCGGCCCCGCCAGGCTGCGCGCTGCACAGGGTGACGAGCAGAAGCGACCCCACCAGGAATTTCATTGATAAATGCATACGTCGAATCCTACTGATCCCAGGCCTTCGGAAGCGAGACGGGCTTCCCGGCGAAAAAGTCCGTGTGGCTTGCATAGAAGGCATTTTGAGTTCTCGCGTCCGCCCCGTGGCGTCCCCAGGGCGAGCAGAACAGCGTCAGGCGGTTCTTGTCGGCTTGCCCGAACGCGGCGATCTGGCCACCGGCCGCGGTGATGTCGTCGAGCCAGCCCATCGTGCCGACGATTGGCACCTTGATCGAGCCGATAAAGTTGGCGGCGTCGAAATACGAAAGCGTGTCGAGCATTTGATCGAGGGTCTGTCCCTTGGGAATGTCGTCCTTGTTCAACGGCCAGGAGCCGACGCCGTACCGCAGCGTCCAATCGGACCGACACAGCCCCGGAAATCCCGGCGCGCAGAACGCGACCTTTGGGTTGAGCGCGGCTGCAATGATGGAAAGCCCGCCGCCCTGGCTGCCGCCAAAGACCATGATCCGCCCGGCGTCCACCTCGGGCAGCGATGCGAGCACATCCACCGCGCGCGCGCAGCGCATATAGACGTTGCGATAGAAATACGTCTCCTTCTTCTCGATGCCGAAGTTGTGGTAGCGGCCATTCGGCCACGGGTACGGCGGCTCCCATTTCAGGTTGGAGAAATCCACGTCGTACCCGTGGATCGCGAGTTTCATCTCGACCGCAGGCGATTCGGGCGGCGGCGGAAGTTTGTTCACGCCCGACGGCGGCAATTCGAGACGCGCCGGGAGCTTCTGGTTGTCCTTGCGCTTCGGCACGCGCAGCCATGCGTACGCGCGCTCGCCATTCAACACCGCGTAATCGAGCTTGTAGATCGTGCTGTTGGCCTCGTTGGTGAACACGGTGCGCTTGAGATCGAGCGGCACCTTGTCGAGCTCGGCGCGGGACGTCTTCCAGAACTCATCGAAGTCTTTCGGCTTCGGACAACGCGGCTCGTAGTGAGCGAAGTCGTAGCAAAAGTTCCAGTGCTTCTTCTTGAGTGACTCGCCGCCTGTCAACAGTTCGACCTCGCCTCGGTACACGTCGGGCGCTTGCAGCTTCAAGATCAGCGGCACTGTCGAGGTCGAATTCGGCGCGACGGTGAATGTGCCGGAGGTCTCCAACACGGGCGACCGATCGGTGTACTTTCGGACCGTCACTTTGTAACCGACCTCGAGGTCTGTCTCGCCGAGGTTTTCTGCCATGCACGGAAACACTGCCGGCCTGCCACCCGGCGGGAGAAAGTCTTCGTTCTCACCGCGAACCTCGAAGACCAGCGCGGTCCTGGCGGACGGCTTCGCTTCGGGTCGGATCTCGATCGTGCCGGAGTTGCGTGGGTAGATCGTGATCGAGTAGCACCCCACACCCCCGGGCACGTACGGCCAGCGCGTCCAGTTGCCCGTTGGGCCAATCGTCAACGCCCCGCCGCTCTTCGCGAACCAGCGTGCGACCGGCATGTTGAAGTACCAGGTGTTCGTCGGGCTGATGCTCGTATCCACCTCGCCATCCACAGCCCGCGTCACGTCGCTCGACGGTCGAAGATACAACACGAGCGACTCCTGGCTGTTTGTCACGAGACTCTGGAATTTGATCTTCACCGCTTCCTCGGAGAAGACGTACTGCAGCGAGAGGTGCAGGCCTTTCACGTGGATCGTGCCGTCGTCGGCTTTGGAGACCGAATCGAACGCGGGGAGCTCCTTGTTGGAAACCGCGCTCATCACAAAGCAGGGCGACGTGTGGTCGGGGAATGGCTGCAGCATCTCAGTCTGACCCGCTTTCACCGAACGCAAAAAACCATCGTCACCGACGGTCGCTGTCCAGCCGTTGCCGGTGTGGGTGAAATCATCGGCTCCCGCGAGGCAAGCGATGAGAAATAAGACCGTAATCAAAATGGGAGTCACAGATGCAGCACTCGTGCAGCTTGCGTTTGGAGTACAAGCTTTCGCTTGTCTGGTGATCGGGTACAGATGCAAGCTGAAGCTTGTACTCCGAACGAAAGCCGGGAACGCGCCAGCCAGAGTATCTTCGCACTCTGGTCCTCTCATCGCATCGCCTCCTGCGATTCGTCGTCTATCTCCTTCCAATAATCAATCAGCGCCTTCAACCCCGGCGACAAATCACGGGGAGGATCGTTGCGGTGTCTCTTCATGACGGCGATGCGCTGCTTCAGCTTCGTCACGTAACCCGGCCCGTGCGCGTACATCATGCAATCGCCGAGCGGATTCAGCAGGAGCAACTGCTCGGCACGACCGTCCAGCAGCGCGATCAGGTCGCGGGTGACCTGGATCTCGTCGTCCACAATCTGCGGCATCGTGCGGCCCCGGCCTGGTTTCTGGCCGGGCACGAGATGCCGGCCCGCCTCGAACCAGTTCCGAAGCGAGCGCTGGTAGAGATACGCGAGACGAATGTGATCGCGCTGACGCTCCAGCACGCGCGCCGCCTCGCCCGATGCCGACTTTGCCTCGTCGTCGAGTCGGTTTGTCGCGGACTCGAGAGACGGCAACGTCTCCTTCGCGTACAGGCGGTTCAACACGAAGTCGCGGTTGCGCTCGTCGGGTTCGTGCGGAACGAAGAAGCCAACCCCCTGAATCCGATCCATGTCGTCGTGTCCGAGTTGCCAGTAGTAGGCCACTTCGGCTGGCTTGAGCCGTGTGAGATCGGGAACAAGCGGGCCGGGAAGGTACTGCTTGAACCCGCCCGACCAATGCGCCCAGAGCGGACGATGGGTGATGCCTCGATCGCTCTCGCGCCACGCCTCGACCAGCGCGTGCGCATGCTTCGATCCGACCCAACGCTCGGCAATGCCACGGATCGTCGCCTCGGTGTCAGCTTCAATCCGCTCATTGAGCGCTTTCATCGTTTCGAGGTTCGCGTCGTGCGGGAGCAGTTCGCGCGAACTGATCGCGCCCCAGGCGATCATTTTTCGTGCGCCGAGTTTCGCCAACGACTTCATCAGCCGCGCCGTCTCGAACGGATGTGGCACGTACCGGAGCGGATGCAAGTACTCGTACGTCGGCAACGCGGCATGCACGGGCGGGACGCGTCCGCCCACGCGCGCGGCAGCGAGTCGCTTCTTAAAATCGCGGAGCCGCTCCTTCGCGGCACGCCGATAATCGAGCGCCTTCACATCAAACCGGCTCTGGTGATACGCCCACTGTTCCTCGATGCCGCCCGTCCACGACAGCGCGCCGTACACCGTGCCGGTGATTCCCTCGGGGGCGGCGGCGAGGATTTTGGCGCGAATCTCGGGCGGAAAACCGGACGTGAGCTGAACGCGAAATTCCGGGTTTTGCTTCCGCCCGGCCACCAGCAACGTTCGTAGCCAGCTCACGACGCGTTGTTCGAGCGGACGTTTCCGGTTGAACCCCGCGCCGTTCGGTCCCGCGTAGGAGTCCGGGTTGTAATCGAACCCCG
>CAZOTB010000174.1:0-12640 GCA_964582645.1 uncultured Verrucomicrobiota bacterium | reverse complement strand
GCGGTGCGAAACGCCGAGTTCCATCGCGAGGAAACAACGGAACCGGGCGCTATCGAGTACACCCGCCATGCCCATGACCTTGTTCTTGGCAAAACCGGTCTTGGCGCCGCCGAGGTACGTCATCACATCGAGCGGGTTGGAGACGATGATGACGATGGCGTTGGGCGCGTGTTTCTTGATGTTCTCCGCGATGCCGCCGACGATGCCGGCGTTGATATTGAGCAAATCGTCGCGGCTCATGCCGGGCTTGCGCGCCACACCGGCAGTGATCACGATCAGGTCCGACCCCGCGCACGCGGCGGGGTCCACCGAGCCTTCAATCTTGGTGTCGAACCCTTCGAGGCAGGCGCTCTCCATCATGTCGAGCGCCTTGCCCTTGGGCATGTTCTCGGTTTGCGGTGCGTCAATCATCATCACGTCCGCGAGTTCGCGTTCCACAATGCGCTGTGCCGTGGTGGCGCCGACGAAGCCGGCTCCGAAGACTGTTACTTTGCGATTCATTTCAAATTCCTGGGTTGTTGCGTTTGGGTTTCTGCGACTGAAAGAAGGCGGCACGATAACAAAATGAGCCGTCCTGACAAGGGAGAGTTTTTCGCGCTCTGTACTTGCGTAACAGTTTGCGACGCCTACAATGCCGCTCCCATGAACCTCATTTTTCGATCGTCGCTCGCGTGCGCGTTTGCGCTCACGGCCCAACTCACCCTTGCGGCAGACACGCCCACGAACGCCCCCGCAGCGCAGCCCGCCGCCACCAACGTCCCTGCTGCGACCGCGACCAATGCCGGCAGCCGCATTCTGACAGCGCGCTCGGAGTTGCGTGAGATCAACAACAAACTCCGCGAGCTGCAGACCCAGTGTACAAACGCGCCGGCAGTCCAGGCGATCATGGGCGAATACGAGACCACACGTCAGGAGTTGCAGGCCGTGAACAAGAAGTTGCAGGACATCCAGCAGCGGCTTCAGGACGCGGTCATTGCCGAGATCGTGAAGAAGGATCCGTCGTCGAAGAAGCTGATTGATCGGCGGCAGGAGTTGATGAACGAAATCAAGGCCGCGCATCCGCCCATGAGCATGACTCCGCGCATGGGCGTGCCGGGCGGCCAGCCGATGGCTGCCCCGTTGGCCACCCAGCCCGCTCCCACTCCCACGCCTGCCCCCGCGCCGGCAGAGAAGAAGTAGCCCCCGCGCGCATGGACTCGCTCGCCTTGTCCTCGCCCGCCAAGGTGAATCTGTACCTGAAAGTTCTCGGGCGACGGCCCGATGGCTTTCACGAACTCGAAACGGTGATGGCCGCGCTCTCCCTCGCGGACGAGATGCGGTTCGACCTCAAACCAACCGGGCTCAGCCTCGAATGCGATGAGCCGGGGGTGCCGACCGATGATACGAATCTCGCCCTTCGTGCCGCCCGGGCGTTGCAGCAGAAGCGCGGTGTTAACAAAGGCGCGCACATCGTCATCCGCAAGCGCACTCCCGTCGGCGGGGGCATGGGCGGCGGCAGCAGCAATGCCGCGACAGCTTTGCTGGCGTTGAACCAACTCTGGCAACTCGACGCCTCGCTCGCGGAGTTGCAGGCCATCGCGGCCACGCTGGGTTCGGACGTGCCGTTCTTTCTCCAGCCCGGGGTGGCGTTGTGTCGCGGACGCGGGGAAATCATCGAGCCGTTGGGGAAGGATCGGTGCGGCTCGCTTCGCGACGCGGCGGTCGTGCTGCTCAATCCCGGCTTTGGCGTTTCCACACCGTGGGCGTACCGGAGCTACGCCAAAGGTGGTGGTGCCGAGGCAGAGCCGAAGCGAAGCATCTCCCCGCTGCTGAATGTGTTGGCGCGCGGCGATGTGCCGGGAGTGGCGTCGCAGCTTTACAATTCACTCGAAGCCACGGTGTTTCACAAGTACCCGATCCTCGGAATCTTCAAACAGTCGCTGATCGAGGCCGGCGCCATCGGCGCGTTGATGTCCGGCAGCGGGGCCACGGTGTTTGGGTTGTGCGAGAACGAAGAAAGCGCGGAACAAGTGCGCACAAGGATCACGGAGAAGTTTGGCGTGAGGCTGTGGGTTCATGTTGCGAGGTTCGCCGTACGTTCGTAGTCGAGCGCTTCAGCGCGTGGATCCGGTTCGCGACCGCGCTGAAGCGCTCGGCTACAAACGAGTGCTTCGCAGCGCCCGCCAGGTGTGCTGCGGCACTTCCCTCGATCCGCTCGCCGCCATCGCTTCGAGATGTGTGCGCAGGAACTTCAGACTCGCGGCATCATCCACATCGTACCACGGATCGAGGAGACACGTCCGCAACTTGGTTCGACGCGCGGCACGAACCGTTCGCTCCAACACCCGCTCCGTGCTCCATTCGACTCCCTGAACCAAATTCTCAACCCTGAACCCGGAACCCGGAACCCGCAAACCGATGAGGTAATACCCCCCATCCATGCTCGGCCCGAGCACCAGATCGTTGCGAGCCAGCGCGACGAACGCCTGCTCGATCAGCCGCGCCGGTAGCGTCGGACTGTCCGTGCCGATGATCACTGTCTTGCTCGCGCCTGCCGCGAAGCTCGTCTCGAACGCGCGCCGCATTCGTTCACCAAGATCGTGGCCGTGTTGCGGAACGAACTCAAAACCGCGTGCGTCCCTCCCAATCGAGTGCCGCAGCAAGCGTTCGCCGTCGGCCGGGGTAAACGCGATGATGCGCCGCTTAACCCGCCGGACACGACGCGCCATCGCCAGCGTATCGTTCAGGAACGCAACGTACAGCCGTCGCACTCGCTCCTGGGAGAGCACGGCGTGCAATCGCGTTTTGACCGCGCCGAGCCGCGGCGCTTTGGCGAAGAGAACCAACGCGTTGCTCACAAGGGCGGCAAGAATAGGCGTTGTCAGGGGTCGTTTGAAGCAGATAAAATCTGCCCCAACGCCATGGAACTTCCCTGTGATATCCAGTGTCCCTACTGCTTCGAGCACATCACGGTCACGGTGGACACCAGTGCGGGGGATTGCGAGATGGTGGTGGATTGCGAGGTGTGCTGCCGGCCGATTCGGTTGCAGATCGAGTGCAAACCCGGCGAGATCGAATCGGTCAATGCCGAGGCGGAATGAACCGGGGTCATCATTCACGGTTCAAGGTTCCGGGTTGATGGCGAGTCGGCATTGGTCTATGTAGGAAGCGACAAGATGGGAATGAATCCAATCTTCAACTGGAACATGGTTCTCCGCTACGTGCTTTTCGGCGCGGTGCCGCTGATCGCATTTTTCATCCTCATCGAAAAGATCGCGGGCGAATGGAGCCTCGGCTTCGCCATCCTGGTGCTGGCGGCCACGGCCCCATTCATCGCCCTCGGTTGGCTCGCATACCAGAACTTCCGCAGACGCTGATCGCCCATGGCCTCCCCCCATCACGTGTTCACGCACAGCCTGACGGTGCGACTGCGGATCGAAAACCGAGCTGGTATGTTTGCGAAGATCGTCAGCGCCATCGCGCGCGCGGGCGGCGACATGGGCGGCGTGGACCTCGTCAGCGCCCACGCGCAATACAAGGTGCGCGACCTGACCATCAACGCCCGCGACGAAGCCCATGCCGAACGCATCCTCGAACGGGTGCGGCGTGTCCGGGGCGTGTCGGTGATGCACGTGTCCGACCGGGTGTTCCTGCTGCATCTTGGCGGGAAGATTCACCTGCAGAACAAAGTGCCGGTCACCACGCGCGATACCTTCTCGATGGTGTACGTGCCGGGCGTCACGCGCGTCTGTTCCGCCATTGCCGCCGACAAGGGCAAGCTGTTCGCGCTGACGGGCAAGCAGAACTCCGTGGCGGTGGTCAGCGACGGCTCGGCGATCGCGGGCCTGGGCAACATCGGTCCCGAGGGCGCACTGCCCGCGCTCGAAGGCAAGGCGATGTTGTTCAAGGAATTTGCCGGCATTGACGCCTACCCGATCGCGCTCCGCACGCAGGACACCGAGGAAATCATCCGCACCGTCTCGCTCATCTCCACCGGCTTCGGCGGCATCAACCTGGAAGGCATCAGCGCACCGCGTTGTTTCGAGATCGAGGACCGCCTCGAGCGCGACCTTGAAATCCCGGTTTTCCACGACAACCAGCACGCCACTTCGATCGTCGTCCTCGCCGCCGCGCTCAATGCGCTGAAGGTCGTGGGACGCACGCTCCGCGAGAGCCGGATCGTGGTCCTCGGCGCCGGGGTGGCGGGCGTGGCGGTGACGAAAATCCTGCTGGCCGCCGGCGCGCGCAGCATCCTCGTGTGCGACCGGGGTGGCATCATCAATAAATCGCGGTTGCCCGAGTTGACCGACGTGAAACGCTGGCTCGCGAACCACACGAACAAGTCCAACCGCGGCGGCTCGGTTGTCCAGGCTGCCAGGGGTGCCGACCTGTTGATCGGGGTGAGCGCTTCGAACGCATTGCCGCCGCGCGCGCTCCGCGAGATGGGCGGAGACGCGATCCTGATCGCCCTGGCGACCCCCGAACCAGAGATCGCGCCCGATGTGGCCGCGAAGCACGCGCGGATTGTTGCCACCAGCCGCAGCGATTTCCCCAACCAGGTCAGCAACGTGCTCGCGTTCCCGGGCGTCTTCCGCGGAGCGGTGCGGGCCCGTTCACGCGAGATTAACGAACCGATGAAACTCGCCGCCGCCCGCGCCATCGCCGACTGCATCGCCCCGCACGAGTTGAGCGCCGAGTACATCATCCCCAGCATCTTCAACCCCGACGTGCCGCGTCAGGTCGCCGAAGCGGTCGAAGAAGCCGCGTACAAAAGCGGCGTCGCCAAACGCCACTCCACCGCGACCGAGACCGCGGCGCGCTGATTCCGCCCCTCTCCTCGATGGACCCACTCCGCACGCACGCAAAGCTGCTCAAGGTGCCGCTCCTCCTCACGCTCGGGGTGGTGGTGGTGTTCGTGGGCGGCGCCCTGCTTTTGCACATGCTTCGGTCCGGCAAGGAACTCCCGGTCGTCGAAGCGACCGCACCAGCCGTGGTCGTGGACCGGATTGTTTTCTACAAAGTCGGGGAAGAGTATGCGTTGTATTTCTCGCTCTACGACGACGCCGGACGCGAAGTGGCGCGGAGCGGTGACGTCACGATACGAATTTCCCAACTCGGCACCCTTGCCCTCGAGGGCGGCCAAGAGTTCATCAGAGAGACTCTCGTGCTTGACTCTCAATTCGAGGTGACGCCGGCCGCCTATCGCTGGATTGAAGTCGGCAGTGGGCTGATTTTTCATAAACTGCGGCTGGTGATCCCGAGACGCGTGCCGCCGGAAGCGTTCAGCAAAGTCCCGCGTCCAGGCGCGAAGTGCAAAATCTCGGTGCAGTTTCGCGACGGCAAGGTTGTCGAGTCGCGTCTGCGGCAGGAGCGGGTGTTCTTGTTTCCGTGAGTCGGCAGCTACAACGTTGACTTTTCCCCATCCGGGTTTCTTATGCCCGCACTGACCTTTGTGGGCGTTTGGCTCAGTTGGCTGGAGCGTTTCCTTGACATGGAAGAGGTCACGGCGCGGATACCGCAGGGAATCATGGAGAAATGCCATGAACCTATCAAGTGCAGTTGTCAAGAGAGCGCCCGAAATCGTCCCTCAGAAGCCGCAACAAGCCCTCTGCCGCGTTGCCGATTGTCTTTACCGATCCAACACATCGGGCATCATCTACGGCATCCTCACGCACGCGGGACGGCAAATCCGGCGCAGGCTCAAGAGACGCAACAAAGACATCGCCCGCGCCCGGCTCGCCAGGCTGCGGGATGAACGGCTTGAAGCCAGCGGACATCACTGCGACGCGGAGCTTGCCGCCCTGTCATTCAAGGCCGCCGCCACGTGCTGGTTGGAATCTGTCACCGCTACTCAGCGTTCGCGCACCCCCGAAAGCCGACGGTGGAGCATCAAGGCGCTGTTGGCTGAACTGCGGAAACACCCTCAGCAACGTGGAGCGGGCAATTTGATCGAACTCCTCGCCGCGAGCGTGGTTGGACCAGATTTCAAATTCGCCTGATTTTCATGAACTTCGGAGCGATCTTTCGGAGAGCGATTCCTCTTGGCGAATCAGAGAGGCGAGGAAGGTGATGAAGCTTTACTGGATCCTCATATCGAAAAAGTGGCTTGGATTCGCTGAACGTGATTTCGTCGTTGTTGAGCAAGCTCAACGTGAAATGGTCGATCTGGTCCAGATTGACCAACACGATCATGAAAGCAGCATCCGTCGCTCGATCATCCCAAAGATGTTCATTGGCTTCGACAGTGAGTCTGCCGGTCGGATGCTCGTAGTTGACCCTCCTGAACCCGTACCGCAGCGCAGCCAATCGTAGTGGCTGTTCCTCCTGCTTGACCGACTCTACGTCGAAACCAAACTGTCTGACCTGTTCCCGGTTCTGCAGCAACCATTGATAGTGGAAACAGTCGAGCGCAACGGGACTACCATCGGGAAGAATCCACAGCTTCGTGGTCGTGGAGGTCGTTTTGAACGTGGAGAACTGGGGCACAGCTAGCCCAAGTTTCTTCAGATAGGACACGGTTAATGCAGGTGACCGATTCATGGTCCGTGCCTCTCGAAATGGTCTGCTGCTTTCTGGACAATGTCACGATGTCCGCTGAAGGTCTGGCCGCCGTTCGGGGTCGGGTGATGGCCGAATGGTTCGCCGTCCATGCCGATCACACGCCACGTCCGTCGTTGTTCGCTTTGCGGGACAACGTAGTAACGCTTTCCCGTGCGACGACGGAGTTCCTGCAACGTTCTCTTCAAGTCTCGTTTCTCGTTGGCCAACCACTCCCGTTCGAGATCGGCGTGCAAGTTGGCGACGATATTCGAGAGCACGACTTCGTCCGGCTCGGGCTCCGGAAGACAGAACAAGAGATCCCCGGTTCGTGTTTGGATCAGATACGGATCGTTGAACCGGACTATGCCATCCTGTACTGCGGTGATCTGTTTGACGCCGGAGAAATGTCCCATGTAATGAACTGCACCCGGTGCCGAGGACAAAAAATACATTCCGTGAACTCGACCGGATGACTTGATCTTCGCTTGTTTCTCGCGCCACTGGTCCCGTGATGGATCGGTTGGCGACGGTCGGTCCGGTTCTCGGTGTCGTTCGGCTCTATCGGTGTCTCTTTCCTCCTGCTCGATCTGCTGCATCTCCGGCAGGGTCAGAACCGGGAAATCGGTCTGCACGTCACCGCTGCTGTCCATGCCGCCATCTTCGCAACGGTACAAATAGTACAACCCGTCCTCACCGAACATGATTGTCTGCTGCGGCCCGTGCGGGTCATCCCTGAACATTTGTCCGTAAGCAATTGCGTCGCGGCAACTGCACAATGGAATGAAGATGCTCGGCTCGGTGATCTCACTCTTGTACAAACCTTGGGCCGGCTGAAAACCGTATCCGTCCTGTAACACCCTCTGCTTGAGTTCCTGCATCTGGGCAAACTGCTTCGACGCCGGCTTGTCAGGATGAGCCGGACTCGGGCCTGTGGACACGATGGCGAACGGCCCCTGGGTCAACCAGCGGTGTAGCCGGGTCATGTATCCATCCGCTTCGATCAGTCGTCTGTCCAATTTTGAGATGGGTGTGGGCATTGTGTTCGGCGCAGTCAGTGCCTTTCTGGATTCTGCTGCTCGACACAATGATACCCTTCGGCCCCGGTTTGCAATGTTTGGCGCTGTCATAGAAGGCGCAGTAGCCGGGTGGGTGTGGAAATTATGACACTGATTAGATTGGAAGCATGCCAGTAGCGGTGTATTATACCGTCATGACTTACGCAAAGTCTGCATCAAGAGTGGCCGGCAAGACCTGCCGGCCTGCCAACTGAGGTTCCAGAGACCCTGCGGTGGACCTGTTCGCGGAAGCGATCAGGATCGATGCGCGGAAGCAGTGTGTCGCTGCTTCTGAAAAAAAATCTGGCGACCTACCAGTATCGAGGCCGCCAGAGTGAGCAATCAAAGCTCAGTGCTGGCGGCTGATTCATTTCAGCCCCTCCCCTGACGCGTAACCGCGCCGTCGTTGCTTCGGTGACGACCGCGGAAAGGAGTTCTTTGCAATGAACTACGTGACCGTAGTGGAGAAGCTGCGTCGGTATCACTCGATTGTGATCCGTGCCGACGGGGCCAACCCGAACCATCACATCGTCCGCAATGGCGGAGCGATTTTGTGGGGCCGGCTCTGGGTCTATGAGGCCGAGGGCATCAAGGGTGGCCGCGTGGACTTCTCCTATGAGACCGACAGCTACGAGGTAGCGCGGCTGCGCCGCGACGACCTCTTTCGCCAACTCCGGCAACTCGGCGTGAAGGTGATTGTTCTTCACCGCCACGCGGTGCTGCCGGTGACGGTGTGGAATGACAATGAGATTGAAGTGAAAACAACAGCAACCGTCGCGAGCCTGAACAGCGACGCAACCAGACAATCACTCGTCAGCGCAAGATTCTGACGACTCAAAACAACAGTGAAAGGGAATCAACCATGAAACTAGCCGAAGCATTGCTGCTCCGCAGCGAAATCCAAAAGAAGATCGAGTCGTTGAAACAACGCCTTGAACGCAACGCCGTCGTCCAGCAGGGCGACCAGCCGAGCGAACAGCCCGCCGCTCTCTTTGACGAAGCCGAGCGACTGCTCACGCAGTTCGAGAATCTGCTGTTCGCAATCAACCGCACCAACCTCGGCCAGACGCTCGCCGACGGCACGCCGCTGACGCAAGCCCTCGCCCGTCGCGACGCGCTTGTCCAGCGTCATCGTCTGACCGCCGCCACCATCGAGAACACCGTCAAGCGCCCCGACGTGTGGGGCACCCGCGAGATTCGCTGGTTGCCGACCGTGAACGTCGCCGACCTGCAAAAGCAAGCCGATGATCTCGCCCGTCAGATTCGCGAGTTGAACAGCGCCATCCAAGCCGCCAACTGGCAGGCCGAAATAGAACTCTGAACCAAACAGAAGATTCGGGGGAGTTCCGAGAGAAGCGCGTCCCTATCGAGGGTCACAGAGCAACGCCGGCGCAGACGCGACCGGTTTTGCTAGGCGGGCAGCGGGCAGCCCACTCATAGACGTGGTCTATAGACAACTCCGCCCCGCACTCGACACTCGGCACAGCACACCGCGCACCCTTCACCACCTGCGCGCCGGCGGAACTCCCCCTGAAACTCAAGAAGGGAGAACTGAAATGAACAAGATCGAACCGAACAAATCGGCAGAAAACCACATGCCAAGTCCGCCTCTGGAGCCCGAGAACGGTCTGGCTTGATTGGAGCGGATATGTCAACAGCCCAAGGCGGATCAAGATCGAAAGCGGGCCGCGAGTACGGACGGATCATCCGAGTCATCCACGGGCGGTACCCCGTATTACGACATTACCGAGTACTTGCAGGGGACCGGGGTCTCATTCATCACTGATACCACCAAGGAATTACCCGAGAAACCGCCGCCCTAAAAACCCCAATCGTAGAGTGCGGTACCATTCAATGACAACTCAGATCAAAATTCTCACTGTCACCGACCTGCATCAGAGCAGGACGTTGTACGAACAACTGCGCAAAGCGGTCGAGCGACACACGCCCGAGGTTGTCACGGCGGTCGGCGATTTCATTGATTACGCCGATGACAAGCACCACGAACTGTCCAAAGCCCAGTGTGCCTTGTTGCTCAGTAGTCTGCCGTGCGCAGAAGTGGTATTGACGCGAGGCAACCACGAAGACCAAGATTGGCGATTGTTCGCTCAGGCATGGCGTTCAACCAAGCGTCCATTACGTGCCCTGAACGCAGAACCGTTCGTGTTCGGACCGCTTGTGCTGGTCGCCTTTCCCTGCACGTTGGGACAAGAAGGCTTTTACCTCGACGGACGCCAACCTGTGCCTCGCGACGTTTCCACATGGTTTGCCCCGATCCTGCGCAGGTTTGGTCTCGCTGCTCTCGTCCTCTGGTTGATGCACCAGCCACCCGCAGGCACCCGGCTGTCGGCAGAGACCGGGCCGATGGCGGGTGTGCTCCAGTGGACGGCAGCGATAGAACGATCTTCGCCGCTGCTCACCATCTCTGGCCACGACCACGAAACACCGCTCCGACACCACTGCTGGCATGAACGAGTTCGACAAACCACATGCGTGAACGTCGGCCAGAAGTTGGATGGGCCACTGCACTATTGTCTCGTGGAGATCGAGTTCAAGAAACCGGTGCCGAGCCGACCCAGCCGACTCAGGGTGACGGCGTTGCCTTGGAATCAAACCGTCGATGTTCTCGGAGACAACTCACCAGTACGGATCGGTTGAGGAAGAAAGATCAACATGCCTGCAAATGATATTGTTGGATGGTCATCAGAGGATCACAATGCTGGCATTGCGAAGGCGGAGCCAACTGAAATCGAAACGACCGGTCACACGAGGGGAAGCAGGGGAATGTCTTACCCATGCCACCGACGAACCGACATCCTGATGACCGAGTGGTTTAGATTTAACGAGTTGACAACAAATCGAGGCATTCCATGAACGACCCTGACTTCCCATCCGGCCCGTGGATCGGTTTTTACGTTTACGCCAATGCTCGGCAGAAACGGCATCGGATGGATCTGGCGCTGACATTCGCTCGCGGATGTGTCTCGGGCAGCGGCAGCGACGACATCGGCAGGTTCACAATCCAAGGAAAGTTCGATGGACGCACGAGAGAGTGTTTCTGGACGAAGACCTACATCGGCGCGTACGATGTGTTCTATCGTGGATTCCGCGAGGGCCGCGGCATCTGGGGCACATGGGAACTCGACCAGAGCTTGCACGCTGGGTTCCACATTTGGCCGTTGGCTTCTGGAATGGACTTAACACAGTCAAAGCACAATAAAGCACAACGACCGGTGCTCATTCCTGTAGGCACTCCGCCTAAGCTATCTCCAATGCACGGAATTCAGCACCCTCTCTCGCTCGGTCACTGTCAGGGTAGCGGCGACTTCATTGCGAAACGCCGTCGCTCGTTTGACCCGAATGGCCGCGACACCTACGCCGTGCCGTGGGATGGCGAGGAAGTCGTGGTGCATTGGGCGAACAAGGATCCGTACTTTGTCAAAACGGGCGAACGCTTCACGCATTACCGCTGGCAAAGCGCGGTGGGCGGGCGCACGTTCAAGGTCGAGTTCCATCTCACCGATGCCGACCTGCCGGCCAACAACAACAAAGACGCCAAGAAGAAGTTTCATCTCCCCATGCGGGACAAGATCACGTGGGATGATGCAACCAGTACGCTGATAATCCCGTTCCATGTCCGGGAACTGACCGCCGCTGAGAAAACTGAGATTGCCGGCGGTCAGGAGGAGAAGATTCGCCAAAACCTAGTCGCCCGGTCGGTGGAGAAACTGCTCGCGCATCCACAGATCGCCGCTGGCATCCAACTGGCCACCGCCCTCAACGCACCCAAGAACGACAGCACCGGCAATCCGAGGCCGCTATTGATCTATCATCTGAATCGCTGGGTGCGTAAGAACGAGTCGGATTTCTTCATCCACAAAGACCTGCACCGCTTCCTGAGCGGGGAGCTGGATTACTACCTCAAGAGCGTCGTGTTGAACATCGACAACCTGCTGGCGGCTGGTGAACGGCGCGCCGAATCGAATTTCAGACTGCTGGAGGCAGTGAAGAAACTCGGCACGGAGATCATTGATTCCCTCGCTCAGATTGAAAATTTCCAGAAGGCGTTGTTCGAGGAAAAGAAGTTCATCGTCGAAACGAGTTGGTGTCTGACGCTCGACCGCATCCCGGCTGGTCTCAAAGAGGAAGTCTTTGCCGCCATCCTCGCCAATGACCGGCAATAGATGGGCAAAGGCTATTCCGTCTTTCTCATGGCGGTGCGCAAAGGCGCGCCGTATGCCGACGCGATTGACGAAAAGACCGGGACGCTGATTTACGAAGGCCATGATGTCCCGCGAACACAGGGCGGACCGGATCCGAAGTCGGTTGACCAACCGATGACGACACCGGGCGGGCTTTGGACAGAGAACGGCAAATTCTTCCGCGCCGCGACCGACTAGAAGACCGGCCTGCGCAAGACGCCGGAGTTCGTGAAAGTGTACGAGAAAATCGCGCGTGGCATCTGGTGTTACAAGGGCTTCTTCGAGTTGATTGACGCGCAGATTGTTCACGACGGCAGACGCAAGGTGTTCAAGTTTTACCTGCGCCCGGTCGAAAAGAAGGCGTTTGGCAAGATCGTTGAGTTGCCACACACGCGATTGATTCCCACGCACGTCAAAATCGAAGTCTGGCGACGCGACAGCGGCCGGTGCGTCCTGTGCGGCTCAACCGAGAATCTGCACTACGACCATGACATTCCCTTCTCCAAAGGCGGCAGCAGCCTTACGCCCGAGAACGTCCGCCTGCTATGCGCGAAGCACAACCTCGCAAAATCCGACAAGATCATGACCGTCTTGCCATGGGTTTCCATCGGGGCGACCGCTCTTCACACCTGTAGCCGCAATTGAATAGGCGCGCCGCGTCTCAAAGCTTGTCGGCGATTTGGACGGGTGTCGGACGCGGTTTCTTGCCGACTTTGAACTTGAGGTCCGCTTGCGGAATCGCCCACACACGACGGGTGACGCCTTCCAGCACAGCGTAGCCCGAACGCGCTTTGTGACGCTGAAGAACGACCGCGATCTCTCGGGTCAACTCGTCCGTATCCGCGCCCGTCGCCTGCGCGACGG
>CAZOTB010000173.1:0-12705 GCA_964582645.1 uncultured Verrucomicrobiota bacterium | reverse complement strand
CGATAATCAGAAGAATGGAGCGAGCGTCATCCCATACCGCGCCGCGTCTCACGATGAAAATGGCCGTCGCCGTCAACAACGCGGTGTACGCCGCGATGATGCCGAGCGGGATGGCTGTTTCCATCCAGATGTTGTCGGTTTGGAAAATGATGGTCTGCGCATACAAGATGAGACAGGCGCTGATCAGGTAGAAGGGGTTGGCGTTGTAGATGAACTTCACGAGTTCGCCGAGCCCAAACGACTTGTCCAAAGCGGAC
This sequence comes from uncultured Verrucomicrobiota bacterium, assembly GCA_964582645.1. Lineage (GTDB taxonomy): Bacteria > Verrucomicrobiota > Verrucomicrobiia > Palsa-1439 > CAZOTB01 > CAZOTB01. The sequence goes on along the minus strand of CAZOTB010000173.1, from coordinate 12,448 downwards.
GCCTGCGGAAGTGGCGTGGGCGTTGGATTGATTTCATCTGCATTCATCGTTCACCTCGCGTGTTTCACGTTGGAGTGTAAGTCGCACCGGCGGCGACGCGCCAGTAAAAGGCCGGTAAAGAATCGGGAGGAATGTTGCTCGGTCATCACGATGATACTGACAACGCTGCGAGGAAATCGTGTCGTTGCGAGTTGACGCGCGGTCTGATGTTCTGGAAGAGTGCCGGGAGAAAAGCGGGAAGAGAATGAAGCGAAAGTTCCTGATGTTTGACCGGCGCTGGGTGATGCCCCACCACGGGGCGTGGGCGGCGCGGGGGACGTATTGCTTCCGCATCGCGAAACCGGAGAAACACGATCGGCCGCTCATCGTGGCCGACAAACCGTGGGAATCCATGACGGTCAACTACGCTTCTGTGATCCACGACGCCGGCAAGTATCGCTTGTTCTACGATGCGATTGACAAGGATTACAAACGTGATGCCGACTCGTTCCTCTGTTACGCGGAAAGCGACGACTGCATTCACTGGACGAAACCGGAACTCGGGCTGGTCGAGTACAAGGGCTCGAAGCAGAACAACATCATCCTCGACGCCGGGCTGACGTACGACATCGGCTACCACGGCGGCACCGTCTTCATTGATCCGACGGCGCGTCCCGAGGAGCGATACAAGATCATCTTCATGGGGCAGGCCATCGGGATGTATCATCAGCGCAAGCCAGTGGAGGACTGGGTGGGAATGGACCTGATCATGACCGGCCATTCCGCGGATGGGTTTCGTTGGAAGATGAGATCGGACCCGAACGCGTACGCTTCCCCGGGCCCGATGCTTTCCACCCACAACGAGGGCCAGCGGGGCATCTGGTGGGACCCCAACTACCGGAAGTATATCGCCTATTGGATCACCCGCGAGCCCGGCTACAACCGTTGCATCGGCCGAAGCGAGACATCGGATCTCCATGAATGGCCGGTGCCGCGGACGGTGTTGCGCACGGACGACAAGGACCCGATCACGGCGGACATGTACCACAACGGCGCGATGCGCTACGAAAGCGGAGGCGACATCGGGTATTTCCTGTTCTTCTCGGTGTACGAGCACGAGTCCGACAGGCTCAACGTCCAGTTGGCAACGAGTCGGGATTCGCAGACTTGGTTCCGTGGCGATCGCAGCGTCTATATTGACAACGGCCCGCAACCGTTCGACGCCGGTGGGGTCTATGTCTGCCCTGCGATGGTCCCGTTCAAGGATCGGCTCGCGCTCCTCTATCATGGCGCCTCGTTCAAGCACAGCGACGCGCTGCCGGACCGCATCCAATACCAAGGCGCCGTCGGCATGGTCACCACGGCGGTCGACCGATTTCAAGGCCTCCATACGGACGACACGTTCGAGTTTTCGCTGGCGACGTTCACGCTGGAGAGCGCGAACCTGTCAGTCAAGATTAACGCCGCCATAAAGGGCGAGATTCGAATGGCGCTCACCTATTACAACACGAGCCTGCCCGAGTATTACGGCTTCAAGCCCGAGCCCGTCGCCGACATGGGGATGTCCGAATGCGTCCAGTTGACGGGCGACGTGCTGGCCGGCGAGATCAAGTGGCGGGGTGCTCCCGATCTGAAGAGTATCGTCGGTAAACGGGTGGAACTACGGATCGCCATGCGGCAGGCTACGTTGTACTGCGTAGAGGTGAACTGTTGAAAACTTCGTTGCTACTTCTGGCGATTGACGATCTCGCGCTGCCGCTCAAGCGAAACCTCTGCTATTACCTGTCGAAGCCGAGCGTGCGGCGCGAGCCGGTGCTGACGCCGACGTTGGGAAACCCACTCGCGCCCGATTCGTTGGCGTCGCATTTCTATGGCACGGTGTTGTTCGACCAAGGAAGATTTCGCATGTGGTATTACCCGTGCAGCTTCAAACCCCGGCGCGGCGGCGTTCCCAAGAATGCTTCCCTCGAATGGCTGGGTGCCAACATGGTCCTCGGTCCGGTTTGTTACGCCGAGAGCGACGATGGCATCCATTGGCAGAAGCCGTTGCTCCGGCAGGTGCGATTCAACGGCAGCCGCGATAACAACCCCATCGCGCTGTCCAAATTGCCGATCGAAGGTGTGACGTTGATCAAGGAGCAATACGATCCCGATCCGCGGCGACGCTACAAGATGGTTTTCAACTGCTGGCATCCGAAAGGATTCTTCACCTTCCGCACCGCGACCAGCGCCGACGGAATTCGCTGGTCGGTGCAACCCGGTTTCCCGATCAACTCGTTTGCGAAACAAGCTTCCTTCTACAAGCACAACGGTCTGTATATCGTCAACCCGCAGGGAACTTCGTCGGCAACGAGGAGCGAAGGCGGAGCGGATTGCGGACGGCGGGGCATCGCGTGGGTGTCGCCGGATTTCAAACGCTGGCTGCCGGAATGTGCCGAGTCGTTTCTGCTGCCCGAGCCACAGCACCCGGCAGATCGCGGCGCCGCAAAGCCCTACGATCAGGTGCACCTCGGTGTGGGCGCGGCCAGCTTCGGCAACGTGGCCGTGGGATTCTACTGCGTCTGGCACAACCGGCCAAAGAAGGGCGACTGGTTCGGCTTGGGCAGCACCTCGGGAGACCTGGTGTTGGTGGTGAGCCGGGACGGCATCCATTTTCGCGAGCCGGTCAAGGGCCACATCTATCTGTCGCGCGACGACTCGCCCGTGACGCCCCCCGCCGGAGCGAGCGCGAAGACGTACCAAACCGTGCTCTGCCAGGCGAACGGAATCCTGAACGTCGGCGATGAAACGCGCATCTACCACGGTCGTTGGCGCAACTCGAGCATCGCCGCCAACTACTACGCCGAGGTCGCGCTCGCCACGCTGCCGCGCGATCGCTGGGGCGCGCTTGGCTTGTTTCCCGATCAACCGGAAGGCTCGGTCTGGTCAGAACGAATCACATTACCGAAGTCCGGCGGCGGCGTCTTTCTCAACGCCGACGGCGCAAAGGGAATCCGTGTCGAGATTGGCGATGAACAGTTTCGATTGTTACCGGCCTGGTCCTACACGAATGCCGGCATCGCGGTCGAACCCGACGGGCTGCGATGTCGAGTACACTGGCGCGGTGCCGGTCTATCACGCCTGGCTGGCAAGCCAGTGCGACTGCGGATCACGTTGAAACGCGGAACGCATCCCGAACCGCGGTTGTACGCCCTGATGGTTGAACCCTGAACTGGATCGCCTTCGCTTATGAACAAAAATCTCATCCATTCCCACCGCGTCTTCCTCGACCTCGAAGGCCTCACCCGGTGGGATCATCACGTCACGCAGCGATTCGCGCAGCCGGAGAAAGTGCCGATCTACGGGCTCGAGCCCGGCTCGACAGGCGAGTGGGATGCCGCATCAACAACTTCCTTCGGCTCGGTGATCAAGGAGAATGGACTCTTCCAGATTTGGTACTACGCCATTCGTGTTCCCGATCATCACAAGGAGCAATGCGATCTGCCCATGACCGGCTACGCGGAGAGCGACGACGGTATTCACTGGCACAAACCCGATCTCAAGATCACCGGCCAGCGCCGTTATCCCGGCAACAACCTGTTGAGCCTGCCGGGCGTTCCGAACAGCATCGTCCACGCATTGCCCGGCGCAAACTCGAAATACCTGGCCACCACGTTCATGTACCCCATCCCGCTCGAACCCGATGTTCAGGACGTGCCGGGCAATCCCGATCCGCAGAAAGGTGGACGCGGCACGCACATCTGGGAATCGGACGACGGGCTGCACTGGCGTCATGTCACGAAGGTGTTGTCCCTCTGCGACAACTCCTGTCTGCATGTGGACCGTCCGTCGAACCGCTATCTGCTCTACAACAGCGCCATGGGGATGCACGGCCTGACGACGCGCCGCATCTGGATCGGCCTCGAGAGCACCGACGGCAAACAGTGGCAGGGTTACGGCGGCCCGCGACTGTGGCGGGAGGCGTTTGCGTGTGACGACTACGACGATCTGCAAGCCCAGCAACGCGGTTTCCTCCACGCCGAGATGTACCGGGTCGGCATTCATCGCGCGGGCGGAATCTTCGTTTCCATGGAAACCATCTTTGATGTCGGCGCGCCGGTCCTGGAGTACTTCGGTGCGAACCCGGCAGGCCTTTGTCACACGCGGCTCGGCTTCTCGCGCGACGGATTCAAGTGGCGTTATCCGAAAGGCCGTCCCGAATGGCTGCCCTGCGGGAAACCGGGCGACCTCGATGCCGGCTGGATCATGCCGTCATCCAGCCTCGTCGAGCATGGCGACGACTTGCTCTTCTACTATGGCGGCAGCCGGTACGATCACGACTGGCCGATGAATCCCGATTTCTCCTTGCGGACCGATGTTCCACTCGCCGAGCATCGCGACACGTGCCGCGTGATGATGGCGAAGATCAAGCGCGACCGTTTCGCGAGTCTCGCCGCCGTGTGGAAAGGTTGCTTCGACGTGGACGCCGATCATCGCCTGGGCGACGAGTTGTTCGTGAACGTGAAGGCGAACAACGGCCAGGTCCGCGTCGCCCTTGCCGAGAAGTGGGGTCCCGGCTACGGCGAGATTCGCAAGCACGACCACCTGCCCGGCTTCTCGTTCGACGACTGCATCCCGATCACCGGCGACCACGTTCGCGCGCCGGTGCGCTTCAAGCACTCGCGAATCGCCGACGTCCCCGCGGACACGCCGCTCACGATTCGGTTCGAGCTTTCCCGTTCGGAGATCTTCGCGTACGAGTGGGTCTGAACGGTGGGCAACGTCGAACTGATTCCTTTCTCCGACGTTCTCGCGCAGGTGGACATGCCCTGGGTGAGAGAGAACACCGAGCGACTCTGGCAAACGGAGCGAGGTCAGTGTTTCCGCCATTACCGGCAAGCGGCTTTGCTCACGGAACAACTCCTGCGCGAATCGGGCGTCGAACGCGTGGATCGGATCGTCGTGCCGGCCGATGGCACACTCTTCGAAGGCGAGCTCGACATCGTCCGGCCAAACCAGGCATGTGCCACGCGGTGCCGTGTCCGAAACAGACGGGCGTCTGTCGCCGTCCGTCGCCCGCGAATCGGCGCGAGCCAAAGCAGTTCGGGATGAGAGAAGTTGGAGCACTCACTCATGTGCGATTGAGCCACTGCCCGCGATGGCGCCGGGTTGGGTCACGCGCGGAGCGATATTCTAGTTTTCCCTCTCGTACAACTCCAGCAGCCCCAGCCCGAATGAGTTCTGGATGGTCGGATTCTTCTCGTCCCACGGGTTGCGGGTCTGGCGGATGCGGACCGATTGAATCGGCTTGTCCGGCAGCGGAATCCAGAGCGGGCCTTCTTCGTCGGCGATGTGGATGTCCACGGTGGCGACATCTTCGTATGCTTGGCCGTCGGGCGAGCAGGAGACCATCAGGTTGCAGATCTCCGTCCCGCGATCGGAGGCCTGCGCGCCTTCGCTGCGGTACGGGCCGGCAAGGCGCACGCCGGACAGTTTGCGAGGAGCCGGCAGCCTCGCGTAGATGACCGACTCGTTGTAGGCGTGCGGCCCGGCGCAGAAGCAATCGTCCCATAGCAGGCCCGCCGCGCTCGCCCACGGCGCGAGACAACATTCCATGCCCTTTGGATTCCTCACATCGGGCGTGATTTCGAGAACGATGCCGGCGGCGGTGACCCACCGGCTGTCGGTGTCCAGTTTGCCAGTGGTCAGGTCCATTTTGCGACCCACCGGCTTTCGCGGAACGAGCAGATCGGCGGGACGCGAACCGCATCGGTACAAGGGCTTCGGCGGGTTCTTGAGGTCGGCTTCGCTCGGAGCGACTGCCGTGGCGGCGATCAGGATCGGATTCGCGCCGGTCGGTTTCTGCGGCGAGGCGAAGAGGATTTTCGCGATCGTTTTGTCGGGGTACGGGTTCACCCATTCGGTCTTGTAGAGCGTGGCTTCGTTGCCGGCGCCGAGCTGGCCGCGCCAGGCGAGCGTCGCGCGCGACATCGAAGTGCCGCGCGGGCCGCTGTCCCACCATGTTTGCAACCCGTCGAAGTTGCAGATGTTGATGCCGTACTTGATCTCGGACGGCTCGTACGTGCCATCGTCGTAAATGATGAAGTATGTGCCGACGTATTCCTTCGTGAACCAGTACGCCTGGCCAAGCCGGTCGTCCATCGTGTGCAGGAACGCGATGCTCGCCGCTTTTCGCCCCACCGGGATCTCGACGCGCTCGGGCAGTTCGCGGTTGAAGTAGAGGCGGTTGTGAACCATCACGCAGCTTGGACGCTTCCCTCCTCTGTCGTCGAGAATCTCGAACGGCACGCCGACGAACTCGCGTTTACCGGGCTTCAGCGCGCGCAGGTCGTAGTTCGGCCCGAGATCGGCCCAGCCTTTGCCGTCGCCCGGCACGGCATCCGTGAACGTGCGATTGGCGGCGTGCTTCAGATCAATCGTGGCGAACCGCGCGCCCGGTCGCCGGCTTGGCAGCGCCTGGCCGGTCCAGAGTTGGTTGAACACGGGCAGCTTGTTCTCGATCAACGCCACAGCCGTTTCCGAAGCCGGCACCGCGCGCGAGGGCGACCACATCACCTGTGCGTATGCGAGCAGTTGCGAGTAACGGAACTGCGCATCACCGAGGTTCAGATATCCGCCCGCGAACACCTCTTCGATCGGATGGCCCGGTACTCCGCCCCATTGGATCACGCCGAAACCCAGCCCGCGCAATCGCTCCGCCAGCGGCGTGCCGTGCCAGATATAGACCATCATGTCCTTCGCAAGACCCTTCTGTGAAAGAATGTCCGCTGCCTTGCGCCAGTCGTTCGCCTTGTCCTCGGGATAGCTGATGCCGGCGGTGAAGAACGGTGAATCAATGATCATCGTCTTCTTGCCCTTCGACGCGATGTAGCCGTGGAGCTTCTCGATGGTGGCGGCCATTAACTCGTGGCCGGTCAGGTTGCGCGAGCGGCATAGCTCGCAGACGTTCCAACGCGACCCGGCGTCGGGCATGTACATCTCGTCCATGCACACGTTGATCCAGTCGCCGTGACATTTCGCGGCTTCATCGAGCTGGGCAAAGTAATCCTTCCACATGGCAGGATTCGACGGGCACGGGTTCTGGCGGCCGGGATTGAGCTGCGCGTGGGTCTCGCCGGGATATTTCTCGACGAACGCGGGCGGACAAGTGGGCAACGCGGCAAACCCCGCCATCGGGACGAACTGCACGAACCGATCGCGCGCGGCGTCGTTGTGTTTGGCCACGTCGGCGAAGGTTTGGCCCACGACAATGTAATGGGTGAGCTTGAACCGCGCGAGCGCTTTGAGAAATGCGTCCGTCACCGGCACGCCGGCAACGAATGAGCGAAACGGTTTCTCGGGCCAGTCGCGGATTGTGCCGCCCGGTAATTGTAGCTCGCCTCGGGCGTTGGTGGTGAGCAGTTGGAGCAGCGTCTGCGTGGCGTAGAACGCGCCCTCCTCGTCGTCGCCGCGAATCTCGACGCGGTCGGGCGTGATTTCCATTGAATAACCTTGTGGGTGGGAGCCGGCGTTCGGTGTACCGACTTGAGTCGGCGCTTCGGAAGAATCGCTCGAAGGATTCCGACTGAAGTCGGTACACCGAACGACGATGCTCCCCTTCGACGGCTTTTCGTCAGGCTCGAGCGCAACGACTTTTGGAGCCAGACCCGCTTCGTCTTTCAAGTCCTGCGCGAGAAGTTCCGCCGTGCGCTTGGTTCGGTCGCTCGCTCCCGGCATCAGGGCGATCACGGTCTCGGGAGTGAATCTGAATTCTCCTTTCGTCCACCTCGCCTCGCGCGGCACCGGCAGGATCGGATTCAGCGGCAAGGCCAGCGGAATCTCGACGGGCTTGGCGACGGCCATCTCGCCTCCGCGTTGCGGGATCGGCTGCTTCGCGACCGGCTTCGCGCCGTTCATGGGTCGTCCCCAAATCTGCACCTCGCGAAAACCGCACCAACTCGCCTCAAAACAGGCGTTGATCCTCACCCAGCGCGCCGATGTTCCGCCGAGCGGCAGCCGCTGCGGACTCGACAGCTTGGGAAAATGCTCCTTCGTGAAGCGATGACGGTCGCTGATCGTCTGCGCGAGCGTCCAGCGCGGCTCGCCTTCGGACTTCGCGTAAATCTCGATGTTGCGCATGTGTGGATCGGTGACGTGCGTCTCGATCTCGTCGAGGAAATATTCCGCGCCCAGATCGAAGACGAGGTCGAACCCCTGCGCCGTGTGAATGTAGAGCGGGTAGCCGACCTTCGTGTTCATGTCACCATCGGTGAGTTTGCCCTCGGCCAGCGTCACCCAACCGCCCGCCTGCCGGTCGTGGAGCTTGTTCTCGTCGAAGTTGGTCGTGGGCGTCGGCTCATGCAGCGGGCTGCGATGCGGAAAATAGTACGAATCGGTATGGCCATCGTAGTACGTGTAGCGCGCGTCCGACTGGACGTTGCGGGTGGCGAGCGCGCCGGTGGCGTTGCCGGTCAAACACACCGAATCGTCCCGACGCCCCGGCAGATTTGCCAGCGGCTTCGGCGGCTCGGCACCCTTCTTCGCCTCGGCGGCGACCGGTTGCTCGCCCTCCTTGAACGCCGCCAGCTTTGCCACGCCGCCGAGCTTTTCGACGGCCTTCACCGTGCCGAGCGAATACTGGTTGACCATGAAAAACGAGCCTTCCTGATTCGGCCCCGGCCTGCCTTCGACGCGAAGGGTCGCCGGCTTGCCGGGCTCGACCGCGGCCGGCGGCACGGATAACAACAGAATGCCAAACGGATCGCCGAAGTTGTCGCGCTTGAGCAACGCGAAGAGCGCGTGCGTGTCGTCGTGTTCCCAGTACGTCGTGCCGGCGACGGACGAATGGATTGTGATGCGTGGCGTGCCATTGACGCTGACGACAAACGGCACGTTGAGAATCTTCGCCCCTTCGCCGCCGAGTCCGCAGGGGATGGCGAAGGTGACGCGCTGGTTCTTGAGCGCGGCCGGCAGTTCGACGGTCGTCCATTCGATGTGCGCCGGCTGGTTCAGGCGGGCGTGAGCCCACGCGCTGTCCACCGCGCTGCCGGTGTAGGAGAAATACACGGCCTTGGATGGCGCGGCTTCGAGTTTGTCGAACCCTTCCACGAGGTTTTCGAACACCAAAGGATTGAGTTTGGCGAGCGGCCTTTCGTCGGCGAAGGATGAAAGCGCCAGAACGAAGACCGAAAAGACGACCGGGAGGATTCTCTTCATGGTTTCGCGTGCGGTGGTGGACGGGACCGGCTACTTGCCTGACGCCTGCGTCCATTCTTCCAGCTTCTTTTCGACCGAGGCTTTCGTGTCGGTGCTTAATCCTTCCATGGCCAGCGCGCGTTTGCATTGCGTCACGGCCAGGCTGTAACTCTTGCTCGATGCGTAGCTCTCGGCGATGCGCATGCGGAGGGCGGCCTTCTGGTCGGCGGTGAGATTGGGCAACTCGATCATCTTGTCGTATGTCTCGCGCGCTTTCTCCTCCTCCTTCTCGGCGCGATAGGTTTCGGAGATGGACAACATCACATCGAAGCGATGCTCGGGGATGATCTCGCTGATGGCGAGGGCGCGCTCATAGTAACTCCTCGCAGCCTGGGGCATTTGCTTGTTGTTCAGATAGACGTTGCCGGCGTAGATATTTCCGAGAACGCGATAGTTCGGATGCGCCTCGAACATCTCGGTCAGCGCCAGCCATTCGGCGAGCGATTCATCCACTTTGCCCGAGACAAGGCTCGCGGTGCCGATCTGGAGACGCGCCTCGCCGACCGAGTTTGGGTCTTTGGTGAATGAAAGCGCCGCGCGGTAATCTTTGATCGCGGCGTCGTACTCCTTGTTCCGCTGCTTTGCATTGCCGGCATCGAGAGCTTCGCGGTAGCTCTTGTAGCCGAGCGCAGATGCCGCGTCGGGATCGGGCGTGGCGGGTTTGGGAAGCGCGTTGGTCTCCGACTGCGCTGGACCCGAAGTTGCCAGACTGAGCATAACCGCAACCTGGAGGATCATTTTCATTATAGGATTCCCGCGTCAATCGCCTGAGCCGGGGTTCAGAGTCCACCCGTTGTACCAGCGTATCTTCTGCGGCTCGAAGTTGCTGTTGCCCCCAAGCCAGGACGAACCCACCGCCTTGCGCGAGGCAACGTGTCCGTCCACGAAGAGCACGTTGACCCGTCCGCCGTGACGGACGTACGGGATGCGCGTGATGTTCCAGAGATTGTGGATGCTAGCTTCGAGGTAGATGGGGTTGCCGGAGCCGGCGCCGACCGCGTAGTTCTTGTTCCAGTTGGGCTGATCATTCAAGCTCAGATAGGTGTGGTCTGTCACCAGGAGCACCTCGTGCTGGTGTTGCAGTTGGGCCAGATTGTACGCTTGGCTGGTGCCGTTGTAGAAGGTCGCATAGTTCGCCCCGCCGATTCCGACATGCAGGTTGTACGAATAGCTGAGCATCGAGAGCATGTATTTGTTGTGGGCCGGTGACCATCCGTAGGGTATGTCGGAATCGTCGTACAACGCGGACCCGGGACAGAAGAGCGGGGTCGGAGTCTTTGAAGGCCCGTTATAGATGTCCACGATGGCGGTGCCGATTCCCAGGTACGACCAGATTTGTGCGTCCCACTGTGTGCCCGGCGCATAGAACTGCCACTGTGCCGTCGTGTAGTTCGTGTCCACGTTTGCCCGGGGCAGGAGGCCATCGTTGTCCACTGCGAACGAGTGGATCGCCAGCCCCACCTGCCGGAGGTTGCTCAAGCAGACCGCGGTCTTTGCATTCTCTTTTGCTCGTCTGAGTGCCGGCAGCAACATCGCAGTCAGGATCGCGATGATGGCGACCACGACCAGCAATTCGACTAACGTAAACGCGCCGCGTTCGATTCGGTGCGAGGGCATAAGCTCACGCCGAATCACTTGAACAAAACTCATAATAATATGCAACTCAAAAATACTTCGAGTTATCTCTAACGCTCGTTACACGCAAAAGGTTAATAATTATGGTTGAATATGGGTCTATATTTATCTTGCATATTATTTTCATTTCAGATATACAAACCGTCAGAACATCGAGAGGGAGCATAGGGAATGACCGTACCTCGCACACATCACGAGAGTAGATTGCCAACGCATTCGCAGCCGATCCGGTCACGCTCCAGCGAACGGGTGCTCGAATATCTGAAGGCGGAATTCGAGCGCCCCGACATGAAACAAGGCAGCCGGCTTCCCACGATTCAACAGATCGCCACGCAACTCAGAGTCAGCGTCCCCACGGTGCACGGCGTGTTCAAGAAACTCGCGCGCGAAGGTCGGATTCGATCCCGAGCCGGCCAGGGCAGCTTCCTGGTCGCGCGCTCCGGGATGCGAACCGTCCACCAGATTGCGCTGACGCTCGACTATCCGAAGGACGCCTCGAACGCTTCCTTTCCCTCCCGGCTTTTTGGCGGTGTCTTCCGCGCGGCGGCGGACTGTGATCCATCATTCGTGCTCGTGCCGCTCAAGAATCCAAACGACCCGCAGCAAATCCGCGCGGAACTGATCGAGAAAATTCCGAGCGTGGACGGCGTGCTTCTGTTTCCGCAACCGTTTGTGGACGAAGTACGCTCCGCGTACGAGCAAGCCGGCAAGCCGGTCGTGGACTACAACCCGCCCCACGAGATGGCGACCGTGAATTTCGTTTCCTTTGACTATTTCAGCGAATGCGTCCGCCTCGGACAGGCGCTCAAGCGGTCCCAACGACGGCGCCTCGTTTTCGTGCTGCCGACTCGGCTCTCGGAAAGCACCTCTGCCCGCTTGCGCCGGTTCGGCCTCGAAACCGGTCTCGGCATGGGTCTCGGCGACGACCCCGCGCTGCGCGTTCTCGAAGGAAACACCAGCCAAAGCGAGGAGGGGCACCGGCTGATTCGGAAGCTGATCGAGGAGGAGAAGTTCATTCCCGACGCGATTCTGTGCCACGGCGATCCGTTGGCACTTGGGGTGTTGGCGGCGCTGCAGGAACATGGGCTGCGCGTGCCGGAGGACGTGAGCGTGATTGGCGGCACAGGTCTGGACCTGTCGGAGACGCCGTGTCCGATGCTGACGCGTGTGAGGCAGCCTCTCGAGGAACTGGGCGAGGCGATGGCGCGGATGTTGAGCCGACGGCTTCAAACCAAAGGCGGGCCGGTCGCGGGTCAAGTATTGCCCACGCGGTTTATCGGTGGGGCGACAACGCTGCCGGTCGAGAACCAGGAGCTTGGAATTCAGGATCAGGAAATTAGAAGGAGAAACAAACCATGAACAGTTACACAATGAGTCAGTCCGTGATGCCGGTGTTGCGTGGAGCAGCACCCCCCTCGAGCGCCAGTACGGTGAATACCAGAAGCCGTTGTCGTTTCCTTGCGGCCGTCATTGGCCTCAGCTTGATTCTCGCCGGCGGTGTCTCGGCCCAAACCCTCACCGTCACCAACAACCTCCAATACTGGTTCAAGGCCGATGCCATTACCGGCTTGAGCAGCGGCGACCCGGTGGCATTGTGGGT
>CAZOTB010000172.1:0-12712 GCA_964582645.1 uncultured Verrucomicrobiota bacterium | reverse complement strand
TGAACGCCATGACTTTCAGCAAAAACCAACTCGGTTGCGGCTGCGCCGCGTTAGTACGGAGTCCAGAATCGAAATGAAAAAGCACGCCAACACTCATGATGCAATTGTTGTCGGCGGTGGCCCGGCAGGCTCGACGGCGGCGGCCGTGCTCGCGATGAAAGGTCGCCGGGTGGTGTTGCTCGAAAAGGAGAAGTTTCCGCGCTACCACATCGGCGAGTCGCTGATGCCCCATTGCTACTTCCCGCTCAAACGCATCGGCTTGATCGAGAAGATCAAGGCGTCGCACTTCACGAAGAAGCACAGCGTTCAGTTCGTCTCGACCAACGGCAAAGCTTCACAGCCGTTCTATTTCTTCCAGCACATGAAGCACGAAGCCGCGACCACGTGGCAAGTGTTGCGCAGCGAGTTTGACCAGATCCTGCTCGACAACGCCCGTGAGAAGGGCGCCACGGTGATGGAAGAGATGTGCGTCAAAGAAGTCGTGCGCGAGAACGGAGCCGTGGTGGGTGTTCGCGGGGCTGACAAAGCGGGAACGCCATTCGAGTTCCGTGCGCCGATGACGATTGACGCCACCGGGCGCGACGGCCTGACACAAATCCCCTCCGGCTGGCGCGTCCGCGATCCGTATCTCAACAAGGTCGCCATCTGGACGTACTACAAAGGTGCGATGCGCGATCCCGGCCTCGACGAAGGCGCAACGACGGTCGCCTATGTGCCCGAGAAAGGTTGGTTCTGGTACATTCCCCAGCACGACGACATGGTCAGCGTCGGGATCGTTGCGGAGGCGGCGTATCTCTACAAGGACTCGCGCGATCCCGCGGCGATTTTCCACCGCGAAGTCGAAAACAACCTCTGGATCAAGCAACACCTCGCGGTGGGAAAATGCACCGGCGAGTTCCGTGTCACCGGCGAGTTCAGTTTCCGCGCCAAACATTGTGCCTCGGACGGCCTCGTGATGGCGGGCGATGCGTTCGCGTTCCTCGACCCCGTGTTTTCCTCCGGCGTCTTCCTCGCATTGCGCAGCGGCGAAATGGCTGCCGACGCGGTGGATCGGGCACTGACGCTCGGCGACGTATCGGCATCGCAGTTCGAGGCATACGGTCGCGAGTTGTGCAAGGGAATCGAGACGATGCGCAAGCTCGTCTATGCATTCTACGATCAGGGCTTCAGCTTCAAAGATCTCGTGATGAAATATCCCGGCCTCAAACGCGATCTCACCGATTGCTTGATCGGCGACCTGTTCAAGGACACCGAGCAACTGTTCCGCGCCGTGGCCGAGTTTGCGCAGCTCCCGCCGCCGCTGGACTACGGCGCGCCGCTCGCCGCCCGGGTAGCCAAAGAAGGCGCTTCGGTGTATAGTGCCGCTGCCATGAGCGAAACAGTCGAAGCCATTTACGAGAACGGCGTGCTGCGACCGTTGCAGCCGCTTCATCTGCGGGATTCGCAGCGAGTGTCGGTCCAGGTCTCGACGAAGGAGGAGGACGCGCTCGATGGAATCCTCGACCGAGAATACATGGAGGAATGTCGAGCCTATGCGGACGACACAGTGACGCTGGAGGAGGTGCGAGCTGCGTTGTCGAAGATTCCGGGCTCGATGACCGCTGATTTCATCGCCGAACGCGACGAGCGCTTCTAGATGCCCAACTACTTTTTCGATTCCAGCGCGCTGGGGAAACAGTATCATCCAGAAGCTGGCACTCCCCGGGTGCAGCAACTGCTCGGCGACCCCGCCACCCGCCCGATCATCTCCCGGCTCGCGGTGGCGGAGATTCATTCCGTGTTCGCCGGCAAAGTGCGCTCCCATCTGATCTCAGCGGCGGATTTTGCTCTGCTTTGCCGGCAGTTTCGTCGCGACGTGACGCGGCATCGCTTCCAGATCGTACGACTCACCGCTCTGCACTTCCGCGAGGCGCACCGCCTCATCCAGAAGCTGGGTACAAGTCGCCCGCTTCGCACACTCGATGCGCTGCAACTGTCGGTGGCGCTCGCACTGAGGACTCAGGCGCTGCTGGATCACTTTGTCTGTGCGGACGTTCGTCTGTGCGCCGTTGCGCAACTCGAAGGCCTCCCGGTCATCAACCCCGAACTGCCCTAGTGCGCATCGTCCACCTGACCCCGGGCACGGGCAATTTCTATTGCGGCAGTTGCCTGCGGGACAACGCGCTCGTCCGCGCTCTCCGCGCCCGCGGTCACGACGTCCTGATGGTGCCGCTCTACCTTCCGTTTGTGACGGATGAACCCGAAGCCACGGGGAGCACGCCCATGTTCTTCGGCGGCATCAACGTCTATCTCCAGCAACGCTCCGCGTTGTTTCGTCACACGCCGCCATGGTTCGATCGCCTGTTTGATTCCCCGGCGATGCTTCAAAGAGCCGTCGAACGCGCGGGGATGACCCGCGCGCGCGAACTCGGCGCCATCACGCTCTCGATGCTGCACGGCGAGGAAGGACATCAGGCGAAGGAACTCGAAAAACTGATCGTCTGGCTTACGTCGCAGCCCAAGCCGGATGTGGTCTGCCTCTCCAACGTCCTTCTGGTCGGTCTCGTGCGCCGTATCCGACGCGAGTTGGGTGTGCCGGTAGTCTCCACGTTGCAGGGAGAGGATTCGTTCCTCGATGCCTTGCCGGCGCCGGAGCGAGTCGAAGCGTGGAAGCTCCTCTCAGAGCGCGCGGCTGAACTGGACTTGTGCATCGCAACCAGCCGGTATTTCGCTGACGTGATGACACGGCGGCTACGCCTCCCCGACAGCCGCGTCGTCGTGGTTCACAACGGCATCCCGCTCGATGGGTTCGCGCCCGCCGAGTCGTTACCAAACCCACCGGCTCTCGGCTATCTGGCGCGCATGTGTGAGGCCAAAGGGCTGCGTCCACTTGTGTCAGCCTTCATCGAATTGAAGCGACGCGCAACAATTCCCGGACTTCGTCTGCGCGTGGCGGGAGCCATGACCGCCGGGGACGAGTCGTTCGTGAGCACTCTTCGAGCGAGAATCGAAGCGGAAGCACTCAGTGCCGAGACGGAGTGGCTGCCGAACATCGAGCGGCTGCACAAACAGGCGTTCCTGCGTGGGGTGTCGGTCCTGTCGGTGCCGGCAACCTACGGCGAGGCGTTTGGGTTGTACCTGCTCGAAGCATGGGCTTCGGGTGTGCCCGTCGTGCAGCCGCGCAGCGGGGCGTTTCCGGAGTTGATCGAGAAAACAGGCGGCGGCCTCCTCTGCGAGCCGGACCATCCGAAGGCGCTGGCGGATGCAATCGAATCGCTGCTGCAGAATCCTGAAAAGACGCGCGAACTCGGCGAGCGGGGCAGACGTGCCGTCCATGAGCATTTTACCGTGGAACGAATGGCGCAAAATGTGGAAGATGTGTTGCGACGCGTGGTGGCGGTTCAGAGTTCTGGTTAGCAGCCACAAACTTGGCGCCGGCGTACGTAGTTCAGGCTTCAGCTTGTCCGCCCTGGACTCGGAATGGAAGCAAGCTAAAGCTTGAACTACGAACGCTGGCGCCGGATTCAACGCGCCTGAAGTGGCTGTGCTGGAAACTTGGATATGCCTTACGAATTCAAACTCAAACGCCGGGTGCAGTTCGCCGACACCGACATGGCCGGCATCATGCACTTCACCAACTTCTTCCGCTACATGGAGGAGACCGAACACGCGTTCTATCGCTCGCTCGGGTTTTCCGTGGACATGGACAAGGCCCACAAGTCACTCGGTTTCGGATGGCCGCGCGTGCAGGCTTCCTGCGACTACCTCCACCCGCTGCGTTTCGAGGACGAAGTCGAAGTGCATCTGATCGTGGCCGAAATCAAATCGAAGACCGTTCGATTCGTTTTCATTTTCCGCAAAACCGACGGCGGCAAGCAACTTGAGGTGGCGCGTGGCGGGATGACGGTGATCTGCGTGACGCGCGACAGGGAAACGAATCGGATGAAGGCCGCAAACATTCCCTCCGTGATCCGCTCGAAACTGGAGGTGGCACCCCATGCAAGCTGACTCCCAACACACCGGCATGGCGTGGCTCGCCTTTGCGCTAATGACAGTCGTCTCGTGGGGCTTGTACGGTGTGCTGCTCCACACCGGCCAGACCGGAATGGGCGACGCCGCGAATGGACGATACAAGGCGTTCCTCTTTGTCGGCCTGGCGTATTTCATCACGGCGGTGCTCGCGCCCATTGCAGTCCTCGTGCTCAACGGCGCGGCATGGACATTTCCAATGAAAGGAATGGCTTGGTCGTTACTCGCCGGAGTGGCGGGCGCGGTCGGCGCATTTTGTGTGTTGTTGGCTTTCGGCGCGAAGGGTGCGCCCAGCGTGGTGATGTCCATCGTGTTCGCCGGCGCGCCGGTGGTGAATGCGGTCGTCGCGTTGATGATTCATCCACCCGCCGGGGGATGGCAGGCGTTGCGCTGGCAGTTCGTCGCGGGAATCCTCCTCGCCGCTCTCGGCGGATGCCTCGTCACCCTCTACCGGCCCGGCGCGGTGCCGCCCAGCAAACCTGCCGCTACGCAATCTGCGTCCCGATGAGTGCAGACCGCGCCTCCATCGAAGCCGAGCAGTTGCGGCGCCTGAATACCCTGCTCGCCGCGCTCGTGCCGGCGAACCGCTTTTACGCGCCGCGGATTGCAGCCGCGGGCTGCGGCCGCAGTTTCCGTAGCCTTTCCGACTTCTTCACACGCTTCCCGTTTACGACCAAACCAGCACTCGTTGTTGACCAAGCCGCCCATCCACCTTACGGTTCGAACCTGACGTTTCCGCTGGATCGCTATAGCCGCTATTCGCAAACGAGCGGCACCGCGGGACAACCACTTCGCTGGCTCGATACGCCCGAGAGCTGGAACTGGATGGTCGAGAATTGGATGAAAGTCCACGCCGCGGCGGGCGTCACATGCAGCGACCGGATCTTTTTCGCCTTCGGCTTCGGACCGTTCATCGGGTTCTGGCTGGCGTTCGAGGCTGCGACGCGGATCGGTTGCCTGTGCATCCCGGGCGGCGGAATGAACAGCGCGGCCCGCCTTCGGGCGATCCTCGACAACCAGGTGACGATCCTCTGTTGCACGCCGACCTACGCACTACGGCTCGCCGAGGTCGCACATGAGGAAGGCATCGACCTCAAACGCGCGCCGGTAAGAACCCTTATCGTCGCGGGCGAACCCGGCGGCAGCATCCCGTCCACGCGGGAGCGGATTTCGCGAGCTTGGAACGGCGCGCGCGTGTTCGACCATCACGGGATGACCGAGGTCGGCCCGGTGACGCACGAATGGCCGGACCGCCCGGGGTTTCTCGCCGTGATCGAGTCTGGCTACATCGCGGAGGTGATTGATCCGACGAGCGGAATGGAGGTATCCACAGGTCAGACGGGCGAGCTTGTTCTCACCACGCTCGGCCGCATTGGCTCGCCCTTGTTGCGGTACCGCACCGGCGATCTGGTGAAGAAGGCTTTCATCGAGAATCATCTCGTCCTCGAAGGCGGCATCCTTGGTCGCGCCGACGACATGGTCATCGTGCGCGGCGTCAACATTCACCCCACCGCAGTCGAGGAGATCGTGCGCCGCTTCCCTGAGATCATCACGTATCGCGTCGAGGTGCGCCGCGCAGGTTCGCTGTCGGAACTGGCGATTACAATCGAGCCGAGTGCCGACTGCCCCGACGTAACGCAACTGGCTCGCAAGCTCGAGTCGGCGCTAACCGATTCGTTCTTGCTCCGTTTCCCCGTCTCGAGCGTGGCGCCGGGTACGCTCCCTCGCTTCGAGATGAAGGCCAAGCGATGGGTGGTTTTGTAGCCGCCCGAGCGGAGGGCGGCCGTGTGCGTGCGCGCAGACTGCAGTGCTTCAGTATCCGCCGTCCGGCACCCAAGTTGGCAGGAGGACATGGTAATACCAGTGACGCCATCCGAATTTCTTGGGACCGCATGCCTTTGCGGTCCATTTGAAATACACGCCCACCCCAACCATTATTGGAGGATTCGAACCGAAGTGTGATGTTCGTCAAGCATCCAGCTTGCTGCGCCAATCGGTTTGTGACAAACCACATGCCTGAAATGTGAAGATCTGACCCGAATGGCACAAGCAAGAGGCCGTCGCAGCCAAGTTCCCGGTGATGTTCTCCGGGTTTGTACTGCACCGCAAGAGTTACAACCCGCTTGCAAGCTTCGATCAATTGAGGACGGGTGATGCGTTTGAAAGTGGTCACTGGCGCACCTCCCGCGGCGGATGGGCGCAGCGCGGGTCGGCGGGAGGGGGATCAAGAACGGTCTGATAACCGGCTTCCCTTTGCTGGTCGCCATTCGCCATTCGCTGCCGCAGGCAAGTAGGGATGGAAGTAGGCGGCGTCGAGTTCGCACCGCAACAGGAAACGCCGCGCCTCATCCCAGCGGAAGGGGGAGGCGAATGGTGAACGGCGAATGGCGAATGGGGGGAATATCGCTTTCAGTACCCGGCAAACCCGTCGTCACGATTCGCTGTTGGCCACTCGCTGCTCGCCTCTGCCAAACAGTCCTGCGCAAACCCCTCCAAATCCCACGCCGTGTACGTCAGTTCCAGCACGCGCGGCAACAGCCAGTCCCGCAGCGTGCCGGCAGCCCACCGGCATGGCTCGGCGTACCTTTCTGGCGGCAGCATTGGCAATTGCTGAACGATGAAAAAGTTGAGATCCCCTCCGGCCAGCTTCTGCCGGGTTGCGTAGTCGAAAGCGAACGAGTTTGCGCAGGCGACAAGCGCGAACCCAAGTTCGACACGCTTGAGGAGACATATCGGCGCGGAATTGCCGGCTGCGACACCGGGAATTGCCGTAAAAACGGCGTTACGGCTGTTGGTCATTACGTTTGTCATTCCGCGAAACACGACAAGCCAGCGCGAACCAGAAGCGTCCCCGCAAGCGCCCTTCAAGTCCGTTTCTGCGACCCAAAATCGCGGAATCATCGGAAATAATGGATCAGCAAGTTGATCAGATGAAACAGTAATCGTGGCCGCCTTCATCTTGAAACGGTCCGCCGCTGGCATGCCGTCGAAGGTGCTCGGGCGATGGTTGAACTGGTGAAAGAGCTTGGCCTCATACACTGGCAGGCATCGTTCATCGTTACGCTCGAAGACGTTGCCGACCAGTCGCCAACCATCACCCTCAAGCTGCTCGCGTGCATGGAATAAATGGGAGTCGCTCGTCATGTTGAAATGGCCTTGTCGGAAAGAGATACCCCACGGATTTTCTTCGGGGGGAGTTTCTCTTATCAGTACAGGCACTCGCTGGTAGATGGCCTTGGTGAGTTCACCGTCGCGCTGCGAGCGGAAAATCGGGCAACTGCGGGTGTTGGGATTCAGGAGGGCAATATCGGCAGAGGTCAGAGTAAAGCGGCGGCCAGGTTCGTTGAGATCACCAGGTTCGTGAGCGAAGAAAATGAATTCGGCGGGCGGCGTGCCCGGCGGTCGCGCCCTACCGGCGGTGAAAAGGCAGAATTTCATTACCGGAGCAACGCCCGGAAAAATCTGCAGCTTGCGGAGGCCGTCGCAGGGTCACATCTTCACTTTTCACAAACTGATCCGCCGGGTTACGTTCTTGAGGAATTTCAGCATCTGTTTTGGGATTTGTCGAGGCCACTCTCTGCACTCGCAAATGATCAATCCCCACCTCGGGAAACAATTCCTCGTCATCGTCTGCCATCGCTCGCAGCATCGTGTTGCCAGCGGAATGGGAAGACCCTATGCGACCGAAAGATGACGCGCGACCCGACATTGGCGCGGTCTCTTCGGGAAGCCAACCACTAAAAGTTGGCATCCGGGGACGAATTCAGGCAGGAATGGTGAATATCGAGAAAGCAGAGTAGGAGTCAAACCATGCAACGAAAACGATTTGCCCTGGTGGGTACTGGTCACCGATGTGTCATGTATCTCGACGCGCTCGCGGGTGAGTACCGGGACGTATGCGAATTGGTCGCGCTCTGCGACCTTAGCCCGACGCGCATGGCGTTCCACAACCAGCGCATCGGCGAGCAGCACAAGCATCCGCCGGTGCCGACCTATGATGCCAAAGACTTCGATCGTATGGTCGCGGAACGCAAACCAGACGTGGTGATCGTCACTTCGGCCGATTTCACGCATCACCAATACATCATCCGCGCCATGGAACTCGGCTGCGACGCGATCACTGAGAAGCCGATGACGATTGACGACGAGAAGGCGCGCGCGATTTTCGCCGCCATCGAACGCACCAAGCGCAAGTTGCGCGTGGCATTCAACTACCGCTATCAGCCTGCCGTGACGAAGGTGCGCGAGTTGATGATGCAGGACGTCATCGGCAAGCCGTTGGCGGTGGATTTCTCGTGGTTGCTCGATACCAGCCACGGCGCGGATTACTTCCGCCGGTGGCACTCGGAGAAGGACAAGTCAGGCGGGCTGCTCGTCCACAAGGCAACGCATCATTTCGATCTCGTGAACTGGTGGATCGCCTCCCGGCCCAAGCGCGTGTTCGCGATGGGCGATCTGAAGTTTTACGGACGCAAGAATGCCGAGGCGCGCGGCGAGAAGTACCCCTACGACCGCTACACCGACCGGCCCGAGTCGGCCGAGGACCCGTTCGCGTTCAGCCTCAAGAGCAGTGATTTCTACAAGGGCATCTATCTCAACGCCGAAAAGGACAGCGGCTACGTGCGTGACCGGAACGTCTTCGGCGACCACATCACCATCGAAGACACGATGGCCGTGCTCGCGACCTACCGGAACGGGGTGATCCTGAATTACTCGCTCATTGCCTACTCGCCGTGGGAAGGGTTCCGCGTCGCGATCAGCGGAACGAAGGGACGAATCGAGTTCAATGAATCGCGTCCGCCCCACCAGTTCGATCTCAAGGCGGGCAAGCAGGCCAACCCGCAGGCGGCGATCGAAGCGCAATACAAGATCACCGTGTTCCCGATGTTTGGGCAGCCGTACGATGTGCCGATCCCCAAGGTCGAAGGCGGCCACGGCGGCGGCGACACGGTGTTGTGCGCCGACCTGTTTTCGCCGAACCCACCTCCCGATCCGTTCCATCGCGCGGCATCGCACATTGACGGTGCCGCTTCGATTCTCATGGGCATCGCGGCGAACAAATCCATCGCCACCGGGTCGCCTGTCGAGGTGGATGACTTGTTGAAGCTCCCGTAGAGAGAGGAAGCCAGAGCCGTCGGAACGGGGCCACGGGGTCGCCAATCAACGACCCAGACCCTGGCCGCATGACTCACGGACGACCAGTTGTGTCGGCAGTTTGATGACGCGCGGGGCGGAGGAGCTTTTCCCCTCGATGGTCGCACTGAGCATTCGGACTGCAGTCCTGGCCTTGGCCTGGTTGGGTTGAGCGATGGTGGTCAGCGGGACGCTCAGGTATTCGCCAACCGGGAAGTTATCGAACCCCGTGATCGCCATGTCCTGCGGTACACGCACCCCGGCGCGCGTACAGGCTGCCATGGCACCGATTGCCCAATCGTCGTTGGTACACAGCAGTACGCTCGGCCGCGAGCCGTTCCGGAGCACGCGTTCCGTCGCGCGCATGCCCTCGCGGAAGGGATCGAACCAGTTCCATTCGCCGGTTTCGAACTCGACCTCGCCGAACAGCTCGGACGAACCCGACACGGGGGTCATCTCGGGGTTGAGGCGGGTGAGTTCCGCCAGTCGGCCACTGCGGTCGCGCACGGAGCCTCCTGCTTCGCGGATGGCGGAGATGAACCCGGCCAACTTGTCGTAGTTGCGCCACCAATCGTACCGGTACGCTTGTGGGTCCACCCATTTGAGCAGGAGCATCAGGCGCGTATGACCCAGTCGTATCAGATGCCGCGTCAAATCGCTCATTCCCTGCTTCATGTCGCTGCGGACGTGGGTGATGTGAGGCACCTCCGAGCCGCTCAAAATGACCAGGGGAATGCCCGCCCGTTGGAAGCGTCCCACCACGTCCTGAGTCTCCGAGAAATTCGGGCCTTCGACGATCAGGCCTTCGATCTGGGCATCGAGCAACTCCTCGCACGTGGCGCTGACATCTGCAGGGGCCAACATGGAGCGGAGCACCATCGGCTTGAACCCGCACTCGCGGATCTGCTGCAGCGCGTGGTGTTCAAGCTCGGCGCGCATGGGCGACGAACCCGCGAACCGCAGCATGCCGATCACGCCGCTCTTGCCCCGTCGCATGACCTGAGCGTAACGATGGGGCCGATACCCGAGTTGCTGGATGGCTTGTTCGACGCGCTGGAGCGTCTCGGGGCGGAGGCGATGGCGACGTTGCGGGCTCAATGCCCACGCGACGGTCGAGCGCGAGACACCCGCAAGGTCCGCGATTTGGCGTTGGCCTGGAGTTCGCATGCGGCCCCGACCTCAGTACGTGCCAAAGACGCCGCTGGGGTACTTGAAGGCGATCTGCCACCAATCGCTGGCATGGCCTGTTGTGTCGAACTCGTCGTATTGCTTGTACCGCAGAAATTCCGCGTGACCGTCCACGAAGAAGAAGTTCAGTCCGCGACCTTCGTGACGACCATGGCTGCCGGTACCGTTGCCGGTGACGCACGTCGTCTTGAAATTGCTGATCGTCGTGGTCCAAGGCCAGTAGAGGTCGGAGATCAACATGGTGATGCCGGGACGCCGCGCCTGTGTGAGTTTCCTGATGTTGCTCTCATCAATATCCATGCGTCCGAAATTGGAGTTGATGCCATAAACGTTGTAACCCCACGAGCCGGTCTTGAGGGTGGGGCACGCCTTCTTCTGGATCACGGGATCGTAGGTTGCCAGAACCAAGAACGACTTGCCGGCCAGGTATGGGATCACTGCATACCGCCAGTCATTGGTGAACGTCTCATGGAATCGCGGGTCGGCGTAGCCGTCGTTTTCGTCGGCCATGATCAGCACCGCGACGCCCACCTGTTTGATGTGATCCAGGCAGATCGCCTGTTTCGCGGCATTCTTGCTCTTCTGCAAGCTCGGGAAAAGCATCGCCGCGAGAATGGAGATGATGGCGATGACGACGAGGAGTTCGATCAGGGTAAACGCTTTGGAGTGCATTCGGCTGCCGCAACTCATTTCAGACCTTCCGCCTTATAGCTACGCCTGCAGCGGTTGAGAGGCAACAGAGTCAGCCCGAGGAGGCTGATTATCAGCGCGTTCGGCTCGGGCACGAGGAAGGTGAGCACCACGTCGTTGCCGTCGTCGCCGGCATAGCTGATCTTGAATTCGTTGATGCCGATGAAGTATGAGCTGCCTTCGGCCAGGCCATCGAACGTGCCAGTGGTGGTGCCGTCAACGTCCAGGATCCTGAACTGATTTCCAGTGTTCGGGCTGAAGCCCAAGGTCACCTTCAGCAGCGCGTTGCTCAACCACAGTGAACCGTTGACCAGCGCCTGGTCGTACTGCACGCCGGGCGTCAGGCCGTTGAGTTCGACCTGGTACACGGAGTTGGACGCGAGCGTGAGATCATCGAACTCGATCTGGCCGGGACTGTCACCGGGCGATGGCGTGCCATGGACTGTTGAGGTGCCCTGGACGACGCCGTTGCCCTTCAACATCGCGTTTTTCTGGATCGTGAGACCGTCCGTGAAAACGCTCGTGCCGCCGAGCAACTTCAACGTCGCCGCGCCGACGCCGTTGCCAACCGAGAACGTGGAACCGTTGGAGACGAGCGAGGATCGCAGGTTGAGCGCGCCCGTGGGGAAACTCACGCTGCTGAACGCGCCGTTGGTGGCCACAAGCCGGTCGGCTGTGACCGTGCCATGGCTCATCGTGAACGTACCGCGTCCGACCGTGCCCACGTCAATCGCAGCGCTAGCGGTGCTATTGGTGACGAAGAGATTGCCGCCGGTGACGAGCACGGTGCCGGTGCTGCCGCTGGCGCCGGCGAGAATGAGATTCGATGCCACGATGCTCGACCCACCCGCGATGGTCCACTGTCCAAGCGCGTTCGCGCCGGAGCCCAACAGCACCGATCGAGCGCGGAGCAATCCATTGCTGACGATCAGGGTTCCCCGCGCGGTGCCGCCGGAGCCCGAGGCAGCATTGCCCACTCGGAGATCGGTTGTGGATGCATCCAGGATCCCGCCATTGACCAGGATCGTTCCCTTGCTCGGAGAGATGGATCCGTTATTGGCGATGGCGAAGGTGGGGCTGGTGACGGTGTTGGTGCCGCCATGAATATTCCATGCGCCTGTGCCGCCGTAGTCGGTACCGCCGATGACGGCGGTCGAGCCGTTGAATTCCGTCGTGCCTCTGAGCACGGTCAGCGTGCCGCTCGAAGCCAGTTTGGCGCCGCGGGCGATCTCAAAGGTGGCACCCGCGGTCGTTCTGAGCAGCCCGCCATCCACGATCAGAGTGCCCTCGACATTGAGCCAGGTGCAGCGCTCCATACTGAAACCGCCCGGCCCGCCCCAGAGGATAAGGCAGCGCGGGCCGACAATCTGGGACACGAACAAATCGAGCCAGCCATCGTTGTTGAAGTCGGCCGCGAGCAGCCAGCGCGGTTCGCAGTAATCGGTATTCGTCCCACCGGGGTTCTTCGTTGGCCGGTATTTCTTCAACGAAGGATCGAGAATGATTCGTTGCGGATGTTTCACGTCGAAGCCATCCGGCCCGCCGCGAAAGATCAGAAGCTCGGCGTTCGAGAATCCCGCCATCGCCAGATCAAGGTAGCCGGTGCGG
Organism: uncultured Verrucomicrobiota bacterium; assembly: GCA_964582645.1. Classification (GTDB taxonomy): domain Bacteria; phylum Verrucomicrobiota; class Verrucomicrobiia; order Palsa-1439; family CAZOTB01; genus CAZOTB01. The sequence continues at coordinate 85 of CAZOTB010000172.1, read as the reverse complement.
CGAAAATCCCCCACGGCAGAGCCGTGCGCCCGGGTCGTCGGCAGCACGAGTTTTCGATCCGTGTGGAAACCATCCGCGCCGCCCC
>CAZOTB010000171.1:0-12753 GCA_964582645.1 uncultured Verrucomicrobiota bacterium | reverse complement strand
TCAGCCTCGGTTGCGCCAAGAACCTCGTGGATAGCGAGGTGATGCTGGGGACATTGCGCAGGGATGGGATCGAACTGACCGCCAACGCCACCGAAGCCGACGCAGTCATCGTCAATACCTGCTCGTTCATTGATGCGTCGAAGGCGGAGAGCGTCCACACCATCCTCGAAGCCGAGGCGCGACGCGAATCGAACCCGGGCCAGGCGCTGATCGTCACCGGCTGCCTCTCGCAGCGGTACCCCGAGCAATTGAAAAAGGAAATGCCGGAGGTGGACGCGTTCGTCGGCTTGGACCAAATCACGCAGATCACCGGTATCGTCCGGTCCGCTGTTGAATCGCGCAGAAGCCGAAAACATCCAGCATCCAGCGTCCAGCATCCAGTATCGGTTGTCACACCCAAGCCGTTCTTTATCCCGGACTTCGCCACCCCGCGCTACCGGCTCACGCCGAAACATTTCGCCTACGTCAAGATCGCGGAAGGCTGCAATCATCCGTGCAGCTTCTGCATCATTCCGCAAATCCGCGGACGCCACCGCAGCCGGCAACCTGCCGACGTGCTGAACGAAGTACGCGAACTGGTGGCGAATGGTTGTCGGGAAATCAATCTCATTTCTCAGGACACGACGTTCTACGGGCTCGACCTCGATCCAAAACGGTTCGGCGGCTCGCTCGTGCGCGCGCCCGCCAGCGGCGATCCTTCGTTGTGCTCGCTCTTGCGGCAGATGAATCAGATTGAAGGTGATTTCTGGATTCGACTGCTGTACACGCATCCCGCGCACTGGAGCGATGAGTTGATCGAGACGATTGCGTCGTGCGAGAAGGTCTGCCGCTACGTGGACATGCCGCTGCAACACATCCACGACGAGATGCTGACGGCGATGCGCCGGGAAACGAGCCAGCAGTACATCATGGAGTTGATCGAGAAAATGCGCACCGGAATTCCCGGCATCGCCGTTCGCACTACCTTCATCGTGGGTTTCCCGGGCGAAACCGAGGCGCATTTCCAGACGCTGCTCGATTTCATCCGCGAAACGAAGTTCGAGCGTGTGGGTGTGTTCACGTATTCACACGAGGAAGGCACGCGTGCGCACGACCTGGCTGGTCAGATTCCCGACAAGCTGAAGAAGGAACGTCGCGACCGTGCGATGGCGGCGCAGCAGAAAGTCGCGAAGCAGGTCGGCCGGGCGTGCGTGGGGAAGACGGTGCGGGTGTTGGTGGAGGAGGAAGCAGAGGGGCGACAGTTCATCGGACGCAGTCACGCCGATGCGCCCGAGATTGATGGGCTGGTGTACTTCTCCCCGAACGGGAGCACGCCGCGCGTGGGCGAATTTGTGGACGTCCGCGTTACCGGCAATTCCGAGTACGATCTGCACGGGACCTGTTTGTAGTCGAGCGCTTCAGCGCGGACTGCTCGAAATTCATTCCAGATTCACGGCCGCGCTGAAGCGCTCGACTACAAACAGCTTGCCCAATCCCGTCGCTTCCCAGTAACCAATCACCAATCACGAACCCATGAACGCCCCGAACCAACTCACCCTCGCTCGCGTGGTGATGACGTTCGTGTTCGTGGTCGTGCTGATGTGGAAATTCCCCTACTCGAAGACCGCGGCGCTGATGTTGTTTGCCGTCGCTTCACTCACAGACCTGTACGACGGCATCCTGGCACGTCGTTACAAAATCATCACCAATTTCGGCACGTTGATGGATCCCGTGGCGGACAAGATTCTCATTTGCTCGGCGTTCGTGGCGTTCGTCGGCCTGCAAATCATCCCGGCTTGGATGGCGATCCTGGTGATCGCGCGGGAGTTTGTGATCACGGGTCTGCGATTGCTTGCCGCGTCGAAAGGCGTTGTGATGGCCGCGGGTTGGGGCGGTAAGAACAAGACCATCAGTCAGGTGGTCGCAGCGAGCGTAATCCTGACCGGGTTGGCGTTGCGGGAGGATTGGTGGACGAAACTCGGTCTCAAGGCGGCTTGGCTCGATCCGTTCAAAACAACCGTATTTCCCAAGATCGCGTTGGTGTTCACGCTCATCGCGGTCGCATTCACCGTCAGTTCCGGCTGGTCGTACCTCCGCAACAACCGCGAGCTGTTCATGAAGGGTGCGTAGTCGCAAGCACAAGCGAGCGGCCCTCGCACTCGCTCACGCTCGTGGCTACGCGACTCTGAGATTGCAGTTTGCCGGCATCCATGCTTTCGTTTCGCACGGGCATGGGAGACAAACCCGCAAAACTCAAAATCGCCGGACGCGAATTCAACTCGCGCCTCATCATGGGCACGGGCAAATTCGCGTCGAACGAACTGATGCGCGACGCGCTCGACGCCAGCGGTTGCGAACTCGTCACCGTGGCGTTGCGTCGGGCTGACCTCACCGGCAAACACGACAAGTTTGCCAACATCCTCGATTTCGTTGACCCGAAGAAGTTTCTGCTCCTGCCCAACACCAGCGGTGCGATGAACGCCGAAGAGGCAGTCCGCCTCGCCCGGCTCGCCGTCGCGGCGGGATTGCCCCACTGGCTCAAGCTGGAGATTCATCCTGACCCACGTTACCTGCTGCCCGATCCGATCGAGACCCTCAAGGCGGCGGAGATCCTCGTCAAGGAAGGGTTCACCGTGCTCCCGTACATCAACGCCGACCCCGTGCTGGCGAAGCGGTTGCAGGACGTCGGCTGCGCCACGGTCATGCCGCTCGGCTCGCCCATCGGCAGCGCGCGCGGGATCGAGACGCGGTCGAGCATCGAGATCATCATCACTCAGGCCACCGTGCCCGTCGTGGTGGATGCCGGCCTGGGGGCGCCGTCGCATGCTGCTGAGGCGATGGAAATGGGCGCCGACGCCGTGCTCGTGAACACCGCCATCGCCGTCGCGCGCGATCCAATCAAGATGGCGCAGGCGTTCCAGAAAGCCGTCGAAGCCGGTCGCGACGCCTACGAGATCGGTCTCGCCCCGCGCCGCACCGAAGCGGACGCAACGAGTCCGTTGACGGGTTTTTTGGAGAGGTGACCATCAGCTGTGACTGTATGCTTCCCGTACGGTCATTTCGCTCCGCGTTCGCGATTTTGCTTGGCCTTGCCCTCGGGGTTGGCTTGCTGAGTCACGTTTTCTACGTGAGCCGGGAACATGAATGCTTCAGTTACCGTTTCCCTGCCGGTGAGAGGCTGAGTATTTCTTGGAGACTGTCTTCCTCGACAACCGAAAGGTTGCGAGGCAAAGGAAGTCTGTACTATCGAGTCGACAGCACCAGCTATGAACCTTTGATCTACGGGCAGTATGGCGCATACTCGAGACGAGACGTTTCTGTTTCCAAGGCAATTGGGTACAACGCCCACGATGACCTGATCCCTACGGTTGCTATCTATGAGAGAGCGAGAGGGGCGATGTGGGTAATCGACCACACTGGCAAGTTTCAAGGGTCAAACTAAACCAGAGTTACGGGAATTATGAGTTTTGTCACCGTGTTCACCCAACCGCCGCTCATGTTCTCGACCCGCCGCACCGAGGGCGCGACAAGACTTGGAATCTGATTCGAAATCTGTTGCTGATTTCGCCGGCATTGAAAGCAGCAACCGATCATCCTTACGTAGCCAAGGTCAAGGCCGTCTGCGGCGGCGAGCCGGTGATCAAGGGGACGCGCATCCCCGTTCGCATCATCGCCGAATGCTGGCGCGGCGGCATGTCGCCCGAAGAAATCCGCGGCGCGTATCCTCACCTGGGTCTGGCGCAAATTTTCGACGCGCTCTCGTACGCAGAGGATCACGACGTCGAAATCGCGCGCTTGATCAAGGAGGACAAGGCTGCGTACCGGACCGGTGTGGTGGCCCAGTCCAAGCCGGGCCCCACCAAACGAACGTGAATGGCCGCTCCGAAGCTTTACCTGGACGAGCATCTCAGCGTTGTGATCGCGCACATTCTGCGCAGTCGCAAGCTGGACGTGTTGACCACCCAGGAATCTATCTCGGAGAACAGGCGTTCGCATCCGACTGGGCCGAGGAGCCCCGCGCACGCATTCTCGGTTCCCGAAAGCGGGCTTGCAAACGGCGGCCAATGGTGGCAGATGAACTCTCGGCGGGGCGTGTTATGACCGAGTCCAAATACCGGGTTCGAGATCTTCGTCCGGGGCGTCAGGACTTGCCCCTTGGGCCATTTAATCCCGCTTGCGGGAGCGCCAATCTCATTTGTCGAACCGCCCCGCCCTACTGTTCGACCTGTGTCCCCAGCGCTTTGAAGAATTGCTCGGCCATCTGTTTGCCGACGGCTTCCACGATGCGCGAGCCGACCGAGGCGATCAGGCCGCCGATCTGCATGTCGGAGTCGTATTTAATCTCCGTGCCGCCTTCCTTGTCGGCGAGATGGATTTTCGAACTGCCCTTGAGCCAGCCGGGACCGCCTTTGCCTTCGACGTGGAGAGTGTAACTCGTCGGCGCGACCTGATCCTTGATCGAGACCTTTCCCGTGTAGCTTCCCTTGATCGCCGCGACGCCGACCTTGAGTTGCGCGGTATAGTTGTCGGCCCCGGTGCGTTCGAGTTTCTCGCAGCCGGGAATGCACTTCGTCAGCACCTCGGGATTGTTCAAGGCATCCCAGACCTTCTGGCGCGGGGCTTTGAGATGGAACGAGCCTGAGAGTTTCATGGCGGGGCGAGTTGTGCCATGCGGCTCCATGTTTTCCAAGCGCAAACCCGCACTTGCATTTCCCTTCGCTCTTTGTATGCTGCGGGCGCGTGGCGATTTAAGGTAACTTGCTCCACGTTAAAAACTGCTAAAGAACCAGGACACGCGAACTCTCGGGGCCTGTGCTGATTTAGCGGCACAGGCTTTTTGTTTTTCTATGGAAAAGAAACTGGATCGGTACTCACGACAGGTGCTCTTCGAAGGCATCGGCGAGGCGGGACAGCGTAGGATGCTTGATGCGCGTGTGGTCGTCATCGGCTGCGGCGCGCTCGGCACGGTCATCGCCAACAACCTCGCCCGGGCGGGCGTGGGCCATTTGACGGTGGTGGACCGCGATTTTGTCGAGGAGAGCAATCTGCAGCGGCAGGTATTGTTCGACGAGAACGATGTGCGCAATTCCATGCCCAAAGCTGCCGCCGCCGAGAAGAAGCTGCGTGAGATCAACTCGCAGATCGAGGTCAAAGGGATCGTCACGGACGTCAACTACGTCAACATTGAAGACCTGATCCGCGGCGCGACGCTGGTGATGGACGGCGCCGACAATTTCGAGACGCGCTTCCTGCTCAACGACGCATGCGTCAAACACGGCATCCCGTGGGTGTACGGCGCGTGCGTGGGCAGCTACGGGCTTTCGATGGTGATTCTCCCGCGTGAGACGCCGTGCCTGCGATGCATCTTCGAGACGGCACCGCCGCCGGGGATGAGTCCGACGTGCGACACTGCGGGCGTGATCGGGCCGATCGTGAACATCATCGCCTCGTTCCAGTGTATGGAAGCCATCAAGCTGCTTACCGGCAACAAAGACAAGCTCAACCGCGACCTGTTGAGCATGGACGTGTGGGACGATCGGTTCCAACGGCTCAAGATCAAGGGGCGCCGTGAAGCTGCGGATTGTCCGTGCTGCGTTCACAACAAGTTCGAGTTTCTCACGGCGGAAGGTGCGTCGCAGACCACGACGCTGTGCGGACGCAACTCGGTGCAGATTTCGTTTCCCAAGGGCCACCAGATTGATTTCAAGGAAGTCAGCGCCCGGTTGGCGAAGGTGGGCAAGGTTTCCAGTAATCCGTTCCTGATCCGATGCAACGTGGAGAGCTATGAAGTGACGATCTTCAAGGATGGCCGCGCGATCATTCAAGGCACGAAAGATCCGACCGTGGCGAAGACGGTCTATGCGAAGTATGTGGGCGTATGAAAACAAAGGATGAAGGATGAAGGCGGAAAGATGAAGAAGGCATCGGCCCACATTCGAGTTAAGATGATTCCATTTTCATCCTTCATCCCTCATCCTTCATCCTTGCCGTTATGATCTATCTCGATAACGCCGCCACCAGTTTTCCGAAGCCGCCCAATGTGCATGAGGGCGCGCTGCGATTCCTCCAGTCGCTCGGTGCAAATCCCGGACGGAGCGGCCACAAGATGGCTACCGGAGCGAACCGCATGATCGAAGAGACCCGGCTCGAGTTGGCGCGGCTCTTCAACGCGGGCGACACCCCCGAGCGGATGATCTTCACGATGAACTGCACGGATGGCCTCAACATCGCCATCAAGGGGTTGGTTCACGCGCTTGCGGCAAAGGAAAGGCCGATCCACGCCATCACCAGCCACCTCGAACACAATTCGGTCTCACGGCCGCTGCATCAACTCGAACGGGACGGATTGATCACGTTGAGCAAAGTGCCGAACTCGGCGGAGGGATTCATTTCGCCCGAGGACGTGGCGGCGGCGTTCACGCCCGCGACGAAGTTGGTCGCCCTTACCCACTGCTCGAACGTCATCGGCACGGTGCAACCGATCGCTGAGATTGGCCGACTCGTCCGCGAGCGCGGTTCGTTTTTCCTCGTGGACGCTGCGCAGACGGCGGGAGTCGAACCGATTGACGTGAAGGAGGCGCAAATTGACCTGCTTGCATTCCCCGGACACAAGGCGCTCTTTGGCTACCCGGGTACGGGCGGCCTTTACGTTAGTCCGCGCGTCGAGTTGCTCCCCTGGCGCGAGGGCGGCACCGGCGGCGATTCGAAGCACCCGGTCCAACCCAGCGAGTTCCCCCATCGGCTCGAAGGCGGCACCCATAACACCATCGGGATCGCCAGTCTCAAGGAAGGACTCGTGTTCATTCACAAGACCGGACGGTTACGAATCCACGAGCACGAACGAGTTCTCGGTGCGCGGTTGATCGAGGGACTGCGCGCGATTCCGAAGGTCACCATCTACGGGCCGGCAAACACGCGCGAGCGGGTGAGCACGATATCATTCGGCATCGAGGGCTACCCGTCGCAGGATGTCGGCGCGATCCTCGACGATTCGTTCGACATCGCCGTGCGCTGCGGGTTGCATTGCGCGCCGTACTGCCATCAGAAACTCGGCACCTACCCCGACGGCACCGTCCGCGCGAGTATCGGGTATTTTAACACCGAGGCCGATGTGGACGCTCTGATCGAAGCGGTGAAACAGATCGCGGCGTCCTGATGTGGCTCAGTTCCGGACGTACACCTTGTAGAAGTACTCGACCTCGATCTTGTCGCGCGCCTTGATCGGGAGTTCCCAGCAGAGCAGGCAATGAGGGTTCACTTTCTTCAGGCCTTTGGCGATTTGATCCACCTTGGCTTCGGGAACGGTCTTCTGGACTTCTCCTGATAGATCTTTGGTGATGTTAAGTGTAACGTCCTTCGTCTTAAAATTCGAAACCTTGAGTGTGCCGCGTACCTCCACCAGATCGTAGCTGTAGCCGTAGAAGTTCGCCGCGTTGCGTTTGCGTTCGACCTCGTACTCGGCTTGTTCCGCTTTGAGGTCCACGGCCTGGGTGAGTTTGGCGGTCGTCTTGCCGCCGGGGCTGGTGTAGTAAATCAAATCCTGCCCGAGCAGTTGCCCTCCCTGCATGGTCATGGCGGGCGCGGTCGTCCACGGCACGTTGCCGCTGTTCGTCAGGCGCACGCTGTGCCAGACTTCCTCGGCCTTCTCCGGTTCGCGCGAATCGCTGCCGCGGTAACGTTCCTGCTCATCAAGCGTGTCGGCGATTTTCCATTCGTACACGTGCTCGTACGGCACCTGCATGGTGAACAGCGGGTAATAGCCCCGCTCGCCCTTCTTGAGCGTCACGCCTTTCTGTTCGTAGAAGAACAATTCTTCGCGCGTCTGACCTTCCTGCGGGAGGTTGGCAAACGGGGGAATCATGTCCTCGCTCGCGTACGCGGTGTTGGCGAGCACCGCTTGTTGCATGACCGCGCCGCGACGGCCGCGGGCTTGGCCGGGGGGAGGAGGGTTGAGCAGGCTGTTGAGGAACGCAGCCAGGTCACCCCGCATTGCGATCGGATCTATCACGTCGGCGAACTGCAAGTTGGGGTAGCCAGTGATGAAGTTCACGCTCACGTTGTCGAGGTCCTCGATTTCGTTGACGATCTCGGCCTTTGTCGTCAGCCGAGCCTTGCTCGGATCGGTGATGTCAATCGCAGAACTCGGCGACCAGGTGATGCCCTTGGCCAGATACTGGACAACGAGCCGCCCTTTCGCGTCCTGATTCGCCACCTGCAACTGCAGCGCTGGAGACCGTTTCTTCCGCTCGATACTGGTTCTCAGGGGCGCGTCCGTGCTCGTAACCTGCTGGATCGAGTTCTTGTTCAGGGCCATCATGCCGTTCGTGGTTTGAAGTAACACCAGCGTCGCCACTTCCTGGGGTGGTGCAAACGATGGGTATGCGTATCGGTTCGCAGCATACTGCGCCGACTCCGGCAGACGATTCGCAGGAACTGCGATGAGTTTGCCGCGCACGGTTTCCTTCTCGCTGATGCGCAACTCGACAGTCTGTCCTACGTTCGCTTCGAGTACCTCGGCGACGCTCACCGTCTGCGTGGTCTGGCTCGATTCCTTCTCGAATGCTACCGCGCTTCTCACCGCAGCACCGTCCGTGGGCGAGTACACCCAGAATGTGCCGTGCACGGGGGGCGGGCAAATCCTCGATCAGAAGTCGCATCTCGCCCTTGGAGACGGTTCCCTCCCGACTTATGAACCCAAGCCCGTTCTTGAAGAGCGACACCGTCACCGGCTGGGTTTTCAGCGCCACAGCGGTTGATTCTTCAGCTTGGGGAGCGCCGCCACCCGTCAGCAACATGGCGCAAACCGACGCCACCAGAATCTTCGTTTTCATGGAAGTCTCCTCTCCGCGGAATGTGGGTTCATCTCGCGGATCAGTCTAACGCCCGGCTCCCAACGGGAAAGTAAAAGAATCGTAAATTGAGCCGGCTGAGGCGGGCTTAGAAAATCTCTTTTTCTCCCGGCCATTCCCGGCTATATTCCGCTCGTGGCCAATGACCAACAGGTAAGTCCGGTCCCGCATGGAGGCGAGCATCATCATGGCCATCGCAAGCGCAAGAGGCGTCGCTCGTTCAAGCAGCGAGTTGTGCGATTCGTGCTGGTCGTCCTCTTTTTCGCTGCGTGGGGCTTCGGAGTGTGGAAGCTGACCCAACACTTCGCGAAGGAGGATGAGTTGGGGAAGAAATATCATGACGTGGACCCTGCCGGGTTCGATGCGAGTTTGAAGAGCAAGTACTGATCGGCACACCGGCGAAACCGCTTGTCAACACATCCGTTTGGCTTTACCAGTGCCCTGTGGCTCGGTTGCTCTGCTCACTCTTTCTAGTCGTCGGTCTCACGGGCCACATGGCCTTCGCCGAACCCATCCGCAGTAACGGAAAAGGGGGCGGCCCCTGGAGCGCGGCGACCACATGGCAGGGAGGCAAGGTGCCGTCGGGGGGAGCCGTTGCAGTCCTTGGGAAGGATGTCGTGGACCTCGACATCAGCGCCACCTGCGACGAACTGGTGGTGGACCCGCAGGGCGCGCTCCGCGTGGTGGGCCAGAACAAGTCCGCCCTCACCCTTAGCCTCCGCAAGGCCCTTCGTATCTTTGGCGGGTTGATGGTGGATTTTTCAAAGGACCCAGAAGGGAAGTTTGAGTGTGTCTGGACCAATGCCGAGGGGGTTGGTTTCGAAATTCTCCTCAGCGATGGATGCAAGCTGATCGCCAAAGGAACGTCGGGCACAACGAGCGCGCCGCCGAACGTCGTCTTTCGCATCGCGACCAACGCCCTCCCCGCCGGTGCCGTCGCGCCGAAGCCGACGCCGCTTGTGCTCGGGACGAAAATGCTGATCGAGTGCGAAAACGTCGTATTCGAGGGCTTCGATATCCAGGCCACGGGCATGGACGGCAGCGGGCTGAAGTACAATGAACGTTGCAGCTTCCGCGGGTGTCATTTCATTCGTAATCCTGTGACATTTCAATCCTGCAAGAAAGTCGAGTTTGAGGGGAACACGCTGTTGGACAGCCCTTCCTTCGGCATCTACTTCTACGGGGTGTCCACGTCCCGATTCACCAGCAACGTGGTGGACAAGTGCGGGCCATCCCTGGCGGGATTCAGCTCCTATGGCTCGACCGATTGTGAATTGTCGGGCAACAGTTTCCGTCGCTGCTATTACGGCATGAATCTGGTCGCCTGCAGCGAGATCATCCTGGACGCGAACCGTTTCGACGAGAATATCTACGGCTTGTTCCTGAACAGTTGTTCTCGCATCACGGCACAGCGCTGTGTGTTCAACGGAAACACCGCCTATCAACTCTACGCCACCTACGCGAGCCCGGTCGAGCCGTACCGGTTCTATGACTGCTCGTTCCTGAACCCGCCGACCAATTCCACCTACTCGAGCATCGGAGTCGAGGGCGCATGCACCGTTGACATCGTGAACGCTCCCCTGCAGTCTTTCGTGAAAGGAGCGAACTGCGGTCCGCTGGTCTTCAGCGTGTACGTGGACGTGCGAGTGACGAACGAGGCGGGCGAGCCGCTGGGGCGGGTGCCGCTGCGGGTGCTGGCCGGCGACAAGGCCGTCGCCACGTCGCGCACCGAAGCGGTCGGAGCGCGCGCGGGACACACGCCGTTGCCTTCGACGCATCGGCCGCTGGTCGTGCCGTGGTTTCGGTACGCGCCCGCGCAGGGGTTGACGAACCCCGGTGTCTCGATGACGTACCAACTCGAGGCGGACGGTACCTCGCTTGGGTACACGAAACAAACGGTGCCGCTGGTGGTGGACGCAAGTTTTGTTCGGCCCGAGCCCGACAAGCCGACGAAAACGATCACGGTCAAATTGGCAAAGGTAAAATGAAGAAAGTGGTTCTCAGTTCTCAGTTCTCGGTTCTCGGTTTGGTTCTCGGAGCGGTGTTGCTGGGCGCAGCGACGCCGTCCGCCCGCGCCGACACGGCCAATCTCTCCCAGGAGCAAATCCTCGATGCTGCTCTGATCGGCGTTCGGTATCCCAAGGAATCGTGGGTGCCGAATGAGGTGCATGCATGGTATCTGCCCTACCGCCTGCGCGATTTTGGTTCGGTGTTCCTGATCAAGTTCGATCTCTCTTCGATTCCCGCAACCAACCGGATCCTCGCTGCGCAGCTCGGCATTTACGTCCAGGACCGCAACCATCACGTCAACACCCAGCACCTCGATACCAAGGTCGGCGTGTGGCGGATGCTGGTGGATTGGGGGCCGGGTGTGTGCTGGGAAAACCGCGGCGGCAAGGATGAAAAACCGTGGGGACAACCTGGCGGCAAGCAGGCGGGCCAGGATCGCGCGCAGCAACCGACCGACACGCCGCTTCTCAAGAGCCCGAACTGCTGGCTGAAGTTCAACGTCCGCGCCGATGTCGAGGCCATGCTCGGGGGCGAACCGAACTACGGCTGGGCAATCGAGAACATTGATGCCTCGCCGAACGGGGAAGGTTTCGAACTCGTCACACCGATCAGCGGCGACCCCAAATTCCGCCCCACCCTGACCATCACGCATCAGCCGAAGTGAAGAAGTTCCTATCGTCCTCGTCCTCCTCGTCGTCCTCGTTCTTCGATTGTTTGGGTCGAAGCATGAGACGACAGCGATCCGTTCCGAGGACGACGACGAGGACGAGGACGATTATTTTCACGCTGCTGGTCACGCTTTGCGCGGCGCAGCTATTCGCCCAGGCCCCCGCCCTGCCTCCGCACATGGCGCAGCCACCCGATCCACCGAAGAAGGAGCCGCCGAAACGAAAACAGGCGGGCGAGGTCAGTTTCTTCGCGCCGGACGCAGGCCCTACGCAGTCGCGGAACGAGACCAAGCGTCCGCCCAGTACGCCGTCGTTGGTGGTGATGGCCAAGCTGCGTTGGGGCGACACGATGACCTACGATTTCGGCCCGGGACGTCAGGTGACCTACAACGACTGGCAGGCGAACTCGAGCGATGCGTTCAACCTGATGGAATACGTCACGGTCAAGTTCGAGACCGGCACCGTCTATCGCAACATCGAGGAGGACGCGGCCAAGGTGAACTTCGATCCCGCCGAGATCCCGATCGTGTACATCACCGGCCACTTCGATCTCGTGCTGAACGACAAACAGCGCGAGCTCCTGCGCAAGTACATCCTCAAAGGCGGCACCTTGATCATCAACTCCTGCTGCGGCAGTCCCACGATGCGCAAGGCGGCCGACCGCGAGATCCGCAAGATGTTCCCGGAACGCTCGCTGCAGGAACTGCCTCCCGATCATCCGGTCTTTTATTCGTTCTCGAACCTCAAGAAGCTACGCTACCGCTACGACGAACAGATTTTCGACGACGTGCCCCACATTTTCGGCACCGACATCGGCCCACGCACCGCGATCTTTTTCCAGAAGTTCGACCTCAGCAACGGCTGGGCGGCGCACAACCTCAACTACCCCGGCGAACACGTCCACGGCGAATCGTCGCGGGAGATCGGCGCGAACATCGTTGCCTATGCGCTCGCCAATGCCGAGTTGGGGCAGTTCCTGGGCGAACCCGTCCCGGTGTACAGCGGGCAGCGCGCGCCGGGCAGCGCCTTCGTCTGGACCCAGCTCCAGCACTCCGATGACTGGGATCCCATGCCCACCGCGCCCACCAGCCTGATGGCTGACCTGTACGCCAACAGCCGCCTCAACGTGGACTTTGGCCGACGCGAGGTGCGGGCCGAGAGTCCGGAGATTTTCAACTACCCCTTCGTCTATTTCACCGGCCTCTACAACTTCGACGCGCGCTATCCCGAGTACGACTTCTACATGC
>CAZOTB010000170.1:0-12760 GCA_964582645.1 uncultured Verrucomicrobiota bacterium | reverse complement strand
GTGCGACCACCGAGTACGGAAAACCCTACTTCGGCGTTCACTACGACACTCACGTTCGCGATTGGATTCTAAAGAACTTCCGGATGACAACGTCCATCGGCAAACCGACGCGTTCCGACCCGCCGCCTCCGCCCAGCCGGTACTGGCCGAGTGACGGGTACGGTATCGAGGTGTACGAACGAAACTGAAACGCCCCCTCTGTGGTATGATCCCATCGTGAAGCCCGATCTGAAAAATCTCACCCGCGAGGAACTCGCTGCCGCCCTGACAAAGCTAGGCGAGCCGGCATACCGGGTGGATCAGGTGCTCGCGTGGATTTATCGGCAACGAGCCGATTCCATCGCCGCCATGTCGAACCTTCCCAAGCCGCTCCGTGAGAAGCTGGCGGCCGAGTTCGATTTCACCGTCCTCACGCTGGCGCGGAAACAAGGTTCGCAAGACACCACGCGGAAGTTGCTCTGGCAACTCGCCGACGGACAATTCATCGAGAGCGTCCTCATTCCCGCTTCGCCTGCGCTGTATGGCGACCGTTCCGACCGACACACGCTCTGCGTTTCCACCCAGGTCGGCTGCGCGTACGGCTGCAAGTTTTGCGCAAGCGGGCTTGACGGTTTCAAACGCAACCTGACACCCGCCGAGATTGTGGATCAGATCCTCGCCGTGGAGAGAGTCGAGAGTCGAGAGTCGAAGGTCGAGAGCAAGCATCTAGCATCCAGCATCCAGCATCCAGTATCGCGTTTGGTAAACAACCTCGTCTTCATGGGCATGGGCGAACCGCTCGCCAACTACGACAACCTGATGCGCGCCATCCGCCTCATCACCGCGCCGTGGGGCGTCGGCATCGGCGCGCGCAAGATCACCGTCTCGACGAGCGGCCTGGTTCCGCAGATTCAGAAACTCGCCGACGAGCCGCAACAAATCCGCCTCGCCGTCTCGTTGCACGGTGCCACCGACGAAGTCCGGGCGAAGATCATGCCGGTGAATCGTCGTTGGCCGCTCAAGGAGTTGCTCGCTGCCTGCGACTACTACGTGAAACGCCGACAACGCATGATGACCTTCGAGTACATTCTGATCGAGAACGTCAACGACGCGCTCGCCGAGGCCGAGAAACTCGCGGTCATCGCAAGGCGACTGCACGCCAAGGTCAACCTGATCCCATACAACGTCGTCGAGGGGTTGCCGTGGAAACGCCCCAGCGACGAAAGCCAGCAGGCATTTCACCGTGTCCTTCGCCGGCAGGGCATCACCGCCACCTTGCGAATCGAAAAGGGCCACGACATTGACGCCGCCTGCGGCCAGTTGCGGCTGAAAACCGAGCGCGAACGGCCCGAGGGCGACCGTTGACGAATGTGCGCACCGGATGAAACGGTCGTATCTGCCGGCAAGCGAATTGGCGAACCGCCTTCCCTGTAACCTGCAACCGACTTCGAGCGTCTGTATCCTCGAAGGCTGGCAATGGGGCCGGCTGGAAACAACATGGATACTACAATGACAATCAAACCTTGGATGAAATGGACGGTGGTGGCAGCGGTGGCGTGCGGACTGACGGCGACGGTTCTGGTGCAGAAAGCGCGCGCCGAATTCCCGCGTCACGGACGGTTGCTGGAGAAACTGGCCAGCTTGGGCATCAGCGACGAACAGCGTGACAAGATTCACGCGATTCTGCGCGAGGCGAAACCAAAGGCCGAACCGCTGGTGAAGCAGTTCGTCACCGAGCGCCGCGCGTTGCGCACCTTGGTGCTGAACGGCGCTGGCGAAGACGAGATTCGGGCACAAGTCGCGAAGGTTGCGAAGACCGCTGGTGACCTCGCCGTGCTCAAGTCGCAAACCGCGCCAAAGATTCGCGAGGTGCTCACGCCCGAGCAGCGCGAGAAGGTGCAGGAAATGATCAGCGAGTTCGATGAGCGGGTGGATGGCTTCATCGAGCACCTCGGCGACCGCCTCGGCAGCGGGAACTAGCCAGCTCGCTCTCGTCCTCGGTTCGCCCGGAATTCAAGGACGACGACAAGGACGAGGACGATCACGATAACGACGAGGACCACTCGAGAAGGGATTGAGCAGTGGACAGTGCGCGATGAAACACGATACTGTCCACTGCTCGGCCATGATCGAGGAACGACCCGATGCGGAACTCATCGCCCAGACGCTCGCCGGGAACGAATCGGCCTACGAGCAACTCGCCCGGCGGCACCGTCCGCGGGTGTTCCAGATTGCGAGCCGGTATGCCCGCCACGAACAAGACCTTGCCGATCTCGCTCAGGAGATTTTCGTGAAAGCCTACTTTGCTTTGAATGACTTTCGAGGCGACGCTCCATTCGAGCATTGGCTTTCGCGGATCGCCGTGCGGACGTGTTACGATCATCTCCGCAGCCGGCAACGGCGGCCCGAGGCGACATTCGCGGAGTTGACCGAGGATCAGGCACGGTGGCTGGAACAAATGACCGCAGCGGACTCAGCCGAAAAGGAGGACGCGCTGGCGTCGGCGACGGAGGCCAAAGAGTTGGTGACGCTGGTGCTGGAGCGGATGAAACCGGCGGACCGGATAGTGATAACCCTGCTGGAGTTGGAGGAGAAGAGCGTGCGCGAAGTGGCCGACCTGACCGGTTGGTCGCAGACGTTGGTCAAAGTGCGCGCGTTTCGTGCGCGGAAAGCGATGAAGACAATCATTGAGGAGTTGGAGCATGAATGAGACGAAGGCAAACAACATCCTGCGCACGTTATTGCGCGCGGGGAAAGCAGCACCGAAGCTCGACACGGCCAAGGCGGAACTCCCATTTGACACCCGCCTGATGGCGACCATCCGCGAACGCCAAGCCGGGCAGGAATCGCTGTGGGTGTGGTGCAATCGATTCGTGTGGCGGCTGGTGCCGGTGATGACGGCGATTGTGTTGCTGCTCGCCTGTCTGGAGTATTTCGGGCCAACACAGGACGCATCGGTGTTTGCATGGAGCGATCCGCTCGGCTTCGAGTTGGCGCTCAGCGAGCACCTGGGAGGCGGATTATGAAGAAATGGAAAGTGATCGTCGGTATCGCGTTAGTGTTTCTGCTCGGAGTGGCGACCGGGGCGTTGGTGACCCATCGTGCTTATCAACGCGGCATCAAATCGTTCACCGAAGGAGGCCCGACCGGGGTGCGCAGCATGATGGTGAAAATGATGACGCGCCGACTCGACCTGACCCCCGCCCAGCAGGTGGAGGTGGATACTGTCGTTCGGGAGGCGCAACGGGAGTTCCAAGTGATCCGGCAAGAGGTGCAGCCGCGCGCGGAGGAGATTCTCGATCGCGCCACGGAACGCATCCGCAAGCAACTGGATGTAAAGCAGCGCGAAAAGTTCGAGCGCATCGTCGAACAACACCGGCAACGCTGGCATGATGCGAAGGTGGATTGAGAAGTAGCCGCGAGCGTGAGCGAGTGGCGGCGAGAAGACGGCCACTCGCTGACGTTCGCGGCTACGAGTCTTTGGAGGGAACGCACACTATTCGCGTTCATTGGCGCGATTCGCGGCTATAATGCTTTCCGTGAAGTTCGAGTTCTTCGATCACACCGCCGATCTGGGCGCGCACATCTACGCCGCGACGCGCGAGGAGTTGTTCCAGAATGCCGCGGCGGCGCTCTACCACGCGCTTGGCGAGTTCCAACTTAAACCCGAACGCACCACGCGATTCCTCAAGCTCAAGGCGAACACGATGGAGGATCTGCTTGTCGAGTTCGTCGGCGAACTACTGTTCCGATTCGACGCGCATCGGATGGTATTCGACCAGATCGAGATTCAAGAGCTGAAGGATGGATTTCTCGCGGCAAACGTGTCTGGTGCGGAGGTAAACCTTCCCGCGTCCCAGCCAAACTACGAAATTAAAGCGGCGACCTACCACCACACGAAAATCGAGCCTCACAACAGCGGCTGGCGGGCGACACTGATCTTCGATGTTTGATTGATTTGTCCGTCTCGCGTGGTATCGTCGCGCCCTTATGTCGGGAAAGGAAAAACAACCAAAGAGCTACCTCGCCGAACATGTGGGCGGCATTCCGCGCTCGGGGATTCGCGATTTCTTCGACATCGTCCAGTCATACAAAGACATCATTTCGCTCGGCATCGGCGAACCGGATTTCGTCACGCCGTGGCATATCCGTGAGGCCGCGATCTACGCGCTGGAACACGGCCGCACGGGTTACACTTCGAACTTCGGGTTGCCGCGCTTGCGACGCGAGATCAGCAAGTACGTCGCGAGCCACTACGGCGTCGAGTACAGTCCCGAGCGCGAAATCCTGGTGACCGTGGGCGTGTCCGAGGCGATGGACATCGCGTTCCGGGCGATCGTCAACCCGGGCGATGAGGTCATCTACCACGAACCTTGTTACGTATCGTACAACCCGAGCGTGGTCCTGACCTACGGCAAGGCGGTGGCAGTCAGTACCAAAGCGGAGGACGGTTTTTCGGTCCGCGCGGAGGCGATTGCCTCGAAGATCACACCACGGACGAAGGCGGTGGTGCTGAATTTCCCGACCAACCCGACCGGCGGAACGATCACTCGGTCGGAGTTGGAAAAGATCGCCCGGCTCTGCATCGAACATGACCTGATCGTGTTGAGCGACGAGATTTACTCCGAACTGACTTACGAGGGACAGCACGTCTCCATCGCATCGCTACCCGGCATGAAGGAGCGCACGATATTTTTGCACGGCTTTTCGAAGGCGTACGCGATGACGGGTTTCCGCATCGGCTACGCCTGCGCCCCGCCGGAGCTCACGGAGGGAATGTTGCGAGTGCACCAGTACTCGATGTTGTGCGCGAGCATCATCAGCCAGGAAGCGGCGATCGAGGCGTTGCAGAACGGCGCGAGCGACGTCGAGCGCATGCGGGACGAGTATCACAAGCGGCGGAACTTTATCGTGAGCAGCCTCAACAACATGGGGCTGAAATGTCACCTGCCCAATGGCGCGTTCTATGCGTTTCCCTCGATCCGGAGCACCAAGCTCGCGGCAAAGGATTTCGCCTTGAAGCTGCTCGAGACGCAGAAAGTGGCGTGCGTTCCCGGCAGCGCGTTCGGCCCGAGTGGCGAAGGATTCATCCGGTGCTCTTACGCGACCGCGATGGCCGACATCCAAAAAGCAATGGAGCGGATGGCGAAGTTTGTGAAAGCTGACTGAGATGGCGTCCGATTCCACCCAGGACCTCGGCCAGCGACGGCTTGCCGCGATTGTCTTCACGGACGTGGTGGGGTTCAGCGCACGCATGCAGGAAAACGAGACCGACACGCTGCGCCTGGTCGAACGCGACAGCCAGTTCATCAAGAGCGTGTGCGAGACGTTCAATGGTCGCATCCTGAAATCCACCGGCGACGGCCTGCTGATGTTCTTCGACAGCGCAGTGGACGCCGTGGCGGCTGCGCTGAAGATCCAGCAGGAACTCGGGCAGCTTCAGACCACGCTGCCGCAGAGCGAGGTGCTCGTTCATCGCATTGGCATCCATCTCGGCGATGTGTTCATCCGCGACGGCGATGTGATGGGCGACGGCGTGAACGTGGCTGCGCGGCTGCAGGCCGAGGCTCAACCGGGAGGGATATGCATTTCCCAGACGGTGTACGAAGTGGTGAAGAACAAGATCAGCCTCCAGGTCACATCACTCGGTCCTCGCGAATTGAAAAACATCCGCGAAGCCGTGCCTGCTTACCAGATTCTGATCCACGCCCAACAGGCGCTGGACGCTCCCTCAGGTCGGCTTGCGAGTGGACCGGCAGGTCGTGGGCGCGCCACGCTGATAGGAGGTATCGTCTCAGTGGTGGTGGTTGCTGCCGCTGCCGGTTTCTGGTTCGCCCGCCAAGGCCGTGAGGCAAATACGGAGCAGCCCGTCGCGCAGTCAATTCCGCCAGTGGAGACGAAACCCGCCCTTCCCCAGGAGCCACCTGCGCCCGCCGCTTCCACCGCGCCGGCCCCGATGCCAATTCCACCCGTCGCCGCCGAGGGGCCGGCGGTGCCGCCCGGGGCCGTCACAAAGCCGCCATTCCCCGAGACGCAACCGTCCGGCCAGTCTCCATCTCCCGCTCCGCCGGCACAGTTGCCCGAACCTCCGGCGCCGCCGGAACACGCGCTGCGAATGTCCGCGCGCTGGATTCAGGGAGAGATGATCCGTTACTCGAAAGACAGGCGTCTGACGGTCGTCCCGCCGCCGCGCTTGGCCGCCGCCGCGTCCAACCTTCCTCCCACGACGGCGTGGATGGAGGGCACCACGCTGCACTTTGACGTTGGCGGCAAAGACACGCCCAGCGACCTCTCCCGCACCGCGCCCATCGTAATCGAGTACGTGCTCTACTCGCTCACACAGGCCAACCCCAACGCCGTGCCCGACCCGATTCGTCGGATCTTCGGCGGTGGCCCGCCACCCGGCTGGCCGGAGTCCAGCGGACAACCGGGATTTCCGCCGCCGCCGCCGGGAGAACAGAACCCACCGCCACCCCGATGAAATCGGTTGGCGACCGCATCGAAATCCGGTAGAACCCCGACCCTATGCAAACCCAAACCGCAGTGAGCGCCCACTTCACTCATTTCTACGACACCACGGAGCATTTCGCCAAACGCTTCGACCGCATCGGCCGGCAACTGGCATTCACCGGCACGACCCGCAAAGACGCGCTCGCGTGGCAGCGGAAGCTCCACACCAAGCTGTGGGAGGTTCTCGGCATGGACACGTTCGAGACGACGCGGCCCCGCCCGAAGCTCCACGCCCGCGAAGACATGGGCTCGTATTGGCGCGAAGACTGGACGATCCACACCGAGGCAGATGTGATTGCGACGTTCTACGCGCTCGTGCCGAAAGATATTACGAAAGGCGAGCGTCGGCCTGCCGTGATTTGTCCGCACGGGCACGGGTCCGCGGGACGGTTCTCGCCGTCGGGCCGCAGCGACATCGAGATCGTCGCGGGCGCGATCAAGACGTACAACTACGATTACGCGGTCCAGTTGGCAAAGCGAGGATTCGTGACGTTCGCGATGGACGCCCGCGGATTCGGCCAGCGGCGTATTCAGGACAAGCAACACGACAAGGCTGACCCGAACCTGTTTCTCGCCAACTCCTGTCACCACCTGATGCTGATGAGTTACCCGCTGGGTCAGACCATCACGGGAATGTGGACTTGGGATTTGATGCGCTTGGTGGATTTTATCGAAACGCGAAAGGAATGCGACCCGAACCGGATCGGCTGTGCGGGCCTGTCCGGCGGCGGCTTGCAGACGCTCTACCTGACGGCGCTGGACAAGCGGGTCAAGGCGGGCGTGGTGAGCGGGTACTACTACGGCGTGAAGGATTCGTTGATCCGGCTCGCGTCCAACTGCGACTGCAACTGCGTGCCCAACCTCTGGAAGTACGCCGACATGGGCGACATCGGCGGACTGATTGCACCGCGCGGGCTCTTCATCGAGACGGGCGACAAGGATCCGCTGAACGGCAAATCCGGCAGCATGAACAATGTGACTTCCCAGGTCGGGTATTCGCGGAAGGTCTTCAAGGCGATGGGCTGCGAGAAGCAACTCGTTCATCACATCTTCCCGGGCGAGCATCGGTGGTGCGGTGAGAAGGCGATCCCGTGGCTGGAGGAGCAGTTGGGGCCGTCCGGTAGGTAGCCGCGAGCGTCAGCGAGCGGATCGCTTCGGCTCACACCTCTTACCACTCGCTCACGCTCGCGGCAGCTTCTTCTCCGCCCGCAACTCCCGCTGATACTGCTCGACTAGTTCCCGGATTCGCTGCGCGTCCTTTTTCCAGTGGCCGTTGCTGAAAACCGGGTCGCTGCCGCCGCTCGACTCGATGCGCACATCCGCCCAAAAGATGCCGGAGCTGATCTTCACGCTCGCGATGTGGGTGATGTTGACCGAATTTTCGTCGCGCCCGAACACCCGGCTCTTGACGCGGGTGACCGTGGTCGGGGTGATGAGGATGACAGCGGGAAAGAGACGGTTGCCGCGTGTCCAACGGCTGGCGATAAAGGTCTCGGCTTCCACAGCGTTGCTGATACGGCAGCCACTTCTCTCTTGCAAGTGGGATTTGTCATGATGTGCTCGCTCCTTCTTAAACTTGTCATCACCGTGAGAGCGGGCTCCGCGTATCAAACTTGGCAGTTGGCAGTTCCCGCGCCCAGTTTCTTCCCAGCCGTCAGGCTGACGCAAGCGAATTCCCAATCCGATTTTCCCGCGCCGCGCCGCGCCGCGCACCGGACGGTGGCACAATTCCCCAACCGAACATTGACCCCTGCGGAAGTGCCGTGTGAAGAGAGCAACCCATCGTGCCCCGCGCGTCTTTATCGTGGATGACCATGCCATCGTGCGGACAGGACTGGCCCGGCTGTTGGAGACACAATCCGACTTGACGGTTTGTGGCGAGGCAGAGGACGCCGCGCAAGCCATCGAAGGTGTCGCCCACACCCGACCGGACCTGGTCATTGTGGACCTCGTGTTGCCGGGCCGGGACGGACTGGAGTTGATCGGGGATCTGTCTCACCGGCACCCGCGGATTCCGGCGCTGGCGTGTTCCGTCCACAACCACCTCAGCTACGCCGAGCGCGCCTTGCGCGCGGGCGCCAAGGGTTACGTGTGCAAGAGTGAAGGACTGCATCAACCCGAAACACTCCGAGTCGTTGGTCATCCAATTTCTGCGCAAGGACGGTGAATCCAAGACAAGCGGCGTCGAGTTGCTCAACGATCGCGAACGGGATGTTCTGCAGCGCAGCAAGCGAATGCCAGAGCACCCGGCCGATCGCCGCGCAACTGTGTCTGAGCGAGATGACGATTCAGTCTTGCTGCGAGAGCATCAAAGCCAAACTGAACCTGCGCAACGTCCGCGCGTTGACCCATTTCGCTTTCCAGGCATCGCAGGGACCAAGCCGGGCGTAGCGCAGCCATCCCGGTTGCGAGCTCCTCACTCCAAGTGGAACTCGCATCCGGTCAGCTTCGGGCAACAAACGTGGGAACGCGCCCGGCAATGAGCGACCCGGGAATTTCCCGGTGGGCCACCGGGAAAATCGCGATGCTCGGCCCGGGAGTCTCCCGGTAGAAAATCCGGGGTTTTGCCCGGTTCACACACCTCGGCGTCTGCGGTATCCCATCGCGCCGTAGGAACTGGGCGAGCGCTGACAACGGAATGCGGACGGGCCTCGGGTCGTCGCTCGCTTCCTGTGAGGAGCGCGCGAATAGGAAG
This sequence comes from uncultured Verrucomicrobiota bacterium, assembly GCA_964582645.1. GTDB lineage: Bacteria > Verrucomicrobiota > Verrucomicrobiia > Palsa-1439 > CAZOTB01 > CAZOTB01. The sequence goes on along the minus strand of CAZOTB010000170.1, from coordinate 3,576 downwards.
CCCGGTAAGGTGTATCCCTCGCAGCAGGGGCTCAGAGCGTGACAAGAAAGTGACCCGGCAAAAATATTCCTGGCACCTTGGAGCGATTTCGGAGAGAAAATTGGGATGCCTACTGCATCCCGTTACCCGACCGATCTCACCGACGCCGAGTGGAATATTCTCAAGCCGCTCGTGCCCAAACCCAAACCCGGCGGTCGTCCCATCAAGTACCCTCGCCGAGACATCCTCAACGCGCTGCTCTACCACAAACAAGCCGGTGGCGCCTGGCGATTGTTACCGCACGACTTGCCACCGTGGGGCACGGTGTACCACTACTTCCGACTGTGGACCCGCGACGGCACTTGGGATCGGATCCAGCATCGCTTGCGCGATCAACTCCGCCAGCAACGCGGCAAACAGAAAGCCCCCAGCGCCGCGATTCTGGACCGTCAGACGGTAAAAGTGGGCGAGCAAGGCGGCCCGAGCGGATACGACGCGGGCAAGAAAATCAAGGGTCGCAAGCGACATGTGTTGGTGGACAGCTTGGGGTTGTTGTTGGGCGTGTGGGTAACGGCGGCCGACGTGCAGGATCGCGATGGGGCGAAGAGGTTGTCCGAGGCGACGCACGAAGCGTTTGACGGCATCGTAGCTGCCCTCGAAGCGATGTTCCTGGACCAGATCCTGATAAATGCGCTGGGCGGACAGTCCCGCCTCCAAAGCGACATGAATCCGAGGGACAAACGGCTCGCAGAGACTCTTTCTGCCCGAGCAAGAGCCCGCGGGCGGAATGGCCGGTTTTGGCGGAATCGGATCCCCCCAACCCGGCGGACGGAATGGCTGGTTTTGAAACTGGCGGCTGGAAGTATTCGCCGATGGTGGCGCGATCCACACCGATTCTCGGGCGATGCGTCGATTCGACCAGCCTCGCTGGTGCAGTACAGAAATGGCTTGTTGCAGGCTCACTTTGAGTTGGTTCATCGGCTGCAGAGGTTCGTATGAGGATTCTGCGGGCCATGCGATTTTGCCCCCTCAAAGTGGCTGGTTTTGACCGCCCGCTGATAAGTCGCAGGCTCGAAGCTTGCGCATCACCACTTGGCCGAGGCAACCAAATGCGTCGGCCTTGTTGTTTTCCCACACCCTCCGTCGCCCGTCTCCGCGGTTTGCTTTGGCGCTTTGGCCCCGTGAAACAGCCGTAAATGCTGGCTTGCACGCCCTGAAAGAAATCTTCAAATAGTGCTTGCAAAGGTTTTGGTCAGCACGTATTTTCGCCGCTCTTTCGCTGAGGAAGAAAAGCGAATGGCAGGCTTGACATGCGGAAGGCCGGGTACTAATTTTAGCTTGCGTGTCGGAAAAATATCTAAGCACTCTAACATTGAAACTGTGATGGGCTGACCTTGGGGGTGTCGAACCCAAAGCGACGCCCACGAGGTTTGAGAGTGCTGGGTTGACGAATCACGTTTCAACGAATAGCGAATCAAGTTTTACGGATTTCACTGCCGGGTTCATCCCGACAGTGGTTCTTTGACAGGTTCCATCTAGGTAGTTGGGACTACAACAGAGCTAGAGAGAACCATTCCGCCTTGTCGCAAGACGAGGTTGGATGAGGTTTCATAGGTTTGTGATCAAGCTACTAAGAGCACAAGGTGAATGCCTTGGCACCAACAGGCGATGAAGGACGTAGCAAGTTGCGATAAGCCACGGGGAGCGGCAAACACGCTTTAATCCGTGGATCTCCGAATGGGGCAACCCCGTATGGGTAATTCCGTACGACTCCGGTGTGAATCCATAGCACCGGCAGAGCCAAACGCGGCGAAGTGAAACATCTCAGTAACCGCAGGAAAAGAAAGAGCAATCGATCCCGTCAGTAGTGGCGAGCGAACGCGGGACAGCCTAAACCCAGAGTGCTTGCACCCTGGGGGTAGCGGGACTTCGATATGGCAGGCCGAGAGTTAGCAGAACCCGATGGAAACCGGGGCCATAGAACGTGAGAGCCGTGTATGCGAAAACTCAAAGCCGCCTAGGGGTATCCCAAGTAGTGCGGGCCACGTGAAATCCTGCATGAATCCGCGCCGACCACGGCGTAAGGCTAAATACTCGTTGGTGACCGATAGTGAACCAGTACCGTGAGGGAAAGGTGAAAAGTACCCCTATGAGGGGAGTGAAATAGTACCTGCAACCCTGTGCTTACAATGTGTCGGAGCCCGGTCCATTCTGAAGCCACGTTCCCGATTCTAATCTTTCTCGTCCTCGTTGTCGTCCTCGTCGTCGAAGCAATTCGATTACGAGGACGAGGACGACGACGAGTACGATTGGTTGACGGAAGAATCGAGGCTTTAGAATGGGCCGGGTGACGGCCTGCCTTTTGCATAATGAGTCTGCGAGTTATTATCAGCGGCCAGCCTAAGCGTCTCAGACGCGCAGGCGTAGCGAAAGCGAGTCCGAAATGGGCGCCCAAGTCGCTGGCAATAGACCCGAAGCGGAGGTGATCTAGCCTTGAGCAGGTTGAAGGTGTGGTAACACACACTGGAGGACCGAACTCGTGGATGTTGAAAAATCCTGAGATGACTTGAGGATAGGAGCGAAAGACTAAACAAACCCCGTGATAGCTGGTTCTCCCCGAAATAACTTGAGGGCTAGCGTTGTGGAAGTACTCCTCGGGGGTAGAGCACTGAATGGACTAGGGAACACACCAGTTTACCGAATCCAATCAAACTCCGAATACCGAGGATCTCAGTATCACAGCAGTCAGACGGCGGGGGATAAGCTTCGTCGTCAAGAGGGCAACAGCCCAGATCGCCAGCTAAGGCCCCTAAGAACGCGTTAAGTGGAAAAGGATGTGACGTCGCACAAACAGCGAGGATGTTGGCTTAGAGGCAGCCATCATTTAAAGAGTGCGTAACAGCTCACTCGTCGAGCGATGTCGCGCCGAAAATGATCGGGACTCAAACGCGTCGCCGAAGCTGCGGACTCCGGAGGTCTTCGGACCCCCGGTTTGGTAGGGGAGCGTTGCGTGCACATGGAAGCGGAAGCGGAAGCGACCGTCGAGAGTACGCAAGTGAGAATGCAGACATGAGTAGCGATAAAGTCCGTGTAATTCGGACTCGCCGAAAACCTAAGGTTTCCTGGGGAAGGTTCGTCCTCCCAGGGTTAGTCGGGACCTAAGTCGAGGCCGTAAGGCGTAGATGATGGAAAGCAGGTTCAATATTCCTGCACCACCTGAGCTTAAGCTCTGGAGTGACGGAGAAAGTTAACGCGTGTCGGGTACTGATCGTCCCGGTACTTGCGCCGCAATGCGCGAGTGTAGTGGAAGGCTTCGGCCCAAGCAGACTGCGTGATACTCGGCTTCCAAGAAAAGCTCCAGAGTGTTCCCTTGGGTGCCCGTACCGCATAACGGACACACGTAGGTTCGTCGAATAGACGTAGGCGCACGAGTGAAACCTCTCTAAGGAACTCGGCAAAATAGCCCCGTAACTTCGGGAAAAGGGGCGCCTGGTTTTGTAGCAGCAATGTCGCGAAACCGGGCCGCAGAGAAATGGGTCTACCGACTGTTTAACAAAAACACAGCACTCTGCCAAGTCGTGAAGACGACGTATAGGG
>CAZOTB010000169.1:0-12867 GCA_964582645.1 uncultured Verrucomicrobiota bacterium | reverse complement strand
TCGAGCAACGCGGGCCGGGTGTAGCGCAATGGCGCCCACCGGCAGAACGTTGTGCCCATGTGGAATAAAACGGGAAGGTTGTGTTTGACCGCCGCCTCGTACACGGGCCAGAGACGTTCGTCGCGCGGGTCGAAGTTGGCGTACATCGGCAGGAGTTTGATGCCTTTCATTTTGAATTCATGCAGGCAACGCTCGAACTCGTCCATCATCCCGCGCTCGTTTGGATCGAGCGCCATGAACGGGACGAGCTTCTTTGGGTCGCGTTTGCAGAACTCCGCCACGTAGTCGTTGGGGACGTTCAACCCGACGTGGAGAGCCTTGCCGCCGAAGACCACAGCGCGGTCACACGGCTGCTGCACGCGGAGGAACTCATCCGGCAGCGTCTCGAACGACACCTTCCCCTTCGTCGCGCGCTTGGCCTCGTCGTTGAACTGTTCGGTGCCGTGTTGGTGGATGTCCCAGAAATGGGTGTGGATATCAACGATCATGGCGGCGACTATGGCAATGCCTTCGCTGGCTGGCAAGCGTGGATGGCCAAGAGCAAATGCTTGCTTTTCCTGCCCCATTGGGAGAGAACACGCGCCTATTTCAAACTTATGAAAATGACTCCCAGCGTTCTCTTGCAGCGATTTCGTCAGGACAAACCCATCCTGCTGTGGGTGCCCACGCCGACCTATCACGAGTGGTTCATCGAGATGGCGGCCATCAATGGATACCACGGCATCTGGATTGATTACCAACATCAGAACTACTCCGACGACCAGATTGCGCACATGTGCCTGGCCTGCCGGGCGGGCGGGATTGATTCTGTGGTCCGCGTGCGCAAACGCGACCTCGGCAGCTACTCACGCGCGTTCGAGATGGGAGGGAGCGGGATCATGGTGCCGCACGTGAACACGGCCGCCGAGGCGCGCGCGATCGTGCAGGAATGCAAGTTTCCGCCCGACGGCAATCGCGGCATGGATGGCGTCGAGCCACCGGCGAAGTTTGGCTACATCCCCGGCAGCGAATACGCCAAGCAGGCGAACCAGGAGACGTGCATCATCATTCAAATCGAAGAGCCCGAGGCGGTCGAGAACGTCGAGGAGATCGCCGCCGTGAAGGGGATTGATGTGCTCATGATCGGCCCGGGCGACCTGACCTTGCGATATGGTTGCCTTGGGAAAATCACCGAGCCCAAACCGTGGGCGGCGGTCGAGCGTGTGGCGGCGGCGGCCAAGAAGCACGGCAAGCAATGGGGTCTGCCGGTCGGCACCGCGGAACTGGCAAAGAAGTACATGGACATGGGCGCACGGTTCTTCGCGCACGGGTCTGTGTACGGATTCTGTCTGAACGGATTCGAACAGGCGAGAAAGAACTTCGGGCCGCTGTTTGACATGGAGCAGCAGGCCGCCGCGGCCAACAAGCGAGGATATTGAGTGGGGAATGACTAATGTCCGAAGACTAATGACGAACGAGGGAGACCAGAACCGATGCCGATCTTTGATAAGCCACTTCCCGAGTTGCACAGGTACAAGGGCACAAATCCATGCCCGAAGGACATGGACGCGTTCTGGGACGCCGGCCTGCGCGAGATGCGCGCGGTGAACTCGAAGGTGGATCTGGTGCCAAGCCGGTTCAAGACTTCCTTCGCCGATTGTTTCGACCTCTATTTCACCGGCGTCGGCGGCTCGCGCGTCCACGCCAAGTACCTTCGGCCGAAGAAGGCCTCCAAGCCCCATCCGGCGGTTGTGTTCTTCCACGGCTACTCCGGTAGCGCCGGGGATTGGATGGGATACCTGCCATACGCTGCGCAGGGGTTCTCAGTCGCCGCACTCGACTGCCGCGGTCAGGGCGGCAAATCACAGGACCTCGGCGTCGTGACGGGCAATACGTATCGCGGCCACATCATTCGCGGACTCGACGACGAACCACGAAAGCTTCTGTTTCGGCAGATCTATCTCGACACCGCGCAGATTGCGAAGATCGTGATGGAGATGCCGGAGGTGGACCCGAAGCGTGTGGGAGCAACCGGCCAATCCCAAGGTGGCGGCCTGACGCTTGCGTGTGCTGCGCTCGAGCCGCGGATCAAGCTTGCGGCACCGGTCTTCCCATTTCTGTGCGACTATAAACGGGTTTGGGACATGGATCTCGCCGTGAACGCCTACGAAGAAATTCGCACTTACTTCCGCCTGTTCGATCCGCGGCACGAGCGCGAGAACGAAGTCTGGACGAAACTGGGCTACATCGACTGCCAGCATCTCGCCAAACGCGTCAAGGCCGAGGTGCTCATGGGCATCGGCTTGATGGATCAGGTCTGCCCGCCCTCGACCCAGTTCGCGGCTTACAACAAGATTCGCTCGAAGAAGAGCCTGGTGATTTACCCCGACTTCGCACACGAGGGCCTGCCCGGACTCAACGACACGATCTTCGAGTTCATGTCCCGTCTTTAGCCGGGCTGTGTTGGGCCAAGACACAACTCGATGGAGTAGGCTACACACCCGATCGCTTTTTGAGTCGAACGTCGACGGAATATCTGCTTGACTCATATATGCTTGCAGCTCAACATGACCATGGAGTTGACTAACGGAGATAGCTGCAATGAATAAATTGAGTTCACGCATCATTCTGGTTCTTCTCAGTGCGCTTTTGCTGGGAAATTCCTCAGTAACGCTTGCACAATGGACCAACTACTACCCAGTGCAGGCTATCAACTTCGATGGTGAGACTTACGGAGCTGACCCGCTCACCACGTACCCTGTTGGCGTCCCCACCATTCCGAATCCCGCAACAAACCTCTATGGATGGAGTACGAGCAACACCGACTTCGCGAACTCCAATGGCACTACGCACACAATTGGCGATGCTGCCGGGCTGACCAAGGCTGTCATCCTGAGCAATAACACACTGAACGGGGATTTTGGTGGGGGTATCGCTTCAGTTTGGCTGGACACGCAGTTCACCCCTCCTCGGGCCGAGCGTGGGATCTTTGATTTCGACTTCGCCGTGTTGAGCACACCCACCGATCCGACGCAGATGATCGGCCCTAACACTCCCAACGGCCAGGATTTTGTTATCAATGCCTTTCTCGACCAAGGATTGCCTGCATTTCGATTTGTGACAACCCACAGCAGTGTTACAGGTGGAGATATCCAACTCCGCAATCCAGGCCAGCCATTCGATGATCTTTTCACCATTGGTACTTACACCAACGGGGTCGCGACCCATGTGCAGATCAACTTGGACTACGTACATGGCACCATCAACACCTACCTCAACGGCGTGCTGGCGGTGTCAGGTCTGCCTTTTGTGTTCACACAAACGAGCACGAACGATCAGTTGACCGAGTTCTTCATCTACAATAACGGCGTCGCGGGGCAACTCACTGCGGTTGCAATTGACAACATTTACTACGTGGTCGTCCCCGAGCCGTCGGCAACACTGCTGACGTTCATGGGTGTACTGATTGGCGGATTGATGCTTCGTCGGCTGCGCAAGTAATCTTCGTTTCGCTGAACGCGGAGTTCTCCCACAGAGCGATGCCTGCGGTCCCTGACGCCTTCGCTCTCGTGCCACTTTAGCGACAACAGGACCGCACCCCAGTTCTCCGCCAGCCCATCCGCACTCTACCTGGCGGGTATTCACTCCGACGCGGGGAGTAGAACCGACGCGGTCGTTCCCTCACCGGTGCGGCTGACGAAGCGGAGCGCGCCGTGGTACTTCTCCATGAACCGGGCACAGATCGCCAGGCCGAGTCCCGTGCCGTGGCCCTTTTCCTTGGTCGTGAAGTAGGGCTTGAAGATTTTCTTGATGATGTGGGCGGGGATACCGGGACCTTCATCGCGTATCGAGACCACAATCGCCGGCCCATCTTTCCGTATCTCGGAGGAACAGAACGTCGCCTCGGCGTGGTTGGCTGCTGGCTTGGCGTTGAGCCAATCCCCTGCGTTCGGAACGCGCTGCACGCTGATCCGCAGTGTGCCGCGGCCGTTCATGGCCTGCATGGCATTGATGCCGAGATTGATGAACACCTGGATCAAGTCAGCGCCGTGAGCCTGGACCAGCGTTCTCTGCCCAAGGGGCTCGTACTTGATCTCCGCGCTCTTGCACACCGGGTGAGCGTGGATCAACGCAATGGCATCCTCGATCACCGCACCCGTGTCCACAGTTTCCTTCGGGTCGCTGGCGGCGCGGAAGAAATTGAGGAAACGCTGCGAAATCTTCCGGCAGCGCATGACCTCCTTCTGAATGAAATCGAGTTGGGCGCGCACCTTCTCCACGGTACCGCCTTCAGCGCTGGCTGCCTTCGCCAACTCGCGATTGAGCAGCTCCGCTCGGGCGGAGATGATCGCCAGCGGGTTGTTCATTTCGTGAACGACACCCGCAGACAACTCGCCCGCCGACAGCTCCCGCTCCTTCTCGAAAATCTCGGCTTCAAGTTCCTTGTTGATGCTCTGGAGTTCCCGAAGCGAGTTGGCCGCTTCGAGGTTGAGGCGACGCTTCTCGAAGCAGCGCGATACCGTCTCGCGCAACTTGAAGACATCGAACGGTTTGTTGAGATAATCCGCCGCGCCGTACCGGACGGCCGCGCGCGCCGTCTCGATCGTTTCGTACCCCGTCAGCATGATCACTTCCATCCGCGGGTCCACCAGCTTGAGTTCGCGCAATACATCCGTGCCGCACAGATCGGGCATCCGGATGTCGAGAATCGCCACGTCCACGGGATTGTGGGTTGCATACCGGACGCCATCCCTGCCGCAGTTCGCGGTGACGACGGTGTACTGGTCTTTGAACACGATCCGCAACGATTCGCGCGGCCCCGTCTCGTCGTCCACCACGAGCAACACGCCCTTCTGTCCGTTGGTGGATCGAGCGGACTCGACAGGGACGCCGGGAAGCAGCGTCGGGGGAAGATTGTGGTTGGTCAGGTTGGTCGTTCCGATGATTGCAGTGGCCATGGTTCTTTCCTCCGGGTGATCTAGAAGTGGTAGCCGAGCGAAAATGCCCCCGCGATGCTCCAGCTTTCGTAGGTGCCGTCCACAGACTGGTTGACGGGCGGGAATGGATTCGAGCCCACGTTGTTGTTCACGTCGCGATCCAACGAGAAATTTGCCTGGCAGGCCAGATCAATCGTCCAGCTCTTGCATCTCCATCCGAGCCCCACGCTCACGCCCGTGCGGTCGCTGTCGGCCACCGTTGGGGTAAAGTTCTTCTCCGGCACGCTATCCTCGCTCCAGTACCAACCGCCGCGCAGAAAGACCCCGTCCTTAATTTCGTACTGGGTGCCGAGCGACACGATCCAGCTATCTTCCCAGTTCAGCTTCGTCTTGAGCTGCGACTGCGTCAGGCCAAAAGTGCTCTTGAGTCCTTGAGACTTGAGCGATTGCGAGTTGGTAACGTCCCAGTGCGTCCAATCGCCGTCCACTTCGATCTTCCATTTCGGGGTGGGCCAGAATGCATAGCCGAACTGCACGATATCCGGGAAGTTGTACTCGACCCGTGCATGCTGTTTCACCTTGTTGCCGAAGCCGAGGAAACCCGGGATGCTGCTGACCTTGGCGTGACCTTCGAACTCGACGTCCACCCTGCTGCGGTAGCTGACGCCGAACACATGTTGCTCGGTGAGCTTGTACATGCCGCCGAGGTTGAAACCAAACCCATCGCCCGTCCCCTGAAATCGAACGTTGCCTTCGCCCGCGAACACGGGTCCGGGGGCCACGAACGGGAACGCCCTGCGCACGTCTGTTTCGCAGTAGTAGTAGTCGAGACCCACGCCGAGGGAAAGATTGGTGCAGAGCTGAAACGCGACCGTCGGGTTGACGTTCACCATGTTCAGCATCGCCTTCGTGGTCACGTAGCGGAAGCTGTTGTTGTTGCCCCAATCCACGGACTGACCGAAGGGCGTGTACAACCCGATCCCTGCGCGAAACCATTCGATGCCGAAATCTGACACCGCATAGACGTGCGGCAGTACATTGATCTGATCCTGCGTGCCTTTGCTGTTGCCGGCAGCAGCGCCGCTGCCGTCGTAATGAGCGGACGTACCGATGATGTAGGCGCCGGACAGCGTCTCCGTCCCTTTGATCTGCAGCAAGCCCGCCGGGTTGTAATAGATCGCCGACGGATCATCCGCCTGTGCCACGAACGCATCGTTCTGCGCCGTCGCCGCCGCCCCCTGCTCGGGCTGGCGAATGCCGAGGCCGAAGCTCTCGATTTCGAGCATCGTCCCGACTGCCAACAGCACCGCCAAAAGGATCGTCTTTCGCATCATTGGTTCGCCTTTGCCTGGATTCCGCCCCAATTAGCACCGGTGATGCCACGGCGTGACGTTAGCGATAAAGCCAGTGAAAAATCGCGGCCATTAAAACGGAGTGTTCAATATGGTTTCCCCTCGTTCAGCAGTTTTGTGCACTGCGGACAGTTTTGTTGATTTACGTTGAATCGCATCCGGCGCCGCCTACGATGCGACCGAACTCGATGAAATTCGCGATCTGCAATGAGACGTTCGAGAACTGGAAACAGGACGATGCTTTCGCCTGCATTGCCGAACTCGGCTACGCGGGAGTTGAGATCGCGCCGTTCACCATCTCCAACGATGTGCGCGACGTGCCAGTCGAGGGACGGCGCCGGTTGCGCAAGATGGTCGAGGATGCCGGGCTTGTGGTCACCGGCCTGCATTGGTTGCTGGCGAAAACGACGGGCCTTCATCTCACCTCTCCCGATCCCGCCGTGCGGAAGCGAACTGCCGACTACGTCATCGAACTCATTCACTTTTGCGCTGACCTCGGCGGGGCGGTGATGGTGTTCGGGTCGCCGAAGCAGCGCGACCTCCTGCAAGGAATCACGTTCGAGCAGGGGGTCAGCCTCGCTGCAGAGATTTTCCGACAGACGATGGCCACCGCGGAAGAGCGCAAGGTAACGATCGCGTTCGAGCCGCTGGCCCGGAAGGAAACGAACTTCATGAACACCGCCGCGCAGGCGGTGGAATTGATCGGCGCGGTCAACCATCCCCAGTTTCGACTTCATCTCGATGTCAAAGCCATGAGCGACATGGGCAAGCCGATACCGGAGATCATTCGTGAGAGCAAGCAACACGTTGTCTATTTCCACGCTAACGACCCCGACGGACACGGTCCCGGCACAAGCGGTCTCGATCATCGCCCGTTCGCCGCTGCGCTGAAAGAGATCGGTTACGATGGGTGGGTGTCGGTCGAGGTGTTCGATTACAAGCCCGATCCACGTGCAATCGCGGAGAACGCGATGAAGTATCTCGAGGCCACGTATGCTTGAATGGTCGTAGTCGAGCGCTTCAGCGCGATCTTGGAGCATTGGTGATTCACCTCACGACCGCGCTGAAGCGCTCGATTACGAACGACTCACGCCAGGTTCTTCCACTTCCGCAGCATCCATTCGCCGGCCCAGAGCGCCAAGATCACCCCTGCCAGAAGCTTGCTCGAGGCGCTGCTCCACTCGACTTCCCGCTGCTCGGCTGGACGCGTGGACTTGATGCCCTTGACCAGGCGGCCAATCTCGCCCACGTAGCCGAACTTTCCGCCGGTGCTGTCGGCGAGATCCTTGAGGAGGGCATTGTTAGGGGCGGTGTTCTCGAACTCGGGCGAACCGCCTTGCGCGCAGACCGAGGTCTGGAACTCGACGGACTGTCCACCCTCGGCCACTGCGGTGGCGTTGACCCGGTACGCTCCGGTTCGTTGGGCGACGAAGCTGGCTTCCCAGACCGTGTTGCTGGCATCGGTGGCAGTGAAGGAGAGAGACTGTTTCTTCTCCTCCGGGCTCGTGCATTCGCCGGCAACTTTCAGGCTCGACTTCGAGGCGAGTTCGGGCGGCAGGAGTAGTTGGAGACGCACGGTCTCGCCTTCGTACACCACATCCTTGGCGGCACGCAGGGCGTTCGATTCGCCTTCATCGCTGGGACGCCGCGCCACGAACCGCACCGCCTGACGCCAGAACTGTTCGTGCAACTGATCAAAGCCGGGCCGCGCTTCTTGCAACGCCCAGTTCCAGGTGTTGTCGGTGCCGAGCACCAACACGCGCCCCTTTCCGAACTGCTGTTGGGCCACCACGATTCGCGGGCCAAATTCGTTGGCCAACTGCGGGTGCACCGCGAGCACCTCCGCGCCGGGCTTCGCGCGGCCGAACAGACAGACGCTCGATAACTCCGGCATCGAGAGCCAAAGGACGCGATTCTTCTTCGAGTCCACGCCGCTGACATTGAAGATCGGATGCCGTGCGCCTTCGGGCGTCAGCAGTAACGGATACTTGTATTCCTGGTACGTCGTGTCCGCGCCAAGCGTCACCGGCAGCAACGCCAGCAAATCCGAATCGCGCGCCGCAGCAGGCCCAAACACCTCGGCGCCGCCGGTGACAATGAGTCCGCCGCCGAGTTCGGCCACGTAATCGCCCAACAACCTCGTGAACTTCGCCGGCAACGTCAGCGGGTTCACATCGCCGAGAATCACGGCGTCGTAGAACTCAAACTCTTTGAGCGTGGATGGCAATGGCGCCGCCATCTCGGTGGCTTCGACCTGCTGTTTGAACTGCGTTTCCTTCACCCGCAGGAAACCCGTGAACTTGAGGTTCGGGTCTTCTTCGAGCGCGCGCTTGATGTAGCGATATTCGGCCCGCCATTGCGACTCGATCATGCACACGCGGCGGCGCGCGCTTTCAACATTGAGCGCGAAGGCAAATTCGTTGTTGCGCGTCAACTGCTCGCCGGCCACGGGCGTGGCGCGCACCGTGTACACGTGGTAGCCGGGACGCTCGGCGATGAACGCGAGGTCCGTCCGGGCTTCGCGCTGGTCCTTCTGAAAGACCGCCTCGCTCTGGGCAACGACGTTCTTCCCCTCCACGATCTCGACCGCGTGCTTGGCCGGATCGAGACCCATGGCGCGGAGAGTCACCTCGACGCGCACGGTGTTGCCGGCCAGGCTGACGCGCGGGGCGTCCACACCCACGATGCCGAGGTCTTTCGCCGCCTGGCGCGTCGCCGCTTCCTCGAATCCCACCGCGAACACCGGCACGCCCAGCGCCGTCGCGGCCACTTTGGGCGATCCACCGGCGGTGATGCGACCATCGGAGATGACCACGACGGCATCGAGAGGTCGGCCCGAATACCAGCGTTGCGCCTCGCCCAGCGCGGCAGCGAGGTCGGTTGAATCGGCAGTGGGACGCAATCCGCCGTCGAGCGCCGCGACCGGCTGCAGGCGATCGGCACCGAACGTGGCCAGTTCGACGTCGCACCGTCGGCGCAGCGAGGAGAGCGCTCCATTCACGGCGTCGCGCGCGAGGTCGAAGCGGGGCCGCGCGCCGTCCGTGCTGCCGACGCTCATGCTCTGCGTCGCATCGAGGAGCACGAGCACCGAGGGCCGCGTCGAAGGGGTGTAGTTGAATTTGACCAGCAACGGGACAAGCAACACGCAAAGCAGCAGCAGCGACAGGAGTCGGAAACTGAACAACGCGGCGCGAAATCGCTTGCTGAGTGTCTCCTTGCGGAGCAGCCAGATGCCGTAGCCGAAGCCGGCAACGGCAATGATTAGGGCGATCAGTGCCCCGGCGAATGAACTATCTCTAGCGAATTGGATCATGGGGTGGAAGGCTTGGCAGCCTGAATTGGAGGGGCAGCGCAGAATGGTGGAGACGCCAAGGTGGGAGGCGCCTCCGCGTGCCGACCGGTTTGTGATCCACCACTGATCATTCCTCAGTCTCCTTCGAGAGCTGGTTCGAGTACACCCACTCCCCGGCGGCGGCAATGACGGCTACCAGCGCAATCCACGCAGCCATGGGGAAGGCATTGTTCTCCGCAGGACGCGCAAGCTTGGCCACAGCAGCCGCGTCGGATGCGGAGACGATCTGGAAGCCGGCGGCCTTCAGTCGCGTCACGTCCTCGGCGGTCGCAGGCGCGGTCTGCGATTCGCGGGCGGGAAGGTTCACGGCGAAACCCGGATCGAGTTCGGTACCCGCCTCGTTCACGATACGGTACAGGCCGGGACGCGGGGTGTTCGGAAGCAGAATCGAATCGGAGGTGATCATCGGGTCCAGTTTCTGTTTGTCGGGGGACAATACGAAGAGCTTCTCCTGGGCGCTGTCGCGCGTCGAACGCAGCACGCGCGCGGTCTCGCCCACGATGAACTGACGGGGCGGCGCGCCGAGATGCGCCAGATAGGAGAGGAAGTTGCGCCAGAACGGCAGATAGGTCGCGCGCAACGGAAAATCGTTCCACACCGCGGCGACGGAACTGGCGAAGACATACACATGGCCGTCGCCGATGTCCTTGGAGAGCAAGGCGGGCTGGCCGGTATTGAAGCGCGCGATGACGTGGCTCTCGGGGTCGGGCTTGATGAGTTCGTGGAACGCGAAGAATCGGACATGGCGGAACGCATCGGTGTCGGCGTTCTCGCCCAGGTCGAAGCCGTCAAAGCCGGGATCAATCTCGCCGAGGAAGAAAGTCTCGATGCGCTTCCCCGGTTCGCCGAGGACGGGGCCGAGTGTACACGGCAGCAACGCATTGCCCGCACTCCGCAATACCTGATTGTATGCGTCGGCGTCCACCTGATCGCCAAGTGCGAGGATCAGGTTGCCGCCGCCGCGGACGAACCCGTGCAACTTGCCGGCCTGCTCGGCGGACAGTTTCGGGACGTTCGCCACCAAGATCGTTCCGAGCCGGTCGAGGGCGTCCCATGGAAGTTTCTCAAGCGTGCCCACGGCCACGTCGAACGCGCGTTCGTCGGGCAGCGTGGCCAGCGCGACGCCGAGGTAATACGTCTCGCTCAACGAACGCACCGCTGAGGGCGCGCCATCCACCAGAAAGATCCGGTCGGAGCGGCTCGGTTTGAAACAGAAGACCCGCTGGTTGTCGTCGGCGAGGGAGTCGTCTTCCATCAACCGCGCGCTGCCACGCCAGAGCCCGCCGACTGCCGACGAGAGCGGCACCTCGAGGGTGGCCGGTTCGCCCTGCTGGGAGCGGACGGTCACGACCGAGGGCGGCTGGTCGTTCACCGTGATTTCGATTTTCTTCTCGAATGGCTGCGCAATGGACGAGGTCACCTGAAGCGCGAGGGCGTTGTTCGCGGTCGCGGAGCTGGTGGGCTGAACCAACCGCGCCGAGGTGATGGCGAAGTTCGGCTTGGACTCGACGCCGCAGTTGAGGAGCACAACGCGAGAGAGATTCCTGGCATCCCTCAATTGCTGCCTCGCTTCAATCCAATCGGCGACATCGCTCGACCGCAAATCTGTCAGCGCGATCACTTCGTTGCGGGCGCTGCGGGAGGAAGCGTCGTCGCAGTAGCGCAGTGCCGCTTGCAGAGCGTGACGCGGAGAGGTGACGGCGATTCGTGTCTTCGCCTCGCGCACGGCGTTCTGGGCGCGCTCGTGGTCGGAGCGGTGCGAGCCGGTGAGCGGGACCGGATTCTGGTCGAAGAGCAACAACGTCAATGTGTCCTGATACCGCAGGCCGCCGATGAGATCCACGGCGTGCTTCTTGGCCAGGCTGAATGCGCTTGTTTCCCCCGCGCGCAAGGTCATGCTCAAGGAACGATCCACCAGCACGACGCGATGAAGCGGCTGGGCCGCGTCGCTCGTGCCCGAGTCTGTGGCGAAATATGGCTTGGCGAGGAAGAACACGAGCAGCGCCACCAGCAGACAGCGCAGGAGCAGCAACAGCAGATGCTGCCAGCGCGGTTGCCGCGGCAAGGTTTCATCCGCGATCTTCAGAAACCGCAGTGTGCTGATGGGCACGACTTTGAGCTGGCGACGGTAGAAAAAGTGAATGAGGATCGGGACGGCAATGGCCGCGAGACCGGCGAGGAGTGAGGGGAAGAGGAAGCTGATCATCCGTTAAGCTAAAGCGGGCAACGCGGATCCGCGAGAGGCCGAAGTCTGCGCTGATCCTGCGGGTTAAAGACTGACCACCTCGACTTGGAGTTTTTCTTTGATCGGGTGCTTTCGCAGAAGCAGGGCGTCAATCGCATCGAGCGTCACGGCTCGGAAATAGCGCTCCCCGCACCCTGAGCAAACCTCGGCCTCGACGTTCTCGACCACGTACAGTTTCCCTCTCAGCCAGTGTTGCTTGGAAACCCGTCTCTTACGGGTTCTTCCCTTGCAGAATTCGCAAACCATGATGCTTACTCCTTTGCATATGCCGTGATGATTATCAAGTCATGTGCTTCGTGAAACCGACAAACAACGCACACGCGCCTGCCATCACGCGCCGGCCCTCGAGTCGGAATCTTGTGCCTCGCGGATCCTCGGTGAATCTCCGGTCGATCTGCCGGTGCAAGATGGCGTGTTCCGCATCGGCACGCTCCAAGTCGTCATTCCACAATTCATCCTCTGCGTGCCCGGAGAGAATGTAGCTTCGATCGACGATCTTTTGCCGGATTCGCTGGAGCAAGGCCATGTGACCGGGCGAAGCCTAGGGGCATGCACGCGGGAAATCAATGATGTACCAAGCATGTGTCAGTGGCTTAGAAAATACCCGACCACGTTCATTCCCAGCGACAGCGAATCCAGCGTCTGCACGCCCTGGCAATACGGCGCGTTGACACCGGTCCAGCCGGTGGCGAGATCGAACTTGCTGTAGATCACCGCCGGACGGTTCTTGAGGAAAATGGCCTCCAGCGAGGGCGTGTCGAGGCCGGGCTGGGCGAGGGTCACCATCGGCATGTACTTGACCTTGTTGATCCTCACGAGACCCGACGTGTAGATCGGATGGTCGGCCGGAATGCGACGAAGCGGATTGTCGGGAAGAATCCGCGCCATCTCGCGACGAAACGCGGCATCGAACCGCAACCGTCCCTGGTTGGCATCGGCGAACATCAGGCCGCCCCGCCGGAAATACTCGCGCAGATTCTCGACCTGCTGCGGCGTGAACTC
>CAZOTB010000168.1:0-12966 GCA_964582645.1 uncultured Verrucomicrobiota bacterium | reverse complement strand
GGACGACGAGCATTGGTTGCCGTGGCTGATCGAAGGGAGGAAGTTCCGCGGTTACTTTGCGTTCGAAGGAGACAGGATGCTCAGCCACCGATTGGAGGAGTGGAGCAAATCCACCTCGGGTGCCGCGCCCATGATGCGCGAGATGGCGGACTCGCAGAAGCCGCGCGAACGCCTCGAGCGTGACGGGGCGGACGCCTTGCACGAGCGCGAGCTCATCGCAATTCTGCTGCGGACGGGCCGTCGCGGGATGTCGGTGCTCGGCGTGGCGGACCAGTTATTGAGCAAGTTCAATACGCTCGACGCGCTCGCCAAGGCTGACTGGAAGGACCTGCGCGTGCCGGGTATTGGCAAAGCGAAAGCGATCGAACTCAAAGCGGCGTTCACACTTGCGCGTCGCCTCTCCAAGCTGGAGCGCGCGGCGCGTCCGGAGATCAGCACGCCCCAACAGGTGGCCGACCACATGCGCGACGAAGTGATGCTGCTGAGCCACGAAGAATTCTTTGTGCTGTTGCTCGACACCAAGAACCGTCTCCTTCGCGCCGAGTCCGTGACGCGCGGCACCCACAACGCCACGCTGGTGGATCCGCGGTCGGTTTTTGTACCCGCGCTGCGCGAGCCCGCTGCATCCGTCATCCTCGTCCACAACCATCCCTCCGGCGACCCGACGCCGAGCCGGGAGGACATTTCGCTCACGAAGGAACTCGTCAAGGCGGGTCAAATTCTGAAGATTGACGTGCTCGATCACGTCATCATGGGGCGCAAAACGAAAGACCGCGTCAACGAATACGTCAGCTTGAAGGAGCTTGGTTTGCTGTGATTCATCCGACTGCCATCGTTCATCCCAAGGCGCACCTCGACCCGAGCGTCGAAGTCGGGCCGTTCGCGATCATTGAGGAGCACGTGAAAGTCGGCGCGCACACCAAGATCGGCGCGCATGCGTGGCTGACCGGCTGGACGGAGATGGGCGCGGGGAACCAGATTGGCTACGGAGTTGTTCTTGGCGCGGAGCCCCAGGATACCCACTTCAAAGGACACCGCTCGTACCTGCGCATTGGGACAAAGAATCTGTTCCGGGAGTACTGTACGGTGCATCGAGGCTCGCAGGAGGACTCCGCCACGGTCATCGGCAACGAGAATTTTCTCATGGGCCACTCGCACGTGGCGCACAATTGCGTTCTCGGCAGCAAGGTGATCCTCGCCAACGGCGCGTTGCTGGCGGGACACGTCGAGGTCGAGGATGGCGTGTTCGTCAGCGGCAACTGCGTCGTCCATCAGTTTGTCCGGATCGGCACGCTGGCGCTGCTGCCCGGTGGCGCGCGCGTGAACAAGGACGTGCCGCCGTTCATGATGGTGTATCACACCAACGACATCGGCGCGATCAACGTCGTGGGGCTGCGCCGGGCGGGATTCAGCAAGGAGACGCGGCAGAACGTCCGCGATGCCTACCGGATTCTGTTTCGTTCGAAGCTGAATACCTCGCAGGCGGTGGCGGAGTTGAAGAAGCTCGACCACGATCCTGCCATCGAGCGTCTCATCAAGTTCATCGAACACAGCAAACGGGGGATTTGCCGGGCGTCGGTGAACGAGAACGACGAGGAGTAGCAGTCTCCCGTTCCGAGTTCACGCTTCCGCGTGCTGCTCCGTGGAAAATCCGGACACGCTGAACCGTGAACTCTGCGCGAATTACGACCACTTCGGTCTGCCGATCACCTCGGCGAGAATCACAGCCTGACGCACGCTCGTTTTCTCGGATAGCAGCTTGCGAAATTCCGCCGCGCGATTCGAGGAACCCGCGGTGACTACTGCAGGTCCCGGTGCGTGCAACGCGTCCCCCACGGCGGTTTCGACAGCCTGCATCTCCTTCAAAAGGTCCACGCGCTCGATCGGGGTGAACTCATGCCGCGTCTTCTCCCCGGTGATGATGTTGATCGGCGACGGCTCTTTTTCCTCGTCCGAATCGCCTTCGGTCGTGTCGAGCACAAGCGGCTTGCGCGCGGGCTGCGCGACCGGCATCGGACGCGGACGTTGCGCTTGCTGCGCGGGTCGCAACACAGGAGGCGGAGGCGAGGTGGCGCGCCGGGGTGGGGGTGGCGGCGTGGTTCGCGGCTTGCCGAGGGCTTCAAGGAACTTCCGCACCTCCTCCTGTTCGGCGCTGTACTGGCGCGGCGGCGGAGGCGGCTGCGTGGTTCGACGCGGCGTCTCCGGAAAACCTTCGTCTTCTTCCTCCGTTTCTTCGCCTTTTCCTCGTTTAAGAAACTGCACAATGGCGGAGAAGATGATGAACAGCAGGAACAACAGACCGAGTACGTCCTGCAGCGAAGCGAGCGGCAATGGCCAGGCGAACGTCATGGTTCGTTACACCTTCGGTGCGCCGCCGCCTTCATCGCCTGCGATGGAAGCGCGCATCTGCGTGTCGGCCTGGATGTTTCGGTACCGCTGGTAATCCATGATGCCGAGGTTGCCCGCCTTGAACGCAGCCGCAACGGCGAGCGGCACCTCTGCTTCGGCCTCGACCACCTTCGCGCGCATCTCCTGGGTGCGTGCCTTCATTTCCTGTTCGAGGGCGACGGCCGCAGCGCGACGCACCTCGGCCTTGGCTTGTGCGACGCGTTTGTCGGCCTCAGCTTGCTCGGCCTGCAACTTCGCGCCGATGTTATCGCCCACGTCCACGTCGGCGATGTCAATCGAGAGAATCTCGAAGGCGGTGCCCGAATCGAGTCCCTTCTCCAGAACGGTCTTGCTGATGCGGTCGGGGTTTTCGAGCACGTCCTTGTAACTGTCCGCCGAGCCGATGGTGGTGACGATGCCTTCGCCGACGCGCGCGATGATGGTTTCCTCGGTCGCGCCGCCGACGAACCGGTCCAGGTTGGTGCGCACCGTCACGCGCGCCTTGGCCTTGAGGCCGATGCCGTCCTTGGCCACGGCCTCGATGGTGGTGCGTCCGCTGGCGGGATTGGGGCAATCAATCACGTTGGGGTTGATGCTGGTCTTGACGGCTTCGAGCACGGTTTTCTTGGTGCCCTTGGTGGCAAGGTCAATCGCGCACGCGCGGTCGAAGTCCAGCGTGATGCCCGCCTTGCGCGCGGCGATCAATGCCAGCACGGTCTGTTCGACGCTGCCGCCCGCAAGGTAATGCGCCTCCAGTTGGTCCGCGCTCAACTCGATGCCGGCTTTGACGGCGGTGACGCGGCTGTCCACGATCATGCCGCCCGGCACGCGTCGCAGTCGCATGGCGATCAGTTGCACAAATGACACCGGCGCCTTGGCCAGGCGCGCACGTATCCAGATGCCGATGAAACTCAGTACGACGAAAAAGAAAACGATGCCGACGATGACGACGCCGCCGATGATAAACGGAAGAATCTTAGCCCAATTCATGATCAGTTCCTTTCAGTTGATGTGAGTGGAGCACAATCAGACCTTGCGAACAACGACTTTGTTTCCTTCGACTGCGAGCACCTCGATGGCGCTGCCCTTGGGTACTATCCCGCCCTCGGTGACGACATCCACGCGCTTGTCCTCGATAATCGCTGTGCCCGCGGGACGCAACATGGTGTGCGCGACGCCACGCTTGCCTTTGAGCGGAGCGAGCGATGCCACCTGCCCTTCGTCGCCGCTATGCGAGGCGAGCGTCATCTTCCGCCCGAACGGCGTCTCCGGGAAAAACTTCAGTCCAAGCCCGATTACAACGACGCTGAGCAGGATCGTCAAACCGAGGAACGCGGAACCCCAAACCCCGCCCACCTCTCTGTAACAGAGAACCACGCTGAGGACCAGGCAGATGGTGCCAATCGTGCCCACGACGAAGCCGGGCAGAAAGATTTCCGCCACGATCAGGATCAATCCCGCCACAAGCAAGAACCAAACGAGAGCCATGGCGTCACTCTATCCGCCGCCACTTTGGGTGCAAGTGGAATTCCTGAAGCGTCAGCTGAGCGGGCGCATCCACAGGTTGTTGGCTGGAATTTCCCCGGCGGGATGTGCCCAAACAAGCTGAAGGTTGAACTCCGAACAAAACCCTCGCGATGCTTGCGTTTGGAGTTCAAGCTTCAGCTTGTCGGAGTACCAGCAACCAAGGGATGCACACCAGGCGAGCGGCGAACGGGCTGGTCACCGTTCACGCTCTCGCCACCACCACACGCGCGCCCTCGACCGCGATCACTTTGATCGGCGTGTGGGCCGGGATGTGGTCGCCTTCGGTGACGACGTCCATCAGCTTGTCGCCGATCATCGCTTTGCCGGCGGGACGCAATGGCGAGAGGGAGTTGCCGGTGGCGCCGAGGAGGCGCTCCCGCTTGGTGTCGAGCGTCGGCGATGCGATGGTGCCGCCGCTCGCGGTTTGCAGAACGAACGCATTGAACAACGCCGTGTGGGGCAGAAACTTGCCAAGGATGATCGCGCCGACGATCGCTCCCGCGATGGCGATGCCGAATTTTATCAGCGGCATTTCGAGCTGGGGCATGGTCGGGACGATCGGCGTGTTCGGCATCCGATCCACCATCGCCATGATCAGAGAGATGATGATGAAAAGCGACCCCAACACACCCAGCACGGCCGTGCCCGGGAACGCGAAGACTTCCACGAGAATCAGGATCACGCCCACGGCGAACAACGCGAGGAACTCAAGCCCCGACAAGCCGGCAATGTAGTGGCCAAAGAAATAGATGATGAAACACAGGATCGCCAGCACGCCGATCACGCCGAACGTCTGGAGCTTGATCTCGATATAGATGCCGAGAATGCCGAGCAACAGCAGGATCGGGGCAATCGCGGTGATCCATTGCGCCACTTGTTCGGCGCCCGTCGGCTCGACCTTCTTCACCTCGGCCTTCGCGTAGCCCACCAGTTCGTAGAGCGCGTCGAGGTCGGCCACGGTGCCGTCGCTCAACAACCGCTTCGGCGGCGTGCCGTACTCCTTCTCCGCCTCGACGTTGGTGAGCGTCAGGATTTCACCCTCCTTGATGATTTCCTTGCTGTCAATTTTCAGCCCCTTGACCTTGTTGACCATCGCCTCGAACACCTCGGCGTTGTGACCGTTCTTCTGCGCCGCCGCGCGAATCTTGGCCGCGTAGGCAGACACGAACTTCTTCTCGACTGTGTCGGGCGTTTTCTCGACGTCGCCCTGTGGCGTCATGAGCATGGGAGCCGCGGCGCCGATGACGCTGCCCGGCGCCATGTAGATGTGCTTGGTTGCCGCGGAGATGAACGCGCCCGCCGAGTAGGCCTTCTTGTTGATGAACGTGATCGTGTCGCCATCGAACTCGTCGAGCAGTTCCATGATCTCTTCCATCGCATCGCCCCGTCCGCCGTTGGTGTTCATGTCGAGCACGACGAGTCCCGCGCCGTTGGCGATGGCGTCCTTGATGCCGCGCCGCACGACATACACGAGCGGCTTCTCGATGTCGTCGCGGACTGGGATGACATAGACGAGCTTCTTCCCGCCCGGGGTTGCCTTGGCGGAATGGATCGCGCCCGTGGCGGAAGAAAGCTCGATGTTGGTGGTCGGCGGGATCAGCCGGGGCGGATTGGTGTCCGCGCGTGCGATCGTGGCTGCGATGACGCAAAGGATCACGGCGATGGGGAAATGCAGGTATCCTCGATTCATGGGCGTTCCTCACGCAACGTAGTCAAGGCCGCCACGAAGTTCAACTGGATTCCCGTGGTGACGATTTCCTACCGGCTCGTGTTTCTCTCGCCAACCTTCTTTGTCGCGTCGCCGAGTTTGCGCGGAGCATCGCTGGCGCGGAACAGATAAGTCGCGATCGAGTCAGACGCGGCGGTGCCGTGTTCCGTCCAATTCACCGTGATTCGCACCTCGTACAGGTCGGTCAGCTCGGACGCCACGATCTCGCGAATCCATGTGAAGCCGGGGTGATATTCCTCGAAGTCGCCGTCCTCGACTCCCTCCTCCAAGACCGTGAGTTGGTCCACTTCGGCGAGCTTCATGCCGAGCAGTTCGGTGGCGGTGTTGTAGTTCTTGATGGACTCGATGGCGTTGAGGCTGTGCGAGAGCCCTTCCATGATCGCCAGCATCGCGGCCCCGAGGATGACGACAGCGAGCATGGCTTCGAGAAGGGTGAAGCCGCCAGAACGGCGAAGGATGAGGGATGAGGGATGAGGGATGAATACGGACGCTGCGCGGCGCTTGATCCGGATCATGTCAGATTCCAATTTCATCCCTCATCCCTCATCCTTCATCCCTTCTTCATTGCGGCGTGAACACCTTCGCTTTGCCGGTGAACATATCCACGTCCAGTGCGCGCTGCTCGCCGTTGTCGCTCACCAGAAACACTCGGAACGGTTCGCAGACGCCGTTGCTGTAAAAGGGAAACCCGATCTTGCCGCTATCCTGGATGGTACCGTCCTGTGATTGCACCTTGGTGATCCTGACGCCCGTGGGCATCTCGACCGACTCGGCAGCCTGGCCTTCGGTGGAGTCCACGAGGTTTGTCTCGGCGGCGATCTCCTCGTAGGTGGGCACGCCATTGGTGTCGGCCTGTTTGCCGAGCATCAGGCGAATCCGCTGCGTGTCCATGTCGAGCACGTACCAGCACGAACGGTTGCCGAACACGGCTTCGTAGCGCGCTTGCTGGCAGGCTGTGGCGATTTCGTGCGCCGCGGAATCGAGCCGTTGCCCGCGCAGGGCGTTGTCGAATGATGGAATGGCGAGCGCGGCGATGAGACCGATAATCAGAACGACGAGGATGACCTCGATGAGCGTGAACCCGGCGGCCACGCGCCCCGATCGCAACCAAACCGCTCGCTCGCGCGTCATTGCCCTGTGCCGTCCGACCAGTTCCCGATGTCGTCGCCGCTGCCTTCCTGCTTGTCCGGCCCTTTCGAGAAGACGTCGAACCGACCTGTGTTGTGGGTGCCGGGAACGCGGATCACGTAGAGCTCGCCCCACGGATCTTTGGGCACCTCATTGAGGTACGGTCCACGCCAGCCCGTGGCATCGGACGGTCGGTTGACCAGCGCCTCGACGGTCGTCGGGTAGGAGTTGTTGTGCAACTGGTAGAGCGTGATCTGGGTGCTCAGGCTGCCCTTCACGAAGGCCCGGGCGAGATCCACCTTTGCTCCCTCGCTCGTGCCGATGAGGTTGACGATGGCGAAGCTGGCAATGATGCCGATGATCACGACGACGATCATGATTTCGAGCAGCGTGAAGCCGCGTTGATGCTTCCAATTCCTTGTGACTTTGTTCTGTTGCATAGTTTACCTCCCGATCCCGGTGGTGAGCCTGAATACAGCAATCAACATGCTGAACACCACGACGCCGACGGTCAGTCCCATGAATATGATGATCGCGGGTTCGAGGAATCCAAGCATGACCTTGATGCTGCGCTTCAAGTCGCTTTCATAGGTATCGGCAATCTGATCGAGCGAGTTGATCATGTCGCCCGTTTCCTCGCCCACCGCCAGCATGTCAATCAGCAGCGGCGGGAAGATCTTCCCGGCCGCGAGCGGCGAGGAAATCGTGGTGCCGTCGGTCACGCGTTCGCGCGCCAGCATGATCTCGCGCGAGACGACCTTATTCTGGATGATGTCGGCGACGACCTTGAGCGCCTCGAGCACCGGCACGCCGTTGCGCAACAGCGCGGCGAGCGTCCGGGCGAACTGGGCAAAGGCGCTGCGTTGCATGATGGGGCCGAAGAGCGGCAGGTTGAGTTTCCATTCATCAATGCGCAGTCGTCCCTCCTCGGTGGCCTGGTAGCGTTTGTACCAGATGATCGCCGCGACGATCAGGATGGCGCCGACCCACCACCAACTGACAAACGTGCTGCTCATGCCGATGAGAATGCGCGTCGGCAGCGGCAGTTGCTGGCCGAGTCCCGCGAACAACAGCTTGAACCGCGGCACCATGAACGTCATGAAAAAGATGATGGTGCCGATGCCGACGGTGATGAGCACGCTCGGGTAGATCAACGCCGCCTGCACCTGTTCGCGAATCTCGCGCACCTGTGCGTAATGAGCCGAGAGACGCTTCAGGATTTCCGGCAACGTGCCGCTCACTTCCCCCGCGCGCACCATGTTCACGTACAACCGGGGGAACACGCCGCCGGGGATGCTTTCGAGCGCATCGGAGAGGCTCGAACCGTTGATGATCTCCTGGTGGACTTGCTCGATGATGCCGGTGAGTTTGTCGTTCTGGACGCGCTTGGCCATCGTGTCGAGCGCCTTGCTCAACGACATGCCCGAGCGGAGGAGGTTTGCCAGTTGATCGGTGATGAACAGGATCTCGCGCTCGCTGATGTTGCTGCGGAGTGGCGGCAGCTTGAGCTTGATCTGGCCGCGCTGCTTCTTCTCGCGCGCGGGCTCAACGAGAACGGGAAAGAATCCCTTCGCATCCAGTTGCCCCACGGCACCGCGTCGGTCCGAGGCGACGAGTGTGCCGGTGACCAGTTCGCCGGTCGGGTTCTTGGCTTTGTATTCGAAGGTGGGCATTTGAGAAACGGATTCAACAGTTAACACTCAACGTCCAACATTCAACGTTCAAGATGGAACTGCAAGATCGAGATGATGCTAACTGCCACATTGAGAGTTGAACCTTGAACGTTGAAAGTTGAGCGTTCGCGCTGTTCTCTTTGAATATGTTCACATCTCCGAAATTGCTTCGTCCTCCTGGGTGACGCGGATGACTTCCTCGATGGTGGTGACGCCCGCCACGACCTTCTCCCAACCGTCGTCGCGCAGCGTCTTCATCCCTTGCGACACCGCCTTCTGCTTGATGACGGTGGACGACGCCCGCTGGATGATGAGCGGACGCAGGGATTCATTGATGAGCAGGATCTCGTAAATGCCGGTCCGACCCATGTAGCCCATGTGTTTGCATTGTTCGCAGCCGCGACCGTGGTAGAAGAGCGGGGTCGGATACCGCTCGAACGGGAACGATTCGAGGCGCAGATAGTTCACATCCACCGATTGCGGCTCCTTGCAGTGCGGGCAGATGGTGCGGACGAGACGTTGGGCGATGATGGCCTCGAGGGCAGAAGTCAGCAGGTATGGTTCGATGCCCATGTCGAGCAGACGCGTCACGCCGCCAGGCGCGTCGTTGGTGTGGAGCGTCGAGAACACCAGGTGTCCCGTCAGCGCCGCGCGGATCGAAATCTCCGCGGTCTCGAGGTCGCGGATTTCTCCCACCATGATCACGTCGGGGTCCTGGCGCAGGATGTGTCGCAGGCCGCGTGCGAATGTCAGGTCAATCTCGGGCCGCACCTGGATCTGATTGACGCCCGGCAATTCGTACTCGACGGGTTCTTCGATGGTGATGATCCGTTGGTCTATCGAGTTGATCGTGTTGAGAAACGCGTAGAGCGAGGTGCTTTTGCCGCTGCCCGTGGGGCCGGTAACGAGGATGATGCCATTGGGCATTTCCACCAGGCGTTCCACGATCTTGAGGTCGCCCGGGTTGAGGCCGAGCGTGTCGAGGCCGAGGTTGAGCTGGCTGCGTTTCAAGAGACGCAAGCTGACGCTCTCGCCGTGCATCGTGGGCACCGTCGAGACACGAACGTCGAGTTCCTCGCCTTTGATGCGGACGTTGATGCGGCCGTCCTGCGGCAATCGTCGTTCGGCGATGTCCATGTTGGCCATGACCTTGATGCGCGAAATGATTGCCGACTGAATTTTCTTGAGGTGCGGCGGCACCGGCGTCTGGTGGAGCACGCCGTCCACGCGGTACCGGATCCGCAGGTCGCCTTCCATCGGCTCGATGTGAATGTCGGTCGAGCGTTCCTGGTATGCCTCCCAGATGATCTGATGCACGAACTTGACGACCGACGCCTCCTGGTCGCGATTATCGAGGTCGTCCTTTTCGAGCAGGGGGGCCGATTCGAGATCAATGCGTCCGCCCGAGATCATCTGTTCGACCGTGTCCGCGCCGACGCCGTAGTATTTCTTCTGAGCGGCCTGGATATCCGTCTTGCGCGCGAGACGGAATTTCGGCTGCAATCCGGTGACCATGCGAATCTGGTCGGCGAGTTCGACCTTGAATGGATCGCACGTGGCGATGGAGATCGAGCCGTTCTCCGTTTTCAGCGGGAAAATGCTTTCCTGAAACACGAGCTTGGCGGGAATTGTCTCGCGCAGTTTGAGGTCGAGTTCGTCCTCCTTGAGTTGGACGCACGGCATGTTGAGCTGCGGGGCGAGCTGGGCCAGTACGTTCTCCTCGCTTGTGCCGCTGGCTTCGATCACCTGCTCGATCAACGGCTTCTCTGCCTTGACGCGGTTCGCGAGAAGCTGCTCGATCTGCTCGGGTCGAAGCAGGCCGGTGCGTTTCAACACCCCCGCCAATCCGCGCGCATTCGTCGGCTCAAAACTCATGCGCGTAATCTATGCGAGCCCGCAGTTTTCGCAAAGCAAAACTTGTGTAAAAGCCCTGCGGATGGGGTGCAGCTTCCCATCCGCTCCCTACTCCGCCAAAAACTCCACCTTCGCGGTCAATTCGGGGGTGAGGAAGCCATCCGGCTTCGTGACCTGCACTTTCACCTGCAATGTCCCTTTGGAGCGATTCGCCTCGGGCGCGATCTCGGCCACGGTGCCGTCATATTGTTTCTCGGGATACGCCTCGGGACTGATCCGGCATTTCTGCTTGAGATGAACTTTCGGCGTGTCGGCTTCGTTGAGATCAATCTCGACCTGCAGGTCGTTGAGGTCGGCCATCGCCACGAACGCAGTGCTCGGCCCTCGGCTCCCGCCGAAGCTCTGCGGGACTACGAGTTCGTTCGGGTCCACGAGTTTCTCCAAAATGGTCCCGTTGATCGGCGCTCGGATCGTGCACCAATCGAGATAGGTTTGCGCCCAGGCGAGTTGTCCTTTCGCCATGGTGACTTCGGCGAGCGCGGCATCGCGGGCCCGCCGGGCATCGTCGAGCGCGCGCTGGCTTTCCACGTCGCGCTTCTCCAGATCTACAAGCCGTTTCAAATTGGCCTCGCCATTGACGAGATTGGCTTCCGCGAGCGCCACTCGACCCTGTGCTTCGAGGACGCGCGCTTTGTACTCGGCTTCCTCCAGCCTGACGATCACGTCGCCCTGTTTCACAGTGTCCCCTTTCTTCACTCCGATCCATGTGACGGTGCCCTGGAACTTCGGGCTGATCTCGATTCGTTCCCGGGGAATGATGTAGCCGCTGACGGTGAGCACCGGCTCACCCGGTTTGGGCGGAGCGGCAGGCGCGGATGGTGTGGCTGTCGCGGTCGGAACAGCCCTGCCCTCGGGGGACTTCGATCCATTGCCCTTCTGGCGCATGGCAACGTACGCCGCCACGCCGAGCAGGACCAGGATGACGATCACGGCGATCAGCAAGGTCGGCCCGGTCGAGCGCCGGGCTTTCTTGTGACTCGGGATTTCCAGTCGGGACAGGGCTTCTGGATTCGAATTGCTCATGATCGCATCTCGCTTACTCGTACCATTTCCTACACGGCACGCAAGGCATCAAGCACGGGTTTCCGCGCCGCCATGCGCGCGGGGAGCAATCCGCCGAGCACGCCCATCACGAATGCGAAGGTCATTCCTTTCGCCAGCAGCTCCGGCGTGACTCGGAACTCGAACGCCACCTCGGCGAACGTCGTCATGCTGAACGTGCCGGTCGCCATTCCATTGATCGGCAGCGACAGCACACAGCCGAGCACGCCCCCGGTCAGCGCCAGCGCGACTGACTCCAGCAGGAACGCCCAGTAGATTTCGCGTCGGCGAAATCCCAGCACCCGCAACGTGCCCACCTCGCGGGTCCGGGCCGCAATCGCGGCATACATGGTGTTCATCGCGGCAAACACCGCGCCGACGCTCATGATGCTCGCCAGAAACGACGCGAGAAACTGGAACAGTCCGGCCTGGCGGGTTTGTTCCCGGTAGTACTGCGCCTCGGTTTGAACCTTCACGCTGAGCACCCGGTCCTTGATCATGCGCTTCGTGAGTTCCTCCGCGGCGGCCGGGTTTTCGGGACGCAACAACACCGAGCCGTAAAAATCGCGATTGAATGCATCGCGCGCCTCGTCGGCGTCCACCCAGATCTCCGATTCGTAGGTCGTCTTGCGTCCGTCGAAAATGCCGACGACCGTCCACAGATTCTTGCCGGAGCGAAACTGTTCGCCCACCCGGCAGTTGGCGAAGCGGCTGGCGATTTTCTCGCTGACGATGCACTCGCGCAGTCCCGGCTGGAACATCCGGCCCTCGACGAGCCGGATCTGCGGGCGCAACTCGAACCCCACCGGGCTCATGCCGCGCACCAATACATTCGCCACGCTGCCATCGCGACGCGGGATGTTGATGAGCACGATGATCTCCGGCGAGGCAAGTGGCTGGCCCTGCTCGTTTCTGCTGATGCCGGTGAGGTACTTGATGCGTCGCGAATCATCGCGTCCGATCTGACTGCTCGACTCGGCGGTCGAGCCGCGCCGCAACACGAGCAGGTTGCGCTCGTCGCCGGTGTTGACGTAGGTGGACTTGATGCCACGGTCCAACGACATCACCAACACAAACACCGCCACGACCAGCGCGATGCCCAGCACGGTGGCAATCGTCGAGCGCCAACGCACGCGCAGGCTGCGGAGATTGTACTTGAGCGGAATGGCCATGAGACGTGCTTCACTCCATTTCTCTGAGTCCTTCGGTCACGCTGGTGGTGACGCTTTTCCAGGCCGGCAGGACGCTGCTGATTACTCCCAGCAGCAACGCGACCAGCAACCCGATGGCGAGCACGTCCCACGTGATCGGAAAGAAGGCCACAAACCCCTTGGACAGCTTGTACACGTCGAGCGTTTCGGCCAGTATCCGCGCGCCGAAACAGCCGATCACCCCGCCGGCCAGCGCGAGACCGCACGACTCGGCGAGCACCAGCCGGAAGATGTCCCTGCCGTTGAACCCGAGCGCCTTGAGAATCGCGATCTCCCGCGTGCGTTCCCGGATGGCCATGCTCATCGTGTTGGCGGTGACGAGGATCATCGTGAACACGATCACCGAGGCCAGCGC
>CAZOTB010000167.1:0-12989 GCA_964582645.1 uncultured Verrucomicrobiota bacterium | reverse complement strand
GCCAGATTATTGGTAAAGCACAATTGCATCGCGGTGAACGAATTGTCCTTGGTCAGCGCTTCCATCCTTCCATTCTTGCTTTCCCGCCTCTACTATTGCCGCCGTGGTAGCTCTCAGTCCCGAACTCATCCGTAGCGCGGTGCGTCAGGCGCTCGCCGAAGACATCGGCAGCGGTGACATCACGACCGACGCCTTGGTGCCCGCCGATGCGACGGCGCGCGCATACATCGGTGCGAAGCAAGCCTGCGTTGTCGCCGGGCTCGACCTCGTGCGTGCCGTGTTCATCGAACTGGAGGCCCGGTTTCAGTTCCACCCTCTCAAATCCGACGGCGACCTTTGCGAGCGCGGCCAACGTGTTTGCGAACTGGCAGGTCCCGCGCGCGTCATCCTCACCGGAGAACGGACGGCGCTCAATTTCCTCCAGCGCCTTTCCGGTATCGCCACACTGACGCGTACGTTCGTTGAAGCGATTGGCCACCGCGCCAAGCCGGCCATCCTCGATACGCGCAAGACCACGCCGGGACTGCGCGCGCTGGAGAAGTACGCAGTGACCGTCGGCGGCGGGCAGAATCATCGCAAGGGGTTGTTCGACCAGGTCCTGATCAAAGACAACCATCTCCTGTTCGCGCGACGGCTTTCATCCACACCGATCCAGCATGCCGTGACTCTGGCGCGCAAAGCCAAGCCGCATGTCGTCGTCGAGGTCGAGACCAAGACGCTTGATGAAGTCCACGAAGCCATCGCGGCTCGGGCCGACATCATCATGCTCGACAACATGACACTCGAAGAAATGACCGAAGCCGTAAGACTTATCGGCGGCCGCGCGAAAACCGAGGCGTCCGGCAACGTGAACCTGCAAACCATCTCCGCCATAGCCGCGACGGGCGTGGACTTTATTTCGATTGGCGCGCTGACTCATTCCGCGCCGGCGATTGACTTCTCGCTGGAGCTGATGGAATGAGCCAGCCGAGTTCGACAACCCAGCGCCTGCTGGAGGTATTGCTTGAACTCGGCAACGGTCACGCGACGGGACCTCAACTGGCCGCCCGAATGCGCGTCTTGCCGGACGCGATCCCGCCATACATTGCCGAGCTTCGGAAGCTGGGATACGAAGTCGAATCGGATCCGCACCTCGGTTTCCGACTGGGGCATTGTCCCGACATCCTGCTCGCCGATGAACTCAAAGCCCGGCTTGGTGTAGTGGCCGCCGTCCCCGGCCGCGTAGCTCCAGCGCCCGATGACGGGCGCCACATCAACCGCATCATTGGTCGCGACGTGGTCGTGTACAAGCAGACTGCCTCCACCAGCGACGTGATTGAACGTCTCGGCTTGGATGGCGTCGAGGAGGGCGTGGTTGTTTTTGCGGAAGCGCAGACCAAAGGTCGGGGCCGGCGCGGACGAAGTTGGGTTTCGCCTCGTGGCACGGGGTTGTGGTTCTCGGTGTTGCTGCGCCCGAACTGGCCGCCACAAGCGGTGACGCGGATCACGATCTTGTCGGCCGTCGCATTGGTCGAGGCGCTGGAAGAAGTCGCCGGGCTCACTGCCCAGATCAAGTGGCCCAACGATGTCCTCGTGAACAACCGCAAGCTGGCCGGTATTCTGACCGAGATGGAGACCGACTCGGATCAGGTGCGGTTCGTGACGCTTGGGATCGGCGTGAACCTCCACGTGATGAATTTTCCGCCCGAGCTGCGTGAAATCGCCACGACGGTGGAGACCGAGCGTGGTCAACCTGTGCGTCGCGCCGATTTGGCAGTCTCAGTGTTGCTGCGGTTGGACGCATTGTACGCGCAAGCGCTCGATGGCAATTTTGAGCCGATCACGCGAAAGTGGGGCGCGCGCAGTTCGACGCTCGGCAAGCGCGTCGCGATCGTCGTGGGCAGCCGTCGCATCGAAGGCCAGGCGATGGCGCTTGACGAAAACGGCTCGCTGCTGGTGCGCACCGACAACGCGCGCACGGAACAAATGATCGGCGGTGATGTAATCCTGGAGAAAGCATGATCCTTCTCGTTGATATAGGCAACACGAACACCCATCTCGGCCTCGCGGACGAACGAAGAGTGCGGACGCAGGCAAACGTGCCGACAAAGGAGGCAGTTCGCGATGCAGCGTGGCTGGGCCGGTTTCTCTCTCGCACAGCGATTCACGGTGCAATTATTGCCAGCGTGGTGCCTCGGGCGACGGGGCCGGTGCAGCGGTACATTGAAGGAAGGACAGGTGTGCGCGCGCTGGTGTTGTCCCCGAAGCTTGATCTCGGTGTCGGCGTGCGTTACCCGAAGCCGCGACAGATCGGCGCGGACCGGCTGGCCAACGCCTCCGGGCTGGCTCATCTCTATGGCGTGCCGGGAGTGGTGGTGGACTTCGGCACGGCGGTCACATTCGACATCGTCAACGATCACCGCGAGTACATCGGCGGCGTGATCGCACCCGGCCTGGCGGCGATGACCACTTACCTGCACGAGCGCACCGCGCAACTTCCCGCGATCGAACTGCGCGAACCGCGCTCGGTCATTGGAAAGAACACCGTCGAGGCAATGCTTGCCGGCGCGGTGCATGGGTATCGCGGGTTGATTCGTGAAATTCTCGCCGAGATCAAACACGAACTACGGGCACCCCGGCTGCGCGTGGTGGCGACGGGCGGCTACGCCGAGTTGATCGCGCGCCGGCTGCCGGAGATCCAGGAAGTGAATCAGTTGTTGACTTTGGAGGGGCTGCGAATCATCTACGAGCGAAACGGAAAAGCATGAACACACGAAAGAAATTGAAATGGGGCATCATCGCCGCGGGACGCATCGCGCGCGCGTTTGCCAACGCACTTGGTGAATCGAAAACTGGCAAGCTGATCGCCATCGGCAGCCGCTCGCAGGCGTCGGCGGACAAGTTCGGCGACGAGTTCAAACTCGAGCGGCGGTACGCGAGCTACGAGGCGTTGCTGGGCGACCCCGACGTCGAGGCGGTCTATATCTCCACGCCACACCCGATGCACGCGGAGTGGGCAATCAAAGCCGCCGAAGCGGGCAAGCACATCCTTTGTGAAAAGCCGATCACGATGAACCACGCCGAAGCGATGGCAGTGGTCGAAGCGGCGCAACGGCACGATGTGTTCCTGATGGAAGCGTTCATGTACCGCTGTCACCCGCAAACTGCCCGGCTGGTTGAACTGATCCGCGAGAAAGTCATCGGCGAGGTGCGGGTGATCCAGGCGACGTTCAGTTTCAACGCCGACTTCAGTGCGACCTCCCGGATTTACGCCAATGAACTGGGAGGCGGCGGCATCCTGGACGTCGGGTGTTACTGCACCTCCATGTCGCGGCTGATCGCGGGCGCCGCCACGGGCAAGGATTTCGCGGACCCGGTCGAAGTCAAGGGCGCCGCGCACGTCGGTCTGACGGGTGCGGACGAATGGGCCATCGCGTCGCTGAAGTTTCCCGGCGACATCCTGGCCCAACTTGCGACGGGCGTGCGACTGAGTCAGGAAAACGTCGTCCGCATCTTCGGCAGCGAGGGCAACATCCTCGTTCCGTCGCCGTGGTTCTGCAAGCCCGCCGATGGCACGCCCCACATCATCGTGACTCGCTACAGTGAGAAGAAGCCGCGGCAGGTGTTCGTGAAACCGAAGTTCGGCCTGTACACGATCGAGGCGGACACGGTCGCGGCGCACCTCGCGCGTCGGCAGGCGCCGTCGCCTTCGATGACGTGGGACGACACCCTCGGTAACATGAAGACACTCGACGCATGGCGCGAGTCCATTGGAGTCGTGTACGAGTGCGAAAAGCCGGCGGGTTGGAAGCTGACTGTGGCGAAGCGTCCGCTGCGTTTCCAGAAGCGCGTGCCGATGAAGTACGGCCAGATCGCGGGCGTCGAGAAGCCGGTCTCGCGCCTGATCATGGGCTGCGACAATCAGCGTACGCTCCCGACAGCCTGTGTGATGTTCGATGATTACGTCGAGCGGGGCGGCAACTGTTTCGACTCGGCGTGGATTTACGGCGGCGGCCTCTTCGAGCGCAATTTGGGTCAATGGGTGAAGCTCCGCGGCATTCGCAACGACGTGGTGATTATTGGCAAAGGAGCGCACACGCCGTTTTGCGATCCCGCCAACCTCACCCGGCAACTCATCGAAAGCCTCGAGCGCCTCCAGATGGACTACGTGGATCTCTACCTGATGCACCGTGACAATCCAGACGTGCCTGTTGGCGAGTTCGTGGACGTGCTCAACCAGCACAAGCGGGCGGGACGCATCCGGGCATTCGGCGGATCGAACTGGTGCACCGAGCGCGTCGAAGCCGCCAACAGGTACGCCAGGAAGAAAGGGCTCACGGGCTTTTCTGCCGTCAGCAACAATTTCAGCCTCGCCCGCATGGTGGACCCGGTGTGGGCGGGCTGCATTCGTGCGTCCGACCCGAAGTCGCGCGCGTGGTTCAAGAAAACGCAGATGCCGCTGCTGGCATGGTCGAGCCAGGCGCGCGGCTTTTTCGTGCTGGGCAATCCGAAGTATCATGGCGACGCCGAGTTGGAGCGTTGCTGGTATGCCGAGGACAATTTCCGACGGCTCGCCCGGGTGAAGCAACTGGCCAGGAAGCGCGGTGTGTCGCCCATCAACATTGCGCTCGCGTATGTGCTTTGCCAGCCGTTCCCGACGTTTCCGTTGATCGGCCCGCGTGTGCTGGCCGAGACGCGCACTTCATGGCCTGCCCTCGAAATCGAGTTAACATCGAAGGAACTACGCTGGCTGAACCTGGAAGTCTGACGCGTGAACCGAATTGATCAAACGTTCAAACGGCTTCGCCGCGACGGCAAGAAGGGGCTTGTCACCTACATCTGCGCGGGCGACCCGAATCTTTCCGCGACGGCGCGACTCGCCAAAGAGTTCGAGCGCGTGGGTGTGGATGTGCTCGAACTGGGTGTGCCATTCAGCGATCCTCTCGCGGATGGCATCGTGAACCAACTCGCCGCCCAGCGGGCGCTCGATGCCGGCGCAACCCCGCGCGGCGTGCTCGAAACGATTGCGAAGCTCCGGACGGAAGGCGTCAACATCCCGATCGTGCTCTATATCTATTACAATGTGATCCACCGATGGGGCACCGAACAGTTTCTCGCCGACGCCGCGCGGGCGGGCGTGGACGGCATTCT
Organism: uncultured Verrucomicrobiota bacterium; assembly: GCA_964582645.1. Classification (GTDB taxonomy): domain Bacteria; phylum Verrucomicrobiota; class Verrucomicrobiia; order Palsa-1439; family CAZOTB01; genus CAZOTB01. The sequence continues at coordinate 7,859 of CAZOTB010000167.1, read as the reverse complement.
TCCGCTCGACCTGCCACCGGATGAAACCGGCGAACCTTTCGGCAGCAACCCGGCGGTCCACACGATTCGGCTGATCGCTCCAACCACTCCGGAGCCTCGCATGGCGAAACTTTGCCGTCACGCCAAAGGGTTCATTTACTACGTCTCACGCGAAGGGGTGACCGGGATGCAACAGACAATGTCGGACACCATCGCGTCGCAGGTTGCGTTGATTCGCAAACACACGCGGCTGCCCATCGCCGTCGGGTTCGGCATTTCCGATGGCGCGCAAGCCCGGGCGGTGGCCGATCAAGCCGATGCTGCCGTGGTCGGCAGCGCCATCGTCAACCGCATCGCCAAGCTCGGCGACACCGACGCAATGATCCGGGAGGTGAGCGAGTTCGTGGCCGGCTTGGTCAAAGCGGTGAAGGAATGAGGACCGCACTGGATCGTTGGGAGGCCGGGTTTGTAGTAGAGCGCTTCAGCGCGGGCGTGAAATTTCGTGCAGAGCGATCCAAGCCCGCGCTGAAGCGCTCTACGACAAACGTTCCCGCATGAAACCTTCACCCCACCATTACGCCATCATCATGGCGGGCGGCAGCGGCGAACGGTTCTGGCCGATGAGCCGGCTCCGCACACCCAAACAACTGCTCGCGTTGGTCACGGAACGGACGCTGATCGAGGAAACCGTCGCTCGCATCGAGCCGCTGTTTCGGCGGCAGAACATTCTCGTCATCACGAACAAGGAGCAGGCACCGAAGATTCGCGCGCGGCTCAGGAAACTTCCCAAGCGGAACATCATCGCCGAGCCGATGCGACGCGACACCGCCGCCGCAGTGGCCTTGGGCGCGGCGATCGTCGGGAAACGCGACCCGAAAGGGGTCATGGCCGTGTTGCCGGCGGATCATGTGATCACAGAAGCGGCGAAATACCGCCGAGTCCTCGCCGATTGTCTCCTCGTGGCGGAACGCCAGCCCGCGCTCGTCACCATTGGCATCAAGCCCACCGAGCCGAATACCGGCTACGGCTATATCGAAGCGGGAACGAGGACGAGGACGACGACGAGGACGAGGTTCTTCGAAACAAGACGTTTTGTGGAGAAGCCCAACCTCGCCAAGGCCCGCAAATACGTGGCGAGCGGCCGGTATCGTTGGAATGCCGGCATGTTCGTGTGGTCGGCGCAAACCATCCTCGACGGAATGGTGGCGCACATTCCCGATCTCTTCGCTGCGATGTGCGAGCTGTTCCCTGACCTGGACACGCCGCGGCTCGAACGCGCGCTTCAGCGCGTCTATCCCAAACTCCGGCGCGTCTCGATTGATTACGGTTTGATGGAGAAGGCCGGCAACGTCGTCGTCGCGGACGGCGCGTTCGCCTGGGACGACGTCGGTTCGTGGGAAGCGCTCGAACGTCATCTGCCCCGGGGCGCGCATGGCAACGTCGCGCGCGGGAAATTCGTCAGCCTGCGCAGCGACAACAACATCGTCATCGGGAACAAGCGGCTCATCGCCACGGTCGGTGTGAGGGACTTGATCATCGTCGAGACCGACGATGCCACGCTGGTGTGCCATCGCAGTGAGGCGCAGAAGATCAAGGAACTCGTCACCTGGTTGGCGCAACGGCCGGAATATCGTCGGCATCTGTAATGCGCATCCTCGGCATTGATCATGGCACGAAGCGAATCGGGCTCGCCTTGAGCGACGAACTTGGCTTCACGGCGCAGCCGCTACCGTTTGTGGACAGCGACAAGCCGGAGCGGATCGGTGAGATTGTTCGCGACCGGCAGGTGACGAAGATCGTTGTCGGTATGCCCCGCAACATGGACGGCTCGTATGGCCCGGCGGCGACAGCGGCGCGCGAGTTCATCGAAACACTCAAACCGATCGTGGCCGTGCCCATTGAAACCTGGGACGAACGCCTGACCACCTCGCAAGCGCAACGGGTGTTGGTGGCAGGAAATGTCAGCCGCGAGAAGCGAAAAGAAAAGGTGGACTCGATGGCGGCGCAGTTCTTGTTGCAGTCCTACCTGGATGCGCATGCAACGTGACGCGTGACACGTGAAACGTGATTTCTGCTACAAGCTGCGCGTGGCGTACGACGGAACGAACTACTCCGGCTGGCAGGCACAGCCGGGCGGCAACACGATCCAGCAGAAGCTGGAGGCTGCGCTCACGACGCTTTTCAGCAACCCCATTCAGCTCCATGGCGCAGGACGCACCGATGCCGGCGTCCACGCCCGCGGGCAGATCGCTTCGTTTCATGCCGCAAAGCAAATCGAACCGCGAATCCTCGTGCGCGCTCTGAATGCGAATCTGCCCGAGGATATCCGTGTCATGAACGCGGGGGCCGCTGCGCCGAAGTTTCATGCGCGATTCTCCGCGCGATCGAAAGAATACCGTTACCGGATCGTGAATGCACCGGTCATGGATCCCTTCCTGCGAGGCACCGCGCTCCACTGTCCGCACAAGCTGGACGTCGCTGCGATGCGGCGCGCGGCGCGGGTACTGGTCGGCAAACATGACTTCGCTGCGCTCTCGGCGAACCCTCAACGCGAAGTGGAGAGCACGGTGCGGACGATCGCGCGCGCGACGGTGACAAGGGATGGTTCGTTGATCACGATCGTCGTACGCGCGGATGGATTTCTCTACCGGATGGTGCGGAGCATCGTCGGGGCATTGTTGCGCGTGGGACGCGGGGAATCGAGCCCGGAGGAACTGGGCGAGTATCTGCGTGGGCGGAAGCGAACGCACTTCGTCGAGACGGCGCCGGCGCACGGGTTAACTCTGTGGAAGGTTTGGTACTGAAAGGAAGACGTCATGAAAAATGTCAGCATCGCATTGATTGGGGCCGGCTACGTTGCCAACGAACACGCGCGGGCGCTCAGGCAATTGACGGAGGCGCGCATCGTTGCAGTCTTCGATGCGGCCAAGGACCGCGCGGCAGAACTGGCAAAGACCTATGAAACGACCACGGCAGGTTCGTTCGAGGAAGCAATCGGAAAGGCCGACATTGCCTGGCTCTGCTCCCCACCGCTCCTGCACGAGGAACAGATCGTTGCCTCGCTTTCCGCCGGGCGGGCGGTGTTCTGCGAGAAGCCGCTGACGCTCTCGCCTGAGTCCGCCCGCCGAATCGAGAAGGCCGTGGCGAAATCCGGCAAGTTCGTCGCAGTAGGCCACAGCAATCGCTACTATCCCGCGTACCAGAAGGCCCGGGAGTTGTTCGCGTCGGGATCGCTCGGATCGTTCGTGTCAGTCTGGTCGCAACGCATCGGCTACTATCCGCGACGGATGTTCCCGCCGTGGCGACTCGACACCGCGCAATCGGGTGGTATGACCGTCGAGGTCGGGGTGCATGAGATTGACTGGCTGCAATGGATAGGCGGCGACGTGGAGTCGGTGTTTGCACAGCAAGCATGCGCGGTCATCAACCCGCCCGAGTTCGACGATTCCCTGAGTGCAGTGGTGCGATTCAAGAGCGGCGGCTTCGGTCGGCTCGACCTGAGTTGGGCGAGCGGCGTGGACATCGCGCGCCGGGGCATCCTGGGAGACAAGAGTTCACTGATGGTGGATCGTTTTCTTACGTCGGTCGAAGTCTGTCCGCTCGACCAGCCGGCCCAAGTCATCGAGACGCCTTCGCCGGTGCATACGACGACCAAGGAGAACCTCGGTTTCCTCTGGCAGGCGCAGGATGTTCTGCGGAATCTCACAGCCGGTAAACCGCATTCCGTTGGAGTGAAGGAAGGTGCGGCTGCAGTGATCGTCGCGCGCGCGCTGCAGGCCTCGGCGCGGGAAAATCGGAAGGTGGACGTGGCGGAGTTTGCTGGGTCGTAGCAGAACGCTACGGTGTGGACTTTCCAAAGCGACACGCCACAATCCCGCCATGAATCGAACTGTAATCTCTCTGCTCCTGATAACCTCGCTGAGTTCAGGGGCCGCCGACACCAACCCAGTCGCCCTACCGCCGATCCAGTCTGCAGGCACCGACGCCCAAGGCCGTATCACCGTCAACGGCAAGCCGTTCTTCCCGATTCTGATGTACGACACGCCCACGGACCCCGCTTCGTTGAAGATGTTTCGCGAACACGGGTTCAACACCCTGACCGCCAAACCCGAGGAAGCCGACACGCTGCTGGCGCACGGGCTTTACACGGCGGTCCACACCGGCAAGAAAGTCGAGAAGCTCGACGGCGTGTTGTTCGGCATCGGCATGGACAGCCCGGCGTTGTATTGGAAGGAGGACCTGCTCGGAAAATCAAAGGCCGATCTCGCCAAGCTCCGCGAGTGGGTCCCGAATCGTCTCATCATGCACGCCATCGGCTACTGGGAGGACGAACCCGCCGGCGTGATCTCGAACAAGCTTCCCACGAAGGAACGCTACGAGGAACTGGTCAAGGTGCTCGATGTGTCCGCGCCGTACTTGTATCCGATCCCGTATCAACCCGTGCGCAGCGTGGGCGAAGCGGTGGGGCGGGCGGGAACAGCGACACTCGGGCGCAGCCCAGTGCTACCGGTGCTGCAACTCTTTACTTGGGACGCGAAAGACCGGTACCCGACGCCCGCTGAGTTGAAGTGCATGGTCTATCTTGCACTCATTCACGGTGCCGACGGGATCGGCTATTACTCATACAATTACGTCGCAGGCAAGAAGGGCACGAACATCGCGAAGGAGCAGCCGGATCTGTGGAAAGCCGTGAAGCCGATCAATTTCGAGGTGCTGGCCATCGCGACTTTGCTGTTCGATTCCATTCCGACTCCGTCCGTCACGTTGCGCGAAGGCGGGCCCGAAATCGAGCTGCGCGCCGCGTCCAAGGGGAAGCTGCACTTCCTCCTGATCGCCAATACCTCGAACTCTCCCAAGCGGACGCTGATCAAGCTGCCGGTGAAAGCCGGGCAGAAACTGAACCGGCTCGATGGCTGGAAAGAACTGACCGCAGAGGAGGGTCGGGTTCAACTCCGCCTCGAACCATTCGAAGCCGCCTGCTGGAATTACTGAGCAGGTTCAGAGCGTGTTCTGAAACTGCGTTTGGTGTACCGACTTTAGTCGGCTGAGGGCTCAAACGCCTGCAAATTCCGACTAAAGTCGGTACACCGAACACCCGAAAAGCACTCTCAAAACACGCTCTCAGATTTTCGGCGAATAGACTACGGACTCCACGTGTATGGCGAACTGTCCGCGGACGACGGGCGCGGGATGAACTCGACGTGGCCGTCGGCGAAGCAGACGTTGCCGCGTCCGCCGAAGTGCCAGACGTTCGTGGCTTTCACAAGACTGGTGTCGAGGAACAAGACCGTGCGTGACGGTTGGCTGGCCCGGGAGAACCGGATGGTGTTGAACCCGCCGTTCGTCTGGTTCGGCGGCCAGGGCGACCCGATCGCGTTGTAGATGTAGCTGTTGCCGACCCACTCGTAGTGCGTGTAGCCGTCCCACCATGGGATCGGCTGCGTATCCGACGGGCAATGGAAGACTTCGAGGTTGTAGCGGACGTAGGGATTGAGCGGGCGCGGGACGATCTTGTTGAACAGGTTGCCCTGGCCGGTGTTCGGGTTGTTTGTTTCGCGACCGCCATAGACATACCAGTCCATGCCTTCGAGTTCGACGTTCGTCCCCTGCCAGAAGACGATGTCGTCAGTGTCCTGCAGGTACATCACGAACCCCGTGTAGATCTGGCGAAGGTTGTTGGCGCAGCGGGCGACTTTAGATTGTTCACGCGAACGGATGAGGGCTGGCACGAGCAAACCGGCCAGGATGCCGAGGATCGCGATCACGATTAGCAACTCCAGCAGCGTGAAAGACGCGCGACCGGCTCGACGAAATGAAAAGTTTTCTGGCCACAAGGACATATCAGATGAATGAAACACCGCGACCATACTTTTGGTTCGTGGAAACGCAAGCGGATCGGATGACTCGGCGCATCGGGACATTGCGGAAGTTGGTGGTTCGAGTTCGCGCATCGGGGTGTGGACGAACAAGCTGAAGCTTGAACTCCGAACGTGACCTTTTCGAGGCTTGCGTTTGGAGTTCAAGCTTCAGCTTGTCGCGACCGCGCACAACTCTATCTCCTTGCATCCTCAGCTTGCGTGGCTTTAATCGCCGCGCATCATCATGAAGAAAGTCATTGCAGTCGAATGGAACAGCGGACGACCGCAGGGACAAATCAAAATCCTCAATGGCAAGTTGGGCAGGCTCGCGCTGGCAGTCGGCAAAGGACGAGTAACCGGTCCGAACTTCAGCTTCACGGGCGACGGCTCCTGCCGATTGAAGCTCGTCGTCAGCGAGGCGCGCACCCGGCCAGGTTCGGATTCGACAATCGTCACCGTACAAACACGCAAGAACCCGTTTAGTTTCTTCTTGCGCGATGTGACGGCGGACAACCCGATCTACATTCCCGGCTTCGGCGTGTTCGTCACCGCGGCCTCCGACACGCGCTCCTATACCGAGATCGAGCAGGCGATCGGTTCCCGCGGATTGCAGACCAACCTCGAGCGCATCGAGTCTGAGCCGGAGGAAACCTTCGCCGATGCCGCCGCGCACACACGCGCAATGAAGTGCGAGACGTGGCTGGGTTTGAGCCGCGACATGCGCATCTTTGCGCTTCATTTCCGCGGCGCCTCGCATCGCTGGGACTGGATTGAGCCACGCTTTCACGGCTATGAGGTGAAGACGCCGGAGACGCCAGAGAAACCAGGCGGGCCACCAAATTTCCTCAAGTACGGTTACATGATTGGACGCGGGTTTGCCTGCACCGAGCATCTCACCCGCCGGCTCGAAGATGGCGTGCTCCCGATTCTCCACGCCACGCTCGTCGAGGAAGACATCCGCTACAACCTGACCGCGTTTGCGACTTTGGAAAAACGAGCGCTCGTAGCGAAGAACGTACGCGGCACCCATTTCCTCGTCGCCGACGGACACGGGCACGGGCACATGTTCACCGACGAACAGAAGAAGGAATACGAGCGTCGGTTGCCGGAGGAGTTGGGACAGGACGAGGAGACGGTACTGTGCGTCCAGATCAACGCCGTCAACACCGGCAAAGTTCCCCGTTACGCATGGTACTTCGCGCCTGCGCTCCAGGTTATCCAGTACGGCTTGCCCAAGGATCAACTCGACGAAAACGGATTTGCATCCTTCGAGTCGGGCCGCGTCTTCTGCGTGAACCGGCTCAATGGCAAGCCGCTGCGTCAGCGGGAGATTGCGGTGCTGGTCCAGCCCGGGGAGGCAGCGGTCTTCGAGTTCATCATTCCTCACCGGCCGGTTTCAAAGCAACGCGCGGCGAGGCTGGCGACATTTGATTTTGCGGAAAAGCACGCCGAGTGCGCCGCGTACTGGCGGGCCAAACTCGACTCGGGCGCGACGCTGCAGTTGCCCGAACCGCGCATCAACGAGATGGCCCGGGCTGGCTTGCTCCATCTCGATGTCGTCGCATACGGACGCGAACCCAAGGCACCGATCGCGGCGACAATCGGTCACTACAACCCGATCGGCTCGGAAAGCTCCCCGATCATCCAGTTCTTCGATTCGATGGGCTGGCACGACGTGGCGGAGCGCGCGCTGCAGTACTTCCTCGACAAGCAACACGACGATGGGTTCATCCAGAACTTCGGCGGCTACATGCTCGAAACCGGCCCCGCCCTCTGGAGCATGGGTGAACACTGGCGTTACACGCGCGACCTCCCCTGGCTGAAACGCATCGCGCCGAAGCTGCTCAAGAGCGCCGACTTCCTTCTTCGCTGGCGCGAACGCAACAAGCGTCCCGAGTTGCGCGGCACGGGGTACGGGATGTTAGAGGGCAAAGTCGCCGATCCCGAGGATCATTTCCGACAGTTCATGCTCAATGGCTACGGCTACCTCGGGCTGAAACGCGTCGCCGAGATGCTGGCGAT
>CAZOTB010000166.1:11717-13207 GCA_964582645.1 uncultured Verrucomicrobiota bacterium | reverse complement strand
GCAGGACCTTCCGCAACCACAGCGCGGCGGCGGGTTGTTCCATCTCAACCTGGGCATCAAGGGAATCCCCGAGCCGGTATCGCGATTGATTTCCTGATGCTCCGATTCATCGCCCGCCTGCCCGTTCTCCAACGTGACCATGAACTCACGCGAAATCTTCGGCGCTGAAATCCAGTGCTTCCGACTCGACCCGCGGTATTGAGAGCGAATCATCCAACAGTTCAAGGATACCGGCCTGCGATGCGTCACGACCTACGTGCAGTGGGCCACACATCTCGTTGGCCCGCCCGATAAGAACCGTCCCGCCGGCGTGCTCGACTTCGAGGGGCGAACGAATCCCCGGCTCAACGTCTTTCGATTCCTCGAACTCGTCGAGAAGCACGGACTCAACCTCAATTTCCGTTGCGGTCCATTCTGCTGCAACCGCCTGGTTCATGTTTCACGACCGCGACTGCTGGGGCGACGCCCCCGTCAGTTCGCATGGTCACGCCCGGCCGAGCATCGAGGTGTTGAAGGAAACGCCGAGGCTGTTGTTCGAAAACATTCGAAACTGGGATACGCTCAAACCGCTCGGCGATGTCGCGGTCATCTACGATCTGATCCAGCACCAACACACCTCCCTCGGCGACCCGATGCCCTCTAGCGTCTTCAGAGCGACGTCCGTCGCGGTGGCGCACTGGTCGTTAGCGGTCCTATCCCGAAACGGGATGAACGCGGACGACCCATTCGATTTCTCAGACCCAGCCAGTTCCTTTGGCATCGCGATTACCTCGCCCAGGATAAGCCCGAGGAGGAGAAACTCGAAAGTATTCGGTTCGTGGCGGCGCTGATCCGGAAACACGTCCCTCGTCCGCACGTCCGGTGAAGCGTTCCCGAGGAAGTCACGTGGACCGACTGGCAGGAGGGTGCGGTCACCGTCTCTATCGCCCGCCGCGCCATCTCGGCAGCTCCGTGTTGCACCAGGGCAACGGCGAGACGGTTCTCTTCGTCCTCCATCACCATCCCGAAGCCGCCCGGTTCACGGTGACCTTCGCCGACAAGCGGTTCACGAAGCTGACGCACGTCGCGGTGTACGACATGGGAGACGTCCGGGGCAAGTGTGGGTCGCAGTTCGAGCGGTCCTTGCATGCGGCCCTGGCGGACGAGTTTCATCGAGCAGGAGTGGAGACCGATGTGTGGGTTGATCCGCGACAGACCCAACAAAGATACGTGCCGTGGCCGGCGCTGCTGGCAGCGGCTGAACGGCGACAGTTTCAGGCGTTGGTCGTGACGGCGGCGGACGTGCGGTGTCTGCGTTGGCTGCAAAAGGTCCCCGTCCCGAGCGTCTTTGTCACCTCGGCGGATCTTCCCAACGTGGTCCGCTGGGAGATGCGGCAGTTTGCCGAACTGAGCGTACGGGCGTTGCGACAGCAGGGGTGTCGCTCGGTCGGGCTGATTTCGGCGATATCAACCCAGTCTGAGAACCCGGATGGGACTCGCGGCACGGAGAC
>CAZOTB010000166.1:0-11707 GCA_964582645.1 uncultured Verrucomicrobiota bacterium | reverse complement strand
GGAGTTTTACGAATACTTCGTGGACTGCTGCCGGGAGTCGGGTTTGGAGATGCGGAACATATGGATGCGGACGACGCCGGGTGAGCTGTTGGGGCCACCGGATCACGAGCCATTCGGTTACCGGGAATTCCAAACGTTGTGGCGCAACCGGGAACGCCCGCAGGGCTTGGTGGTGTATCCGGACTCGATCGTGCCGGGGGTGTTGCTGGCGCTTTCACAGCAGGCGGTGCGCGTGCCGTCTGATCTGAAGCTGGTGCTTCACAAGAATGACGGGGTTGGATTGTTTTGCCCGTTTCCGACCACCTTCGTCGTGTGCCGGGAACGCGATTGCGCGGTGGCCTTGATGGCACAAATCGAAAACCAATTTCGTGGCGAGCCGGTGAATCCCGTCAGCCTCGGATTTCGGATGGTGAATTACCGGCCGCCCACGGAACAGTAGGAAATTCAGACTGAGCAGGTGAAAAAACATTTTCGCGGAGAATCGTGTCAGCCCATCATGGTGGGATACCGGATGCACACGCAAATCGGTTGAGCCGGGATGGGTCGGGGATTCCTGATGAAATGAAACAAAATCGCAAAGAGGGACAAATGAAGTACATCAACAAATCAATCGGTTGGAGGGCGGGGTTGATCGCGCTGGCGGTGTCGGCCCTGTGCGTCGAAAGCGGTCGCGGCAGCGTGGTCTCGTCGTGGACCTTCGATGAAGCCAGTAGTGGTACGGCCACGGCCGTTGACGGGACCGACGGCAACAACGGCGTCTTCTTCGGGGGCGCAGTCCGCACCGGCGGCTTGATCGGGGTCGGCGCGGCGGCGTTCAGCGGCGTCTCCGGGCAGTCAGTGCACGTGAACACCAACGGGTACTCGACGACCACCGGCATCAGCGTCGAGGCGTTGATTGATTGGAACTGGGACGGAGTCTCCGGCACTCCGTTCCAGCAGATCTTCCGCAAGGAAGACGGCGGCAACCGCATTCTGTTCAGCTTCCAGGCGGGCAACATCCTTGCTTTCGGGCTCAACGTCGGAGGCTCCTATGCGGAACTCGATATGCCGCTGGACGGCCTGTCGGGTCGCCCGAGCTTTGCTGAGATGACAAACGGGATGCACCACGTCGTGGCGACGTACAGCAGTTGGACAGGCCTCAAGGGTATCTACGTGGACGGGACGTTGCGGTTCAGCACGAGCTACACTCCCGGCAGCCTAATCACGAGCGGCGGCACGGTGCCGGCTGCCATCGGGAACAGTTGTGTGGGTTGCGGCGAACCATTCGTCGGTGTCATTGACGAAGTGGCGATCTACAATGAGCCCCTTGGCGCCTCCACGATCGCGGACCATTACAGTCTGGTGCAAAGGGGCATCAGTTACATACCCGAGCCGACCAGCGCGCTTCTGATTCTGGCGGCCGGCTGGATGATCGGGCGGCTTCACCGCAGAAGTTGAATGGACGCAGACAACACTGCAGTGACAGTGGAGCGCTCGGCGGTCGCCACGCAAGCGAAGCCCGGCGGCTTCACTTTAATAGAACTGCTGGTCGTAATCGCCATCATCGCCATTCTGGCGGCGCTGTTGTTGCCGGCGTTAGGCCAGGCGCGGCAGAAAGGCAAACAAGCCGCCTGCATCAACAACCAAAAGCAAATCTGGCTTGCCTGCCAGTTGTACCTCGATGAGTACGAGGGTCGCTTCTATGTGCAGATGTTCCAGTGGATGGACTACCTCTACCCGTATATGAAAATGGGGGTCGGCGCGTACGATAACCCCGCGTGGCGTTGCCCCGCATCGAACGCGCCAAAGGACACCTGGGCCGTGGCGGGTTACTCGATTTCGCCACCGTCCGACGTGCGTGGGGCTTACGGCTACGCGTTCAACGCCGAACTCAATTATGTCTTCGGACCGAACCCGCGACTCTCCGATATCGTCCAGCCGTCCCGGAAAGCGTTCGCGTTCGACGCCGCAACGCCCCAGATTTATGCCTCGACCGTCATCAATGAAGACGATCCGTTTGGCCGCCACTTGGCGTACCGACACATCGGCGGGTGCAACGTCCTCCTGTTCGACGGACACGTCGAGTGGATGCGCCGGGCCGACCTCAGGGGCAATAAAGACTTCCTGCTTTGGCCTCACGTCAATTGAAACGCAAGCAACATCATCGGACACAGCGCGTTGGCGGGTTCGTCGCCGCTTGTGTGTTGGGACTCACCACGCCACTCCGGGCCGACTCCCCTGAGTTGACAACGCTGATCAACGCCACGTTCGAGGACGACGAGGTCAACCCCTCCCCGCGCGTGGAGCTGGGCGCGACTCCCGCCGGCTGGGAGGTCGGCGATGAGGGCAACAATACCAGCGGACTGCGGGACCTCTGCGTTGTGGCCGAAGGTTCGCCGTTCAATGGCGGCAGCCGGAAGTGCCTGCTCGTCCTCGATACCAGCCGCGCCGATTCGCGCCTCGACTGGCGGCGGAAATTTCCACCGCAGAAGGGGGCGATCACGGTGGCGTTCGACGTGCGGGTCAACGACGGCATCGGCCACAGCAACTCGGGGTATTTCGTGCCACAGATTCTCGCGGTCGAGTCGGGGCAGGAGACGCCCGTGGCTTTTCTCAAGTTTCAGTGCTCGGGGGAGGTGAAAGACTTGTCGTTGCAGGCGAACGACGGCACGCTGTTGCCCATGTTGCGCCCGGGAGTGTGGTGCCGAATCGAGTTTATGCTGCCCGCGGTCAACAGCGGGCAGGGCGGCAGCGTGCGGATTGCCGAACACAGCGCATCGCCCACCGAACACAAGGTGGCCCTGACAAAACCGAGCCGGGAGGGATATTCCATCCTGCACCTGAGCACCGGCTTCGGCCCGGACGGCGTGGGCGATTTCAATCTGGACAACATCTCCGTCACGACGACCAAGGCAAAGTGAGCCCGTGAACTTCCCGCGCTCGAACGCGGTGCTGCGAACGCTTCTGCTTGCTGTCACGCTCCCGTTTTTCCACTTGTACGGCCAGACCGCCGTGACTGCACCCACTCAACTGCTCTTCGTCGGAATTGCCGGCGACGCCAGCACCCAGTACACCGCCCTGATGTCTCACGGCGCGCTCGGGCCGCTCTGGCCGGGCGCACTCAAGAACGCCGGCTGGAACGACCTGGCCTTTACGTCCTGGGACGACCTCACCGCCGAAAAACTCCAGCGCGCCCGTTGCGTCGTGCTCGGGCATTCGCCCTTGCGCGGCGCGATGACCGACAAAGACCGTGCCATCGCCGACCTGCTTGTCTCCTACGTCGAACAAGGCGGCGGGTTGTTGCTCACCCATTACAAAGACCAGATGTACGCCATCCTCGACATCCCGATGTACCTCGCTGAGAAATTCGGGACGCAACTGCTCATCGAATCTGTCCATGGCGACCCGGCTCGCTCCTGGCAGATCGGCGTCTGGTGGGCCGACCGGTATTCGTGGACCGACGCCGTCGCGCCGCTTGTCTCCAACCGTGTCGGCGGCGTGTTGTTCCAATCCACCACCGATATGAACACCCAACCCGGCGTGATGCCGTTCCTGCCCCGGCCGCCGTGGCAGGTCACGCTCGATGCCGGGCCCAACTCGCACAGCGAACCGTGGCCGGTGGGGCTCGAGCAATACGACCAGCGCGCGCGGGAAAAGGGCTTCGAGAAAAACGTCCCGATCGCCGGCGTCCGCAAGTTTGGCCGGGGACGCGTCGGCTATATCGGCATTTATGTCCAGCCGGTGCTGGCCCGCAAACCGACCTCCGACAACGACCAGCAGGTCATTCGCGCGTATCTCACCGACGGCTGGCAGGGTCATCCGAGCGATCTGATCGAGCTTTACCTCAATCATCTGGTCTGGCTGGCCGGCCACGCCGATGTGCTCGCCCAGACAAAACTCGCCCTGCGCGCCGTGCCGCCACCGCCCGAATTGCCGACCGCGTGGAAGCTGCACCGCGGCCTCATCGGCCCGCGCACCACGCACTCCACCGGCGCGAGCACCCCGGACGAGTATGTCGCCCGCGCCCAAAAAGCCGGGCTGGATTACATGGTCTTCCTCGAAGACTTCGCCGCGCTCAAGCCGGGCGCCTGGGACAAACTCAAGGCCGACTGCGCGCGGCTGACCGATGCCACCTTCGTCGCCGTGCCCGGCATCACGTATGAGAACACCGAAGGCAACCACGGGTTCGTCTTCGGCGGCTACGTCAAGCTGCCGTCAAAGTTGCTCCTCGACGATGCCGGCCAGCGACTGTTGCCGCGCGTGCGCGGCCATCCCGATTGGTTCACCGAGTTGCACTGGCTCTACGGCCTGCAGGGATTCCAGAATCACTCCGGCTGGTATTGGTTCTCGAAGAATCCGTATCCGCCCCTCGATGTGCGCAACTGCGATTGTTTCGCCGTGCTCACCCAGCAGAACGGACGGACCGTGGACCGCGCGTTCGAGTCGCACGCGCTCAACACGCGCAACGGCCAGTACCTGCGCCCGGTCGCGTTGACGCTGATGCGGAGCGCCGACGAAATCAACTTCGTCGAGCGCGGCGTGTACGCGCACGACGTGCTCGGCGCGCACGGACTCAAGGGCGTGGCGGACTGGTTTACCGCCAAGGCATACGAAACGCGCAGCGGCCGGCATTTGTACCCGGATTGTCCGCCCTCGGGCATGCAGGGCGTGTCGAGCGGGCCATGGATCGAACTGAAGATGGATCGCGGCGACACTGACGCGGGGGCGACATCTACAATCCGATGCTGCAACACTGGCCGCTGGAGTTGAACGTCCGCACGCCCGCCGGCCTGCGCGAGGTTTTACTGATGGATGGCGACCGGGTCATCCGCCGTTTCCGGCCGCGCGGCGCGAAGACCTTCGCGTTCCAGACCGTGCTCGCCAAGGAACGCCAGAAATACATCTGGGCGCGCGCGACCGATACCAAGGGCCGCGTGGCCATCACCCGTGACATCCAGTGCGACTCCTGGTTGCTGCGCGACTTCCAATGCAGCGACCGAAACAACCAACTCCTCTACAGCATGCAACGCCGTCCTGATGGCAGCGAGTTCTACATCGGCTACGGCGGCGACACAGCCCTGGCGGACAAAGGCCCGTGGGTCGGCCGTATCCGACCCGTCGGCAATTTCGTGTTCGACAAGAAACTCGGCGTCGGCGGCATCACCTACGACGGTTCGCCCGAGGACCACCCGTGGGTGTTGTTTGCCCCGTACGTCTTGTGGAACGGGCGGCGACCCGACAACCTCGGTTGGTCGCACCAAGTCGTCCCCGGCCAGGAAGGCGGTCCGCACGTGCAACCGCGGCGCGTCGTCAGTTCCAGCGAGGTGCTCATTGGCGACCGCATCCTCGACGGCGTGTTCCCGCTCGACTGCAAGCCGGTCATTCACGTCTGGCACACGTTGTACCCGGTGCTCCCGGCCCGGCATCTCAAGACCACCGCCCGCACCACGTACTACCTGACCAAAGTGGACGGTGCGACCATGTATCTGTGGGAACAGGATTTTGAATTGCTGCGCGAGGTGCCGGTGGATCCAGCCTCGCCGTTCTCCATCTGCCTCGGGCCGCTGCTTCGCCGGACGGCGACCGAAGTTGCGTTCCCCAAGACGTTCAACCGCGGGGATTTTCTGGGACTCTACAAATCCCCCTTCGGTTCTTTCGTTGCGTACAGTCTGACCGACGGCCTGCACCTCGAAGCGAGCGGGGGCGAATACACCGTCGGTTTCAAGCCCACCGGCAAGCTCCTCAAGCGCGGCACCAAACTCAATGCCCGCGTGCTCTTCGTCGGCCTGCACCGCGAAGTCCAAGACCCGGCGGCATTGGCCGGGGAGATCGTCCGTCAGTTCGGCCTCGCCGGCCCGCCGTCCTACACGATCGAGGCGCAAGCAGGCCGCGTGATCTCGCAACAGTACACGCTCGACCTCGACGCGGGCGGCGATCGGGCGTTTCTCGGCACGGTCCGCGGTTTGGATCGGCTTGCCGGCAACCTCGGCAGCGAGATTCACGGCCTCAACGACAACTGGGCCGCCGTCTTCCAGCGCGCCGGCAAGACGCGACTGATCCCCGTCGAGGAAGGAATCGGTTACGCCGTCCTCCGCGCCGAGGACGACGGCCAACCGGTGTTCATCGGCCATCCGTTCACCGCCAGCGACCCGCGGATTCTCTTGAACCTGGCCCGCGACTCTCGCGGCGGCTGGCTGCTGGAAATCCACAACCCAACCGATGCGCCGGTCGCGGTGATCCTGCGATCCAACCCGTACTTCGATTCACTGAAGGGCAAATCCCTCCCGCCTGAAAAAGTGGAACTGCCCGCTGGAAGTTCCAAGGTGTTCGGCCTATAAACGAGCACGATCACCCGACAATGAACACAGCTCCGCTCGACCCGCGCCCGATGCTGGCTCGCAAAGAATCGTACCAGGCATTCGCCCGCAGTTTGATGTCGCGCCTTTTCAAGCCCGACGGCACATACCAGCCAACCACCGAGAACGACGCCCGCATCGCGTACTGGATCTACCCGGCATTGGTCAGCTCGCCCGACGCGACCGAGCGCGAGTTTGCCAACGTCATCTACGATGCTGCGCCGAACTGGAAACGCTGGGACGTGTTCACCACGTCCGCCACCGCGGCGATTCTCGTCCGCGAGCGGAAACGGCTGCGTCCCGACCTGGTGAAACGCTCCGAGGAACACCTCGCCCGGTTCGTCATCCGCGGCGGCGGCCGGTTGCCGTCCAGCGGGGCGAACGATTACGTCTTTCACGGCTACAACGACAACATGCCGGCGCTGTCGGTGCGGGCGATGATCCTGGCCGGCGATGTGTTGGGCCGAAACGATTTTACCGACCGGGGGATGTTTCACCTCGAAGGCTTGTGCGCCCACTTCGAGCGGCGCGGGTTGTTGAGCGAGTACACCAGCGGGACGTACACCGCCATTACGCTCACGGCGCTGATGGACGTGGCGGAGTGCTCGACGAACAAGGCCGCCCGGGAGATGGCACTCGCCTGTTCGAACCGCATCCTGCTCGACCTCTTCGGCCACTGGCATCGCGGCGTCGGCGGACTCGGCGGGGCGCAGTCGCGCGCGTACACGGCCGACCTGCAGAACTGGCTGTCGGTGACGAACGCGCTGGTCTGGTATCTCACCGGCGACCCGCGTTGCGTGAATCCCATCGAAGCGTTGCGGAATCCCGATGCCTTTCCCGGCTACATTCATCACGGTCGCAATCTCGCGTTCAACCTCGCGCAGTTCGCCGAGGTGATGGTGCCCACCTTTGCCGACATCGCGCCGGGCGTGCGGAAGTGGGCGCGCGCTCCACGCCGGTATCCATTTGAAATGTACGCCACCACCGATGCCGGCGGGAGCGGACCGCTCGGGGGCGTGACGGAAATCCAGACCCGGGCCTATCATCAACCGCTCTACGCCCTCGGCACTGCCTCCGACACGTGGTTCGATCAGTCGGGACAGCAGGCCACGCTTCACGCGGTGTTGGCGACAACTCCGCGCCCGCGCACCTGGCGCGACCGGCTGACGATCTGGCACAAGACGATCGAAGGCGCGCTCGACCAGGGCGACTTGATTCACGAGTCGGGCGGGCCGCATTCGTGTCCGCCGGGAGGGAAACCAGTTCCGGTGAAGCTGACCGAAACCGGGCACGTTTTGGACGCGGGCAAGTATCACGTGCTGCAAAAGCGCGGCTCGGCGCTCGTGCTTGGCTCGCTCGGCCCGGCGTGGCTCGACAAGAAGATCCGCCGGCTCAAGTTCACCATCGGGTTCAACACCGTGGTTCACAAACCCGACGAATGCATCGCGAAAGGCCGCTGGTATTTCCTGCGGTTCGGCGAAGTGTACGTCGGCGTGCGCGCGGCCGGGATGGTGAGGGAGAAGCGAATGCCCGCGCGCCGCGTGGTGAAAAACGGCTATCTTCGCATCGAAGTGCCGCTCGTCGCGGGGCGCACGGTGAAGGTGACGCAGGAGTTTCGCGAGTGGTGCGACTTCGGGTACGTGTTCGAGATTGCCTCGAAAGCCGAGTGCGGTTCGTTCGCTCGATTTTGCCGGGAATGTCTCGCTTGTTCGTGGGAGTTCTATCACTGCGCCTATCGCACGAGCCGGTACTGGGGCCGACACGGCGAACTGCAGATCCTTGACTCGGTCGCGGCCTGCACCGTGCGGTTCATGGCGATTGATGGCGTGATCGAGCCGCGCGTGAAGCTCGCCGCCACCGGCCTCGATCCCAAGCTCACCCGGCTTTTCCCCGATGGTCATCGGGTAAAGCAGCGGCGACTGATGTACACCCCCGGCTTCATCGGTTCGCCGTTCTACAAATTCCGTCAGCACCGGATCGAAACGGACCGGCCCCGCGAACACGCTAAATGAAGTTGCTCACCCCGTCGAATCTGCGTTGCGAACATCTCGTCAATCCGCTCGGGATTGACGCAGCGCGTCCCCGGCTGAGCTGGCTTCCGCCGTTCGATCCGGCGGCTTATCAGGTCGTTGTCACCGACGACCGCGGGCGCAAACTCTGGGACACCGGCAAGGTCAAGTCGGCCGAGTCGCTTCAGATCGAGTACGACGGCAAGCCGCTCGCAGCGGCCCAGCGATGCACGTGGAAGGCGCGCGTCTGGGACAAGAGCGGCCGCGCTTCCGCTCGGAGCGAACCGGCGTTCTGGATGATGGGCTTGCTCCAGCCCGCCGACTGGAAGGCCGGCTGGATCGGCGCGCCGGTCGGAGCGGAATGGAAAGAATTCGAGTCGCCTCCGTCGCCGATGTTGCGCAAGGCGTTCACCCTACCGGGCAAGGTGGACCGAGCGATCCTCCGCGCCTCCGCGCTCGGACTCTACGAGCTTCGGCTCAACGGCCGGCGCGTCGGCGATCAGGTGCTCGCGCCGGAATGGACGGATTACCGGGTGAAGGCGCAGTATCAAACCTGCGATGTCACCGGCCTGCTCCGCGAGGGCGACAACGTCCTCGGCGCGATTCTCAGCCCCGGCTGGTACGCGGGACAACTCGGGCTCGGCACGCACGCCCGGGGCTTTGCGCGCGGACATTACGGCCGGCATCTCCGGTTGCTCGCGCAGTTGGACGTCGAGCTCGCGAAAGGGCAGCGCCTGACCATCGGTTCGGATGGCACGTGGAAATACACCACCGACGGCCCGATTCGCGGCTCGGACCTGCTCGCGGGCGAACTCTACGACGCCCGGCGCGAGATGCCGGGCTGGGATGCGCCGGGCTTCGACGACTCGGCGTGGCAGCCGGTGGAGGTCTCGAACGGCACGCGCCTCGTCGCGCAACCGAACGAACCGATCCGCGTCACACGGGAATTGCGCCCGGTGGCTGTCACCGAGCCGAAGTCGGGCGTGTTCATCTTCGATCTTGGCCAGAACATGGTCGGCTGGGTGCGGGCAACCATCCGCGGCGCGGCAGGGGTGGACGTTCGCTTTCGCCACGCCGAGGTGCTCAATCCCGACGGCACGTTGTACCGGGACAATCTCCGTCTCGACCACGCGCGCAACAATCAATGCGGCGCGCAACAGGAAGACCACTACATCTGCAACGGCAGCGGCGATGAAGTCTTCGAGCCGCGGTTCACGTATCACGGGTTCCGGTACGTCGAGGTGACCGGCGTAACCAAACCTCCTGAGATCATCGGACGCGTGTTGCACTCGGCGGCGGCGGACACGGGCCGCTTCGAGTGCTCCGAACCACTGCTGAACAAGATCTTCGCGGCGATCCAATGGACGTTGCGCGGCAACCTGCACAGCGTCCCGACCGATTGTCCGCAGCGCGATGAACGGCTCGGTTGGATGGGCGATATGCAGGTGTTCTCGCAGACGGCCATTTTCCTGATGGATATGGCGGCGTTCTTGACGAAGTGGCTGCGCGACGTGCGCGACAACCAGGCCAGCGACGGACGCTTTCCCGATTTCGCGCCGCAGCCGTTCGGGCCGGACACCTGTTTCAGCGGCAACCCCGGCTGGGCCGACGCCGGCGTGATCGTCCCGTGGCGCGCGTACGTGAACTACGGCGACATACGGTTGCTCGCGGAAAGCTACCCGGCCGCGGAGCGCTGGATCGGTTTCGTTCACCGGCACAACCCCGACCTGCTCTGGCGGAATCGGCTTGGCACGAGTCTCACCTACGGCGACTGGCTCAACAGCGACACGTTCGAGAAGCTGGCCAACATCCCGCACGGCAAGGGCGCGTGTCCGAACGACGTATATGCCACGGCGTTCTTCGCGTACTCGACGGAGTTGGTCGGCAAGATGGCGGCGGTGCTCGGGCGCAAGACGCAGGCCGCGAACTACCGCAAACTCGCCGCCGCCATTCGCACTGCGTTTGTGAAAGAGTTCGTCACCTACGATGCGAAGATCAAAGGCGACACACAAGCCGGGTACGCGCTGGCACTGCATTTCGATTTGCTGCCGGTGGCTCTGCGGAAACGAGCCGCGCAACGGCTGGTGGCCGGGCTGAAACCCTTCCATGGCCACCTCTCGACCGGCATCCAGAGCACTGTGCGGGCGATGCTCGAACTGACCCGGTGGGGTCACGCGGACATCGCCTACGACCTTATCACGAAGACCACGATTCCGAGCTGGGGTTACATGGTCGAGCACGGCGGCACGACGATCTGGGAACGGTGGGACGGTTGGGTCGAAGGCCGCGGCTTTCAGAATCCGGCAATGAACTCGTTCAACCATTACGCCATCGGCGCGGTCGGCGAGTGGATGTGGCGCGTGATCGTGGGTTTGAACCCCGACGAGACGCAGCCAGGCTGGAAACATTTCCACGTGCGACCGATCCCCGGCCGCGGGCTGACGTGGGTGCGCGGCGAGTATCGTTCCGTTCGCGGCCCGATTTGCTCGGAGTGGCGGACCGAGAACGGGAGATTCGTGTTGAACGTGACCGTGCCGCCGAACACGACGGCCACCGTGCAACTGCCCGGCAAGGGGAGCAAGGCGGTGCGCGTTGGACCAGGCGCACACCAATTCGAAAGAAAGCTGGAGGACTGAATCTATGCGCGGACTGAAAGACAAAGTGGCAATCGTGACCGGCGGTCTCGGCGATCTCGGCGCGGCGAGTGTGAAACGGCTGCGCGAAGAAGGCTGCCGGGTGGCCGTGTTCGATCTCAAACCGAGCAGCGAAGCCAACTACTGGAAGGTGGACATCGGCGACGAAGCGCAAATCGAGCGCGGTTGCCGGGAGGTCGAGACGTCGCTCGGCCCGGCCTCCATTCTCGTCAACTGCGCCGCGTTCTTTCTGTTCAAGAGCGTCGAGGCGACAGCGGCGGACTGGGAGAAAGTCTGTCGCGTCAACATTGCCGGCACGTCATTGATGACCAAGCACGTCGTTCCCCAGATGAAGCAGCTCGGCGGCGGCAGCGTGGTGAATTTCTCCTCGGTCAGCGGCTTCGTCGGCCAGCCGAACTTCGCCACCTACAACGCGACCAAGTTCGCCATCCGCGGTCTGACCAAATGTTGGGCGCAGGACCTCGCGCCGTTCGGCATCCGCGTCAACACGATCTGTCCCGGCTACATCTACACTTCGGCGTTCGTCAATTCCTGCAAGGCGCTCGGCCGGGACGTTGAGGAGGAAAACCGCAAAGCCTCCGCGATGCACCTGCTCGGCCGGCAGGGTCGCCCCGAGGAAGTCGCCGCCGCGGTCGCCTTTCTCGCGAGCGATGACGCCTCGTTCATGACCGGCGTCATCGTGATCCGCCACCGGCCGAACCTGCGGCGC
>CAZOTB010000165.1:0-13286 GCA_964582645.1 uncultured Verrucomicrobiota bacterium | reverse complement strand
CGATTCGGAACGAGTGCTCTCGTCGGTTTGAGGTCGAAGACTTCGCTACAGGGGGTGTGAATGAGAGTGGACTGTGCGAACGTCGGAACACTTATGAAATGTCCAGGCTGGGAAGCGAGCTGGTCGGCCGCCAACCGCAAGGCTTCGTCGGCGTTCCCGATAGGCGTCCCGATTGCCGGGCATCAACTTGTTGCTCATGGCCACCAGCTATTTCTCCTTGAACTCGTCCACCAGTGTCGTCGTGGCAACCTTCGACGGCTTCGAGGACTGGCCCTTGGCGTCGGTGTAGCTCACCCAGAAATGGAGCTTGATGGCGGGACGCAATCCGTAAAGCAACTGGCCGTTTTTCGCCCCGGACGGAGTCATGTTCACCGCGCCGCGACCGTCTTCGTGCGTGCTGCACCAGATGTGATACGTCTTCACGTCGGGCAGCTCCTTGAAGTGGATGTGAACCGTCGTGCCGTCGTTGCGGTCGAGCGGTTTCTCCAGTTTCGTGATCTCGGTCGGAGCGCCGAGGCCGGTTTTCGCCAACTCCGCAATCGGGTTCGGTAGATCGGCGACGCCCTTCGGGAGCGGCATGCGCTCCCGGCTGAGTTTCACCGCTTCGTCGGTGGCATCCTCGGGCGAGGCATACTCGGCGTAGAGCTTGCCGAAGCATACGGTATCAGAAGCGACGGGCTGGATGTCGTTGACGTACAGGATGTGCGTGCGTTGCTCGACGATGATCCGCTCCAGGGTCAGCGGCAGGTCCACGATGGTGTCGGCGTTGCCGTCGTTGTACGAGCGCCACCAGGTGGTACCGTGTTTGCGGAAGTTGTCGTAGCCGACGTGGCCGGGCAGTTCGAAGCGAACGTACCGCCAGCCGTCAAAGTTGAACGCGCTCCACGAATGCACGTCGTCGCAGTTGTATTGGTCCTTCGTGCCGATGCTGACCCAGTGCTCGCCTTTGGCGTCGCGCAGGCAGTAGATCACGCGCCCCCAATCGCTCGCGCCTCGGACCCACAGTCCGAGATGCGACGGCGCGCCCTTGAGTGGAATCGGCTTGGCGGGCGTGAGCGTGTTGTACCAGGGCATCAACGGGTGCTCCTCGTCCTGCTTTTCCAATAGGGAGAAGAGTGCGTCACCATGCTGCAGGGCGCCTCGTGCAATCGCACTAGCAAACTTACCGGGGTAACGCATCTTGTCGAAGTGATTGTTCTCGTAGATCGGATCACGCTGCGACGTGTATTTCCAGGAGCCGTCACCGAGATCTGCGATCGCGACCGCGCTCTTGGCAGGAGCTGAATCTGAGTGCTCTGGCTCGCCGACTTCCGCCGACACCACCTCCGCGCCGGTGACGTAACTGACCGAAGGATCAGTCGTGATCGTGATCTTCTTCTCCGCGCTCTTCACGGTCTTCGTGTTGTTCATCGAATCCGTCACTGTCACATCCGCGTCGTTCGCGAGCGTCAACGTCACCGGCCGTTTCCCGCGAATCGTCCAGAGCGCATAGACGTTTCCTTTCGGCCCTTTGAACCGCAGGCAATAGGTCGTCAGCGAGCCGGTCTTCACCCAGCCGTCGAAGTCGGCTTCGTTGAGTTTGTCCGTCATCGTCGCGTACGCGGCATACGCCGGCTTGGGGTCGCAGTACGGGATGCGCCGCTGGATGCCGCAGCCGCCGTAGTGTTCGCTGCCGTAATAGCTGCCGCAATCCCAGCCGAACCAGCCCGAGTAAAACCGCTTCACGCCGTAGCCCATGCTCAACAGCGCCCAGCGATGATAGAGGTCCATCTGTTCGCGCCACGAACACGCGCCGACCTCGGTGGGAACGAACACGCCTTCGCAAAACTGGAGCACCGGATTCGTGATGCCGGCTTTCTTGTATTCCTCCCGCAGCATGTAGAGCCGGTGATTGCTGATGTGATGAAGCTGTTGCTCCGGCAACCGCTCGAAGCCGGGCGTGTCAATCCCCGAGCCGTCAATCAGGTTCTTCGGGAAACCCGCCTGCAACAGCCGCGGTGCGAACAATGCATCGCCCCAGGGGATGAGAATCTTCAGGTCGGGCCACTTCGAGCGCACCGCCTCGGCTGCGCACTTGGCGGTGACGAAGAACATCCGCAGCCGTTCCTTTTCCTCCTTCGTGAACTCGTACTCCTTCTCGTTCCAATAGGTCGGGTAGTTCCCCTCGGTCAGCCGGGAACTGATGTGCGGCTCAGGAAAGAAATAGACGTGGTCGGGTTGGAACGGCTCCGGCACCGCCTCGCGCGCTTTGGTGTACGCTTCGAGGACGTGTTTCTTGTACTCCTCGTACTTGGCGGGATCGTACGGGTCTTCCTTTGCCCATGCCTGCGGCGCGACCTCCCACGCGCCGGCCGGGGCGCGCGTCCAGTGAGCTTGAACCAATGCGTTGCTGGGATTGACGTAGCTGATGCTCGTGCGCGCGCCTGCCGCGGTCATCAACCGAATGTGGTGCTCGGCCTTCGGTGTGTAATGTCCGCCGTGATAGCTCCAGTAGCCGAACAACACGCCCTTGCCTTCGGTCCATCGCGCCGTGCGCGTGTCGGGCGCGAGCCGGACGAACGAGCGTTTCTCCGTCCATGTCGTGCCGGCAATGTCGAGCGTGGCCGTGATATCGTGGTAGCCGTTGAGTTTGACCGGAATCGAGACCGGCAGCTTCGCAGCCTGACCTTTTGCAAGCGAAACCGGCTGCTCGACCTTGTTCGTCTCCGTGCCGTCGTAGCTGGTCGTGACGACAGTGAGCTTGCCGGTTTGCGTCAGGTCGGTTTGATTGGTGAGCGCCGCGATGTAGTTCGGCACCGCCGGTGCCGTCCAGACATGACCGAACGGCTCGGGTTTCCAATCGAACCCGACCGGCACCTTGCCGAGAGTTGCTGCATAGACGTGCACCGCCGACGGTCGTCCCGCCGGATGCCAGCCGTAGATGAATGGATCGGGATACGAGCGATGCTGATGGACCTTCTTCGTCAACTCGACTTCGACGATGTCCAGATCGGCGAACGACGACAGCTTGCCGGGATCGAGCGGGATCTTGACCAGCCAGAGATTGACGCGCGCACCGTTGGTCAAACGCACGGACAACGGCTTAGAGTTCGGTGTACCGACTGTAGTCGGCTGCCCGGGGATTCCGCCTGAAGACGGTACAGCAAACGCCTCCAACTGCTTTGCCTCACCGCTTTTCGCCGTCGCCAAGGGGACCGATCCCTCGAACGTCTCCGCGAACCCGGCGCTCGGGCGGAAAAACTGCGCGGACACGATCGGCACGCTGCCGCTGTCGTCGTCCGAGGCGGCGACGAGGTACAGCGCGTCGTATTGCCCATTCGGAATGCGAACCTGGATGCGCGCCGGATCGCGGAACGAACTGCCCACCCACCGTGCGTCCGAGGATGGATAGTACCCTTCGAGGTTGCCGTGCCGGTAGAGGCTGCGCCCGACATCAATGTGGTCCATGCCCTCGGCGTTGACTCCCGAGAAAACGAATGGCACGCCTTCCACCGTCACGGGTTCGTCCCGCGGCGGCAGGGAGGCCCATTGCACCGGTTTGCCAGCGAAGAACTCACGTGCATTCGCATAGCCGCCGAGCCGAATCGGTTCAAATCCCTTGGGCGCGTCCGTGAGCTTCGTCACGTGGAACGACGCGAGTTGCACGCCCGGGTCGAGTCGGATCTGCAACGCTCCATCGGGCGAAACCGTCGGCTCGCTTTTCGTGGCGACGAGATGATCGTCCACCCAGAACCGCACCTGGCCTTTGCGCGCTTCGATGCGAACGTCGAGCCACTTGGCGTTGTGATCGGGCAGTTGCGCCATGTCGTGCTCGATGCGAACACGGAAATCCTCCGGCCATCCCGGCTGGATTGCCCGGTAGGCTCGCAGGTAGTAGCTGAAACTCGACTGGAACGGCGCTTCCCAGTCGAGTTTCTCGGAGAGCGCGGGCAGATCATGCAGCCACTTGCCACGCTCATACACGGAACAAGTGATGAGTTCCTGCGCTTTCTGGCCGTGCAGGTTGAAATGAGATCCCTTGTCGGCCGCATTCGTCTTGGCCAGGTGAAACACCGCATAGACCCCCGGGGCCAGATCGGTCCGCAGACGTACGCTCGCGCGCAGCTCATAGTCCGCGGAGTAGGTGGTGCGTCCCGCGAGCGTCAACCCGCCCTCTCCAGCCGTCAGCACCGATCGCCCGAGCGCGGAGTCCGAGGCGACGGCGAACTTGCCCGAGGCCGCCCACGACCCGTCGTCGAGCACCGGCGCGAGCGATGGCGGCTGGTTGGTGGGCGGCGACCACCATTCTGCGTTGACCCAGGCGACTTGGCTGCCGATCGCGAGCGAAAGCAATCCCATTGTCCAGATGTTCTTTCGATGCATAGTGGTCCTTTGGCTAGGGCGGAGATTATCCCGACGCGTACCTTCTTGACTATAGCAGAAACGGAACGGAATGTCGCAAATCCGAGCAGCATAGATCCAGAGCCGAAGCAGTTGCGGCGGTTCCGAGCTTGGCCGAAGCAGACACCTCCGCTACAAGTCCAAAGAACAACCGCCATGCAAGCGACACTACTCCATCAGCCCACACTCCTTCTGCCCGACTGGCCGGGACAACCGGCGCAGCAGATCGTGAATGCACGAATCCGTTCTCGCGTATTGCCCAGCACGCCGGGCGTCACCACTTCGCTGCAAGGGCCGGCAATCATCGCGCTCGCAGCAGATGACGCGCTTTCCCGCGCGCTGGCTGAGAAACTTTCCGTCCGTTGGAACGAGCTGTCCGAGGGCGCGTTCGCGATCCTGCCTCAGCAGAAGCGGCTCCTCGTACTCGGCGGCGACAAGCGCGGACTGTTGTCGGGTTTGACGACACTGCTGGATGAAGCGCGGATTCAGGGCGATTCGATCGAGTGGTCGGGCGGCGAACGCTGGGAACGACCGGCGTTGCCCCGCAACTACTATTGGACGTGGGATCACTCGACAAACTGGTGGCTGCAATCGGAAGGCCAGCAGGAAACCGGCTGCAACAATCTCTACACCAAGAGCGCCGACGACTTCGTGCGCGACTACAAGTTGCTGGTGGATCACTGCGTCCGCACCCGCGTCGGCGGAATTGTCATCTGGGGATTTGTTCGCGACGCGCATGGCGGCGTGGCGGCGAGCCAGGAGGTGTGCAACTACGCCGCCGATCGCGGGGTTCGCATCCTGCCCGGCGTGGGGACAAGCGTGTACGGTGGGGTGTACTACGTTTCGGACCAGGCCGCAGACGCGGCGACGCATCCGCTCACGGCCAAGAGTTTCGTCCGCGACCATCCGCAGGCGGGGATGATCGAGCAGGATGACAAAGTCTCGACGCTGTATCCGTGTCCGACGCATCCGGCCACGATCGCGTGGTTGAAGGAATGCGCGGCGTGGTTGTTCGGCACGTTTCGCATCGGCGGGGTGAACCTCGAGCACGGCGATTTCGTGGTGTGCCACTGCGAACGCTGCTCCACCGCGCGTCGAGGACAGCGACAGGCGGCCTATTTCTCGACGATGCAACTCGCCAATCAGCCGTTCATGGACGAAGCGCTGCGGTTGCGCCCCGACGCGTGGATCACGTACGCGACCTACACCGGCTTCGCGCCCGACCCGACGCCCGAGACCGGCTTCATGCCTGCAAAGGACTGGGGTTCCCAGGAAGCGTGGCGGATTCATGGCGAGAATCCCGAGTTTGTTCGCGATCTCGACGCGCGCAGCATCTGCCAGTGGACGCTCACGCAGATGGTTCACGAAAAGCAACTGCCGCTCGCTTCCTGGCTCGAGGACGGTTCACCGGCTGCGATGTCGCGCAGTGATCACTGGCCCGCTGGTCACAAGCCGCCCACCCATCGCAGCGTCGGTTTCGTCCATCAAGGCAGCCAGTGGGACAGCCGCGGCTCGTATCCCGACGGCTCGCTGGGGCGGTATAGTGTGCAGATCTCCTGCATCAAGGAAGCCTGCCTGCGCGCCGCGAAGACCGGCCTGGAGGGCGTCTCGATCCACGGCGAAATCTCGACTCGATGCATCCCGTACGCGCTGAACTATCTTGCGTTCACCCATTTCAGTTATCACCCCGAGGCGTCGCTGAGAGAGTTCGGGCGTGCCATGCTCGGACCGATCCTTGGGAGCGCGGCGGATGGCGAACGATTCGTTGAATGGCTTGCGAAAGCCGAGGCGGGCGGTTGTTCGCCGGATGAACTCAAGCAACTGGACAAACACGTCGCCGATTCGCTTCGGACGGTGGCCGCACAAGGCGCTGGTTTGACCCCGGCTCGCTGCTGGCGGTGGCTGCGCATCGCTGCCGTACCCGGCCAGTGGGCGTCTGCCCAGGTGTATCAAGTGGGCGCATAGCCGGGCATGCTTCCGGGGGAACGCGAAAGTGCAGCCAACCCGTTCGCACCCGTGAAGGATGCGGTTACTTCTGCGGCCCGAGATCGAAGTGCTTCGGGGGCTCGGGTGGCAGTTTCCAGACGATTTCGCCGTGGCCGACCTGTCGGTGCAACTCGTTGGCGAAATCCACCGACCGGTGATATGCCGACTCGAATGCCGCCCAGTCCTTTTTCGCGCACAACTCCAACAGCGGCTCGATGTATCGCGCGGTGTAATCGGCGAGCATCTTCGCGTACTTGGGCCGGGTGACGGAAGCGGTGACGAACAGGCTGCGCACACTCCGCAGTTCGTACGCCGCCAAACCCCAATTGCCGCCCTTGGCGGCGTAGTAGCAAACCCAGTAGCGTTCCCCGACCTGCTGCATGATCGGCCCCAGTCCCGGCAAGGCCGCCGCGATCTGGTCGAGGGTCAACTCACCGTGCTTGGTCTTGCCGGTGATGGGTTTGTCGTCGGGCATGCTGGTTGTAATTGGTGATTGGTGATTGGTATGGTGACTGGTGGACGCTGGCAATAAGTACCAATTACCGATCACCAATCACCAATTACTCCAACTCAAAACTGCACCTTGGGCGCCTGACGCTCCGCCCCAGTGTCCACCTTGAAAAACTCGCGCGCACGAAACCCGAACATACCGGCCAAGAGGTTCGCGGGGAAAAGCTGCGTGCGGGTGTTGAATTCGCGCACGGTCTCGTTGTACGTGTCGCGGCTTACGGAGATGCGGTTCTCGGTGGTGCTCAACTCGCCCTGGAGTTGGAGGAAATTCTGGTTCGCCTTGAGATCGGGATAGGCTTCCGCCACGGCGAACAACGATTTGAGCGCCCCCGCGAGCATCCCTTCCGCCTGGGCCACCTCGCCCGGCGTCCTCGCGCCCATCGCGGCGGCGCGGGCTTTCGTGACGTTCTCGAACGTCTCGCGCTCGTGCTTGGCATAGCCCTTGACCGTCTCGACAAGGTTGGGGATCAGGTCGTACCGGCGCTTGAGTTGCACGTCAATCTGCGCCCACGTGTTGTCCACGCGATTGCGGAGCGTCACGAGGCGGTTATAGACGCCGATCGCCCAGAGAACAACGACCACCAGCACCGCGACGATGCCGATCAATAAGAAGATACCGATTCCCGCCGTCATCATGTTCGTAGCCGACGCCTATAACAGACGCCGCCCGCGGTTGCAAGGATGACGAAAAACAGAACGCCCGCCAGCTAGCGCGGTGTTGTTCCACCTATGCGCGGCTGGCGGGCGTTGGTTGCTCCCCACGGTCAGAAGTAAGACGGGGACCCCTTGTCGTGCTTCGAATAATCGTCGTCGTCTCGATCGCGGTCGTTTTTGTAGCGACCATAGGCGTGCCCGCGTCCGGGATGATCGTCGCGGTCGTTGGCGTACTCATAATGTCCCGGCACCCACACGTGCGTCTCGCGAATCTCGTAGCGGCCGGGGTGGTGGATCGTTTCGTAATGGCCGGGCGTGACAAGCACCCGCACCTTGTGGTGATTTTTCCACACGTACTCGAATCTGGGCGGCACCCAGACCTGTTCACACGGGCCCGATACCCAGATAGTTTCCGAGCGGGTCTCGTAATGTCCCGGCACCCACACCATGCTCGGGGGTGGCGGCGGCGGCGGACACACCGGCGGCCGTGGCTCGCACGGGAACGGGAAGAGAATGGAGAAACTGAAGTCACCTGCTTCCGAACGCGGAGTCGCAACAAACAGCGCGGCTCCCGTCGCCATGATTGCTACTGCCCATCGGATTGCTTTCATGTATTCCTCTCTATCTGGGCGCAATGGACGGAGGGGGCGGTGGTTTATTCAGGGAACGAAATTCACAGCGGTTGCTTTGCTTTGACAACCGCCCGCCGTTGGCCTCCTAATCCTCTCTCGTGAAGTTTCCCCGATCGCGGGCAGAGCATCTGGCGGAATATCTGCGCGGCAGCATCGAGCGCGGCGAACTGTCCGATCCGCTGCCCAACTCGCGCGCCTGGAGCGTGAAGCTCGGCGTCAGTCGCCCGACGTTGATCGCGGCACTGCACGAGTTGCAGCGGCAGGGGTATGTCTCCATTCGCGCGCGGGGCGGGGTGACGCTCCGTTCGCTTCCGCGCAAATCTGCGACCGCCCCGGCCAACTTGCAGCGGGTCGTGCGCATTCTCTACTACGGGCGCGACTACCCCAATGTCTCGCCGGACCTCGAGATGTTTTTCCAGTTCGCCGAGGCCGTCCAGCCGGAAGGCATCCACGTGCGCATCGAGAAATGCGACGATGCCCGACTGCGCGCCATAAGCGAGAAGGGGGAGCAGTCGAACGAACTCATCATGCTGCTGTCCATGCCGGCGCGGCATCAGGAGTTGTTTGCCAAGTGGAAACGGGCGGCTCTCATGATCGGCAAGCCGGCGCCCGGCATTGACCTGCCGTTCATCCGTTTCGACGTGGGCACCGCGATCCGACACGCCACGTTGACGCTGCTACAGCACGGTTTCACCACGATCAACTTGGTGACCAATCGCAGCGGCGCAGTTGCGATCCAGCAATCGGTCGAACAATTCCGGGCCACGTGCGCTGAGTGGGAACATCAGCCGATTCAGGCTCGCGTCCTCTGGGTGCCGTTGCAGTTGGAGCCGTTGATTATGACCTTCCGCCGGTTCGTGGGCCACATTCGGGAGCCGCAGGGCATCATCGTCGCGCGCTCGGTGCACATCGGCGTCATCCTCGGCGTGCTCATGGGCGGGGGCATCGGCATTCCCAACCAGGTCGAACTCTGCGCGGTCGGCACCGATCCCGAGACGGCGAACGCGTGCCCGTCGGTCTCGCACTATCCACAGCCGTTCGGTCAATTCTGCAAAGCGTTGTCCGCCGCGACGCTTCGCTATTTCGATACCGGCACGCTACCACAAGTCCACAAGACCCTCGTGGCCGAGCGAGTGCGAGCGTTGCGGTGATTGACCCCGCGCGGCAGTCTGGTAAGAATTCCTGATTGATTCAACGAGAATGCTTATGACCCCAACACCGAAGACCTGGCTTTATCGCCACGACGAAATCAGCACCGGCCGCCCGTATGGGTTCGACGTGGACGCAGACGACTGGCTCTGGGAAGGCTGCGGCGCGGGACGGCTCGTCGCGCACAACCTCCGCACTGCGGAAGTGCGCGTCGTGCCGATTCGCAAAATGGGAAATCATGTCGCCTATCAGGTGTTCGCCTGGGACGGCAAACTGGTGCTCACGCTCGGTTACGGTCGGCACTATCTCGTGTTCGATCCAGAGACGGGCCAGTGCATTGAACAGGAAATCCCCGCCGCCCGCCCGATTGTGTGGTACGGGACGAAAGCGCCCAACGGCAAAGTGCTCCTCTACGAGCGGTCCGAATCGAAGGTGCTCATTCTCGACGCGCCCGACGCCAGGCCGCGCGTGGTGGCGTGTCCGTTCCAAGGGCAGATTGCTGGCGGCGAACCGTTCTCGGACGGGTTCGTCTATTCCGCGCTCACGGACCCGTGCCGGCTGATTCGGTTCGATCTCGAATCAGAGCGCTTTGTGGACGAACGAGCGTGTCCGTTCCCCGAAGCCGGTCTGGCCGGCAAGATTGAACATCGCGGCATCCTCTACAGTGCCGATTCCGCGGGCGGGAGGTTGATCCCGATGGAGATGAAGAGCGGCAAGTGGCTAGATCCGATTCCCACGCCCGATCATCGCAAGGTCTATGGCTACATGGGCGGCGGGTTCGGGTTTCAGGGGAAGGGCTATTTCTGTCTGAGCACCTACCTGCACCGCAGCCGGCTCGATCCCAAGACCGGCAAGATCATCGTCCCCGAAGGCCCGCTCGCCGTGGACGGCAAACCGCCGCGGTTCCTCGACCGCTTCCTTGTGTTCGACGCCGAGAGCCGCAGCTTCGATTATCTCACCGCACCCGCGCAGCCCGACGGCGTCCCGTTGCTCTGCTACACCTGGACGGATCAGAACCGATTCGTCATCACCGGCATCGTCATCCCGTACGGCGAACCGGGCGAACTTGGCACCGAATACGGCTCGTGGATCGTGTTGCAGAGCGAACCAGCGAACGACGAGCCGGGATTCGATGCGTACGATTTCAGTTTCGATCTCGGCGCTCACACCCGTCAGTACCGGCGCAGCTATTCGACGCGCCACGCGCTTTACATCCCGCACTCGCCGTGGACGCAGCCGATCTCGAACTCGGCCGGTCCCGCCACCGAGTATCCTCCCGGCAAGGAAGCGGAGTTGCTCCGCCGCGGTGCGAAAACGAACGCCCCGCAGTACTGGAAACGCCTCGTCGAGACGTTGCTGTGGGACGCGAAGAGCGACGCCGAGAAAGCGGTGATCATCAACCGCTTCGTTCGCCAGAACACGTACTACAACCCGATCCAGGTGCAGACGCACGGCGACCCGGTGGGGTTGCTCGAAGGACATGACATCCGGTGCGGTCAGGCTGTGCAAGTACTCCGTGCCCTGTTCGAAGCGGCAGGGATCGAGTCGCGTCAGACTGGGCTCTCGCATCACAGCGTCGCCGAGGCGTTCTACGATGGCTCGTGGCACATCGCCGACGCGCTGTTCTTCGGCTCGTACCAGCCTTCGCGCGACGGCCGTGTGCTTTCGGTCGAGGAACTCAAGGCGGACCCGTTCTTCGCCGACGGCTGGCCGCAGACGTGTTTCGCGTACGATCCTGAATTGCTGGTCGCGGAAGATGGGTATCAGTTGCTCGGCTATGTGTTCGGCCCGTGGGGTTCGTACGAATACTATTCCTACTACCTCGACGGCCCGAAGGAGCATCCGCCCACGATCCCGATAATCCTGCCGGTGGTGCGCGAATCCGGCAGCCGGGTGCGCGTGCGCTGGGCCGAGTCCGTGAAGCGCGGCGGCGGCGCCGTCGAGTACGACGTGCGTGTGTGCGCCGACCGCGCCTGTCAACAACCGCTCTTGCACAAGCAGACGACGCAAACTTCGGTGCCGTTCGACGTACCCGAGCAGCACCGGATGTACTTCATCGAAGTCCGCGCGATGGACGATCATCGGCAGAAGAACCCGAACACATGGTATCCCGCCGGGCGCTCGAACTTCGTCCTTGCCCCCGCCGACGCATACGGGTGGTACGGAGTGATGTAGGAACTTCAGCCGCGCGGATGACGGAGGCTATCGCCGCACGAACCACTGGGCGGCGTCCGGCTCGATCCTGGGAATCGGCAAGAGTCCATTGCGTTGAGTGCATTGAGTGCTCCTACGAGTTGCTCCGCGACGCGGACCATGCATCCACCTCGGATGTGCGACAGCTATCGTGAAGGGTGGCGCGGATTTTGTGTGGAACGTAATTGCCAGGATGCCACGCGAGGGGATGGTACACGGCGCAGTCGCCCGCGTTCATCGCCAGACAGATGCCTCCCGGCATGGCGCGGCAGTACTCGAGCCCAAGGACCTCGCGTTCCTCCGCTGTGAATTCGCGGCTGCGGTCGGCGAACGGGCTTGTCGCAGCCGCCCTGGTCTCCGAAGAAAAATCGCCGCGCAAATGACTTCCCGGCAGATACCAAAGACAGGTGTCCTCGTAGAGCGGGTAATTGATCTGATTGAAGAAAAGCGGATCGTACTGAACGCGACGAAAGTCCATGGGCTCGATTCCCGGGTCCGTTTCGCGAATGTCCCGATGCCATGCCTGGCATACGGGAATGCCGCTCGGCTCGATCAGCAGCGTGAACTCGCTTCCGTGCCGGTGCGCCGGGGGGAGCAACTTGTGAATCGCCTCCACGGGTTGCGGCAACACGGCGTATTCTTCTAACGGCTTGCGACCCACTGCGCTCTGGAGCAGCCCGGTCAACCGCATCGCGCGCGGACCACTTGCTTTGCGCGTCATTTCCCGGATCCGCGTCGCCGCTCGACGGAGATCGCCGAGAAGCGAGGGTGGCAGGATGGCCCGGAACACGGGGTAACCGAGCATGCGATGCTCGACGATATGCGACTCGGAGAATGTGAACTGCATGATTTCGCGCCGTTGTATCGGATCCACTGCCGCTGGCGGTTTGTTACCGGGAGATCATTCGCCGTAGATGCCGCCCCCACCGAGATGGTCGCCGGCCACCACTTTGCGCCGTAACCGCAGTTGTACCACTTGCCCCTACGCAGAAATCCGGCGTGACCATCCACGAAGATGAAACTGAGTCCATCGCGAGCGTGACGAGGATATGGCAGCACGGGTGAGGGCGCGCCCTCGTTTGTTCGGTCGAAGTAGGAGTTGTCTTTCACGTTCGATGCGAAGTTTTCCGCCCCCAGGAAGATACGGTCGGTGTGGACCACTTCGTCCAGCGAGTAGGACTGGGCGCCGCTTGCCCAGCCGCCCGCCAGCGCGGGCAGCAGCAACGCGGCAAGGATCGAAATGATGGCTACGACGACCAGCAGTTCTATTAAAGTAAAGCCTCGCCGGGAGCGCGTGCGGCGCATTAAGCTCGGCTTCACCTCATAGACCAAACCGTGCGTGAGGTTTTCCCTCACACGGCTTTCCCTCGGAGTTTCTTCAGGCCGCATTCGCTCCTCCTCGCATCAACGCGGGTAGATACGCCAACCCCTGCCGATAGAAATACGCATTCGCCCACTCGCGTCCGCCACGTATCTGCTTGTTCTGCTTGCGTCGCCTCCACCAGATTCGTAGCTGCTCGCAGACGTATTCGTTCAACCCCAGCGCCGCCGCGTAGCTGTTGCCAATCCGAAAGTAGTTGGCCCAACCGTGCAGTTTGCGGTTGACCACAGTGATGACTTCGGAAAACTCCGCGCCCAGCCCCACGGACTGGATCGCCGCTTTGATTCGTTGTTGAATCCCGCGCACGCTCTTGGCACGGGGGTATTTCACCTGCACCAGCCGTCCTTGCCGCGTCGAGTACGCTTCCCGATAGGTGAACCCCAGAAAGTCGAACCCCTCCC